>NZ_JAAXYC010000155.1 GCF_018619185.1 Streptomyces sp. McG3 | reverse complement strand
GCCCCGGCGCCCGCTGCTCGGCAGGCTCTCGCTCCCCGAGCGGAACTACGTGGCGGAGGCCCTCCGTACCGAGACGGTCGGCGGTGTGCTGCTGCTGGTGGCGGCGGTGGCCGCGCTCGTCTGGGCGAACACCTTCGGCGGCTCGTACGAAGCGGTCAGCGACTTCCACTTCGGCGTCGGCAGCCTCGGACTGGACCTCTCCGTGGCGCACTGGGCGGCGGACGGACTGCTCGCCGTCTTCTTCTTCGTCGCCGGCGTCGAGCTCAAGCGCGAACTGGTCGCGGGCGAACTCCGCGATCCCAAGGCCGCGGCCCTCCCCGTGGTGGCCGCCCTGTGCGGCATGGCGGTGCCCGCCCTCGTCTACGCGCTCACCACGTACCTCGGCGACGGTTCCATGAAGGGATGGGCGGTCCCCACCGCCACCGACATCGCCTTCGCGCTCGCCGTCCTCGCCGTCATCGGCACCTCGCTGCCGTCCGCGCTGCGGGCCTTCCTGCTCACCCTGGCCGTCGTCGACGACCTCTTCGCGATCCTGATCATCGCGGTGTTCTTCACCTCGGACCTGAACTTCCTGGCGCTGGGCGGGGCCGTCCTCGGCCTGGTCGTCTTCCACTTCCTCCTCCGCTTCGACGTCCGCGGCTGGTACGTCTACGTTCCGCTCGCCCTGGTCATCTGGGGCCTGATGTACAACAGCGGCATCCACGCCACCATCGCCGGTGTCGCGATGGGCCTGATGCTGCGCTGCACCCGTCGCGAGGGCGAGAAGCACTCCCCCGGCGAGCACATCGAACACCTGGTCCGCCCGCTGTCCGCCGGGGTCGCCGTCCCGCTGTTCGCCCTGTTCTCGGCCGGGGTCGCGCTGAACGGCGAGGCGCTGGCCGGCGTCTTCACCCGGCCCGAAACGCTCGGCGTCGTCCTCGGCCTCGTCGTCGGCAAGACCGTCGGCATCTTCGGCGGCACCTACCTCGCCGCGCGCTTCACCAGGGCGGAGCTGAACAAGGACCTGGCCTGGGCCGACGTCTTCGCGGTCGCCTCACTCGCCGGCATCGGGTTCACCGTCTCCCTGCTCATCGGCGAGCTCGCCTTCGAGGGCGATCCGGAGATGGTCAACGAGATCAAGGCCGCCGTCCTGCTCGGCTCGCTGATCGCTGCCCTGCTCGCCTGTGTGCTCCTCAAGGTCCGGGTACGCAAGTACCGGGCACTGATCGCGGCCGAGGAGCTGGACGAGGACGAATCCGGGGTACCCGACGTCTACGAGCAGGATGATCCGGAATATCACCTGCGGATGGCCGCCATCCACGAGCGGAAGGCGGCAGAACACCGCCGTCTCGCCGAAGAACGGGCGGGGGCAGCGCGCAACAAGCCGAACAGTCCGGCATGATCTGACATCGGATGTGTCGAAGACGGAGAGGGAGTCAGGGATGAGCGACCCCGGCAACTACGCGGGCAGTGCGGACCGCAGCATCGGGCAGCTGGTCGCCTCGGCGACGGCCGAGATGTCCGCGCTGGTGCACGACGAGATCGCCCTGGCCAAGGCGGAGGTCCGGCAGGACGTCAAGCGCGGGGCGATCGGCAGCGCGGCGTTCATCGCCGCGGGCGTGCTGCTGCTGTTCACGATGCCGATGCTGAGCTTCGCGGCCGCGTACGGGATCCACAACCTGGGCCTGGGCCTGGCGTGGTCCTTCCTGATCGTGGCGGGCGCCTTCATCCTCCTGGCCGCCCTGATCGGATTCATCGGTCTGCGGAAGTTCAAGAAGATCAAGCCGCCGGAGAAGTCCATCGCCTCCGCCAAGCAGACCGCCGCCGTGCTGCAGAAGGCCAAGCCGCACCCGCGCCCGTCGATCGCGGCCGACGCGATCATCGAACGTTCCGGCAGCTCCCTGGCGAAGAAGAGCATCGAAAGCGGCTCCGGCGCGGACTCCGGTAAGGGCAAGGCCGACGCTGTGGCACGCTCATCCACATGACGGTTCCCGATTCCAGCGCATTCGGCCCGACGGGTCCGGTGGCCCCGGAGGGTTCGGCAGCCCCGGCCGAACCGGCCATGAGCCCCGCGGGCCGGGCCGCCGCCGGGGGCCCGGTGCGCCTCGACGGCCCCTGGACCCACCGCGACGTGGCGGCCAACGGTGCGCGGTTCCACATCGCTGAGATGGGCGAGGGGCCGCTGGTGCTCCTGCTGCACGGCTTCCCGCAGTTCTGGTGGACCTGGCGCCACCAGCTGACCGCGCTCGCCGACGCGGGGTTCCGGGCGGTCGCGATGGACCTGCGCGGGGTGGGCGGCAGCGACCGCACACCGCGCGGTTACGACCCCGCCAACCTGGCCCTCGACGTCACCGGGGTGATCCGCTCCCTCGGTGAGCCCGACGCGGCCCTGGTCGGCCACGACCTCGGCGGCTACCTCGCCTGGACGGCCGCCGTGATGCGGCCCAAGCTGGTCCGCCGGCTCGCCGTCTCCTCCATGCCGCACCCGCGCCGCTGGCGCTCGTCGATGCTGTCCGACTTCGCGCAGTCGCGGGCCGGTTCGTACGTCTGGGGCTTCCAGCGCCCGTGGCTGCCGGAGCGTCAGCTCCTCGCGGACGACGCGGCGCTGGTCGGGAGCCTCATCCAGGACTGGGCGGGCCCCCGCACCCCGGAGTTCCCCGACGAGGAGACCCTGGACGTCTACCGGCGGGCCATGAGCATCCCCTCCACCGCCCACTGCTCGATCGAGCCGTACCGCTGGATGGTGCGGTCGATGGCGCGTCCGGACGGGATCCAGTTCAACCGGCGGATGAAGCGTCCGGTCCGGGTACCCACGCTGCACCTGCACGGGTCGCTCGATCCGGCGGTCCGCACCCGTAGTTCGGCCGGGTCCGGCCAGTACGTCGAGGCGCCCTACCGGTGGCGACTTTTCGACGGTGTCGGGCACTTTCCGCACGAGGAGGATCCGATCGGCTTCTCCACCGAACTCATCAACTGGCTCAAGGACCCCGAGCCCGACCGGTAGCCCCCCGCCCGTCACGGGCACGCGTGTCCGACGAACAGCCACTTGCCTGCCGCATAGGCCAATTGGCTGACTCGCGCACGATTACCGACCTTGGGACACGGGCAGACGTCGGGGTATGGGCTGGACGCACGACTTCACTGACGAAGCACGCAACCGCCGCTCCACCGCGTCAGCCGGTGTGAGCACTCATGAGGGGGGCGGCCCCCGGGGCCGGGTGCACGAAGTGCATGACCTTCACCGTTCCCGTCTCGGGATTCCGCGCATCCTCCGCCGCCGGGCCCGCTGGGTCTCGGCCCGGCTCCGACACCCCCGTAACTGACGATCCGCCGGCTGCGCCCCGGGTCCTGTCGTCAGACTGCCGTTGTCGCCCGGAGGGCGGGCGGCAGTTGGACGACAGGGCCTAAAGGGCGCAGCCCTGGCTGTCGACCTGCTGGTTGGCCTCGCGGCCGATCTCGATGTCCTCGCGGATCTCGTCGGCCGTCAGCGCGTAGCCGGTGTCCGGGTCGTCGAGCGACTTGGCGAACACCACTCCGTACACCTTTCCGTCCGGAGTGAGCAGCGGGCCGCCCGAGTTGCCCTGGCGCACCGTCGCGTAGAGCGAGTACACATCGCGACGCACCGTGCCCCGGTGGTAGATGTCCGGGCCGTCGGCGTCGATGCGGGCGCGGACGCGGGCCGAGCGCACGTCGTACGCGCCGTTCTCGGGGAAGCCCGCGACGATCGCGCTGTCGCCGGTCTCCGCGTCGTCGTCCGGGCCGGTGAACTGCAGTGGCCTGGCCCGGAGATCGGGGACGTCCAGGACCGCGATGTCGCGCTGCCAGTCGTAGAGGACGACCTTCGCGTCGTACAGCCGGCCTTCGCCGCCGATCTGCACGGTGGGCTCCTCCACGCCGCCGACCACATGGGCGTTGGTCATCACCCGGCGCTCGGAGAAGACGAAGCCGGTGCCTTCGAGGACCTTGCCGCAGCTCGGGGCCGTGCCCACGACCTTGACGATCGACTTCTTGGCGCGGGCGGCCACCGGGCTGCCCACGAGGGCCGGGTCCGGGGCCTTGACCTCGGTGATCGGTTCGTTGGCGAACGGGCTGAAGACCTGCGGGAAGCCGTTCTGCGCCAGGACGGAGGAGAAGTCCTGGAACCAGCTGGGCGCCTGCTCCGGCATCACCCGGTCGACCCCGAGCAGCACCGAGGAGCTGCGGACCTCCTTGCCGAGGGTCGGCAGTGAGGTGCCCGCCAGCAGCAGACCGATCATCCAGGCCACCAGCAGCATGGCCACCACATTGACCAGGGCGCCGCCGGTGGCGTCCAGGGCGCGCGCGGGCGACCACGTGATGTACCGGCGGAGTCTGTTGCCCAGATGGGTGGTGAAGGCCTGGCCGACCGAGGCGCAGACGATCACGATGACGACCGCGCCGATGGCGACGGCGGTGGAGACCTCGGCGTCCTCGGTCAACCGGTCCCAGATGACCGGCAGCAGGTAGACGGCGACGAGACCGCCCCCGAGGAAGCCGATCACCGACAGGATGCCGACGACGAAACCCTGGCGATAGCCGATGACCGCGAACCACACGGCAGCCAGCAGCAGCAGGATGTCCAGCACGTTCACCGTCTGTAGCCTCGCAGTTTCGTCACCTGGCCCGTCGGTGGTGACGGGGTCCGGGCCGGGCCCGGAACAGCGCAGCAGGACAGCCAGCGTGTCATGCGCGCCAGTCGAGCGGCACCTGTCTGGCCCTGTCCCAGGGGCGTTCCCATCCCGCGTAGTGCACGATCCGGTCGATCACTCCGGCGGTGAAGCCCCAGACCAGGGCCGATTCGACCAGAAATGCCGGGCCGCTGTGCCCGCTCGGGTGGATGGCCGTGGCCCGGTTCGCGGGGTCCGTGAGATCCGCCACGGGGACCGTGAAGACCCGAGCCGTCTCGGCCGGATCGACCACCCCGACCGGGCTGGGCGCGCGCCACCAGCCGAGCACGGGCGTCACGACGAAGCTGCTGACCGGGATGTAGAGGCGGGGCAGCACGCCGAAGAGCTGTACGCCCCGGGGGTCGAGCCCGGTCTCCTCCTCGGCCTCCCGCAGCGCCGCCCGCAGGGGCCCGGTGGTGGCCTGGTCGCCGTCCTCGGGGTCCAGCGCGCCGCCGGGGAAGGACGGCTGCCCCGCGTGGGAGCGCAGGGTCCCGGAACGCTCCATCAGCAGCAACTCGGGTCCGCGCTCCCCCTCGCCGAACAGGACCAGGACGGCGGACTGCCGGCCCGCCCCGCTCTCGGGCGGCAGGAAGCGGCTGAGCTGCTGCGGCCGGACGCTGCGCGCGGCGGCGGCGACAGGGTCGAGCCACGCGGGCAGGCCGTCCGTGGTGACGGCGACGGCCGGGTCGGAAGCACGGCCGTCGCCGAGGTGACCCGGCCCCTCGGCGAGGTCGTTCCCGGCGTGCGTCGCGCCGTGTGTGTGCGTGTGCGTCATGGGCACCCCCGTCGATTCACAACGCCTGTCATCGGCCATTTCGTTCCGAGCCGTTCCGTCCTGAGTGGTGAAGGTGCGGGGGCCGTGCGCGGGGGGCGTCGCCCTCACCCCGCCCCGAGCGCGGGCGCGGGCTTTCCCGGGTAGTCGGCGGGCGGGCTGAGCCGCTGGCCCGGATAGCCGCCCATCTCGTACTTGAGGAGCTTCCCGGCCTTCTCCGGATCGGTCTCGCCCTCTCCGTACGAAGGGCAGAGCGGGGCGATGGGGCAGGCACCGCAGGCGGGCTTGCGGGCGTGGCAGATCCGGCGGCCGTGGAACACCACCCGGTGCGAGAGCATCGTCCACTCGCTCTTGGGGAAGATCCCGGCGACGACCGCCTCGACCTTCACCGGGTCCTCCTCGTCGGTCCACTTCCAGCGCCGCACCAGACGCCCGAAGTGTGTGTCGACGGTGATGCCGGGGACGCCGAAGGCGTTGCCCAGGACCACGTTGGCGGTCTTGCGGCCGACGCCGGGCAGCTTCACCAGGTCCTCCAGCCGCCCCGGGACCTCGCCGCCGAACTCGTCCCGGAGGGCGGCCGAGAGGCCGAGCAGCGACTTGGTCTTGGCCCGGAAGAACCCGGTCGGCCGGATGATCTCCTCCATCTCCTCCGGCACGGCCGCCGCCATGTCCTCGGGGGTGGGGTAGGCGGCGAAGAGCGCGGGGGTGGTCTGGTTGACCCTCAGGTCCGTGGTCTGGGCGGAGAGAACCGTGGCCACGAGGAGCTCGAAGGGGTTACGGAAGTCCAGCTCGGGGTGGGCGTACGGATAGACCTCGGCGAGCTCGCGGTTGATCCGGCGCGCCCGGCGGACCATCGCGAGGTGCGACTCCGCCTTCGGCGCCTTGACCGCCTTGGCCGTGGCCGCCGTTCGCGCCGTGGTGGTGGCCGCTGCGGCCGTGGCAGCCGTGCCGGTTTTGCCAGGTTTGCCGGACTTACCGGACTTACCGGGCGTTGACGATGACGACGATGACACTGCGGACCTCCTGGCCGACTTCCGGAGCGGCTTCCCCGGCTCTCGGGGGGAGCCGTGCGCCTCTCCGAGGGAGCCATTCGCGGCATTCTCCGGGCGCGGCCGGGGCTGTTCGCCCACAGCGGAATCGTCGCCCTTCAGGACCCCGTCAGCCCCCTTGGCCTGCGCTCTCCCCGGCGTTCTGGACACCCGGCCAGCCTAGAGCCAGGCACCGACAACCACCGCTGTCACGGCATATCCACCCCCGATCGGCCCCCTGCCGTAGGGACCGGCACTCCCGTGCGTCAAACTGGTTTGTGATTGATCGCACTGTTTTACCGTCCGGCATGATGGGGACCACGGTTCCCTGAACAGGCCGACAAGGAGAGAACTCGTGGACGACGTTCTGCGGCGCGCCCCGCTTTTCGCGGCGCTCGATGATGAGCAGGCCGCGGAGCTCCGCGCCTCGATGAGTGAGGTGACCCTCGCGCGCGGAGACGCGCTGTTCCACGAGGGCGACCAGGGTGACCGCCTGTACGTGGTCACCGAGGGCAAGGTGAAGCTCCACCGCACCTCGCCCGACGGGCGCGAGAACATGCTGGCCGTGCTCGGCCCCGGCGAGCTGATCGGGGAGCTGTCGCTCTTCGACCCCGGCCCGCGTACGGCGACCGCCTCCGCGCTGACGGAGGTCAAGCTCCTCGGCCTCGGCCACGGCGACCTGCAGCCCTGGCTGAACGCCCGGCCCGAGGTGGCCACCGCGCTGCTGCGCGCGGTCGCCCGCCGGCTGCGCAAGACCAACGACCAGATGTCCGACCTGGTCTTCTCCGACGTGCCGGGCCGTGTCGCCCGCGCCCTCCTGGACCTGTCGCGCCGCTTCGGCGTCCAGTCCGAGGAGGGCATCCACGTCGTGCACGACCTCACCCAGGAGGAGCTGGCCCAGCTGGTCGGCGCCTCCCGCGAGACGGTCAACAAGGCGCTCGCGGACTTCGCGGGCCGCGGCTGGCTGCGCCTGGAGGCCCGTGCGGTCATCCTGCTGGACGTGGAGCGGCTGGCGAAGCGTTCGCGCTGACCCCGATCCCGTACGCGAAGGGCCCCGCCGACCGGGTCATGTACCGGAGTACGCACTCCGGTACGTCCGTCGGCGGGGCCCTTCGCCGCGCGGGGGCCGGATCAGCTCTGGATCAGCCCGTGCTCGGTCAGGTACTCCAGCTGCGCCCGCACCGACAGCTCGGCGGCCGGCCACAGGGAGCGGTCCACGTCGGCGTACACCGTCGCCACCACCTCCGACGGCGTACGGTGCCCGGCCTCCACCGCCGTCTCCACCTGGGCGAGCCGGTGAGCGCGGTGGGCCAGGTAGAACTCCACCGCCCCCTGCGCGTCCTCCAGCACCGGGCCGTGGCCCGGCAGCACCGTGTGGACGCCGTCGTCGACCGTCAGCGACCGCAGCCGCCTGAGCGAGTCCAGGTAGTCGCCCAGCCGCCCGTCCG
The DNA here is from genome assembly GCF_018619185.1 of Streptomyces sp. McG3. Classification (GTDB taxonomy): domain Bacteria; phylum Actinomycetota; class Actinomycetes; order Streptomycetales; family Streptomycetaceae; genus Streptomyces. The sequence continues at coordinate 10,135 of NZ_JAAXYC010000155.1, read as the reverse complement.
GGTGCGCGACCATCGTCGTGCCGCGGCCGAGGATCGTGTCGCCCGTCAGCACCGCCCGGTCGGCGGGCAGATGGAACGAGAGCGAGTCCGCGGTGTGCCCGGGCGTCGGTACGACCCGCAGCTCCAGGCCGCCGGTGGTGATCACGTCGCCCGCCGCGAGGCCCTCGTCGCCCAGCCGCAGCGCGGCGTCCAGGGCCCGCACCTTCGTCCCCGTCAGCTCCGCGAACCGGCCCGCGCCCTCCGCGTGGTCGGGGTGGCCATGGGTGAGCAGCGTGAGGCCCACGCGCCGCCCGGACCGCTCCACCGCCTCGATCACGGCCCGCAGGTGTACGTCGTCGAGCGGCCCGGGATCGATGACGACCGCGAGCCGGGAGCCGGGCTCGGCCACGATCCAGGTGTTCGTCCCGTCGAGCGTCATCGCGGACGGGTTGGGCGCGAGGATGTTGACCGTGCGGGTGGTCGCGGGGCCGGAGGCCACGGTTCCGCGCGGCTGTCCTGGCAGAGCGGCCGCATCGCTCATGCGGCACCGCCTCCTGCGCCCGCCGCGGGTACGTGCTTGGTGAACTCATCGTGCCCCGGCCAGCTCAGCACCAGTTCGCCGCCCTCCAGACGGGCCTGCGCGAGGACCGGGGTCATGTCCTGCCCGTCGGCCGCCCCGAGCGCCTCGGCGGCCGTCCTGTACGGCGCGAGGGCCCGCAGCGTGGTCACGGTGGGCGGCATCATCAGCAGCTCGCCCCGGTCGTAGCGGCGGGCCGCGTCGGCGGGGGCGATCCACACCGTGCGGTCGGCCTCGGTGGAGACGTCCCGGGTGCGCTGCCCCTCGGGGAGCGCGGCGACGAAGAACCAGGTGTCGTACCGGCGCGGTTCGAACTCCGGCGTGATCCAGCGCGCCCAGGCGCCCAGCAGGTCCGAGCGCAGCACCAGGCCGCGCCGGTCCAGGAACTCCGCGAAGGACAGCTCCCGGGCGACCAGCGCCTCCCGGTCGGCCTCCCAGTCGTCCCCGGTCGTGTCGCCGACCACGGCCCGGGCGGTCGGCCCGGCGAGGAGGACGCCCGCCTCCTCGAACATCTCGCGCACCGCCGCGCAGACGACGGCCTGCGCCTCGGTGACCGTCGCCACGCCGAGCCGCGCGGCCCAGTGCTCCAGCGGGGGCCCGGCCCACCCGATCAGCCGGTCGTCGTCGCGCGGATCGACCCCGCCACCCGGATAGGCGTACGCGCCCCCGGCGAAGGCCATGGAGGTCCGGCGGCGAAGCATGTGCACGACAGGCCCGCCCGCCTCGGGTCCGCCCGGATCGCGGAGCAGCATCACGGTGGCGGCCCGCCGGGGTGTCACGGCCGTCAGCTCACCGGCGGCGAGGGCCCGGATCCGATCGGGCCATTCCGGGGGGTACCACTGACCTTGGGACATGGCCGGAGGCTATCCGGAACCGCGCCGATGTTCGAGGGCTCCCTGACCGTCGCGGTGACCCGGCACGCCCCGTACGCCCGGCATACCCCGTACACGCCCGACCTGCCCCGTACACGTACGGCCTGCCCCGTACACACACGATCCCGCCCGGTCGCGGGGACCGGACGGGATCGAAAGGCAGCGCGAGAAGGGATTCTCAGGCGTCGGCGAGCTCCACCTGGACCTCGACCTCGACCGGTGCGTCCAACGGCAGCACGGCGACGCCCACGGCGCTGCGGGCGTGCACGCCCTTGTCCCCGAGGACCGCGCCCAGCAGCTCGCTGGCGCCGTTGATCACGGCGGGCTGGCCGGTGAAGTCGGAGGCCGAGGCGACGAAGCCCACGACCTTCACGACGCGCTCGATCCGGTCCAGGTCGCCGGCGACCGACTTCACGGCGGCGAGCGCGTTGAGCGCGCAGGTCTTCGCGAGCTCCTTCGCCTCGTCCGGCGTGACCTCGGCGCCGACCTTGCCGGTGACGGCGAGCTTGCCGTCCACCATCGGCAGCTGGCCCGAGGTGTACACGTACACCCCGGACCTTACGGCCGGCTGGTACGAGGCCAGCGGCGGCACGACGGCGGGCAGGGTCAGGCCGAGCTCGGCGAGCCGCGCCTCGACGGCGCCCGCCACTAGGCCTTCTCCCGCTTCAGGTAGGCCACGAGCTGCTCGGGGTTGTTCGGGCCGGGAACGACCTGGACCAGCTCCCAGCCGTCCTCGCCCCAGGTGTCCAGAATCTGCTTGGTCGCGTGCACGAGAAGCGGCACGGTCGCGTATTCCCACTTGGTCATGGGCCCGACTGTAACGCCTGGCACGCACGGTCCCGTGCGTAGCCCGGGGCCGGACTGGTTAGGCTCGAATACGTGAGCAGGTTCCAGGTCGTCAGCGGCAAGGGCGGCACCGGTAAGACCACGGTCGCCGCCGCCCTCGCGCTCGCCCTCGCGACCGAGGGCAGGCGCACCCTCCTCGTCGAGGTCGAGGGCAGGCAGGGCATCGCCCAGCTCTTCGGTTCCGACGCGCTCCCCTACGAGGAGCGCAAGATCGCCGTCGCGCCGGGCGGCGGCGAGGTGTACGCGCTGGCGATCGACGCCGAACGCGCGCTCCTCGACTACCTCCAGATGTTCTACAAGCTCGGCAGCGCCGGCCGGGCGCTGAAGAAGCTCGGCGCGATCGACTTCGCCACCACCATCGCGCCCGGCGTCCGGGACGTCCTGCTGACCGGCAAGGCGTGCGAAGCCGTACGCCGCAAGGACAAGCAGGGCCGGTTCGTCTACGACCACGTGATCATGGACGCCCCGCCGACCGGCCGGATCACCCGCTTCCTGAACGTCAACGACGAGGTCGCCGGGCTGGCCCGGATCGGCCCCATACACAACCAGGCCCAGGCCGTGATGCGGGTCCTGAAGTCCCCGCAGACCGCGGTCCATCTCGTGACCCTCCTGGAGGAGATGCCGGTCCAGGAGACCGCGGACGGCATCGCCGAGCTGCGCGCCGCCGAACTGCCCGTGGGCAGCGTCTTCGTGAACATGGTCCGCCCGCATCTGCTCGACGAGGACGCCCTGCGCACCGCCGCGGGCGGCCGTCGCAAGGAGATCGCCAAAGCGCTGACCCGGGCCGGAGTGACCGGTTCCGCCGCCCTGGTGCGGCCCTTGGTCGAGCAGGCGGCCGAGCACGCCGAGCGGGTCGGCCTGGAGCGGGAGCAGCGCGCGGTGCTGGCCGGCCTCGGCCTGCCGACGGCGGAGCTCCCGCTGATCGGCGACGGGGTGGACCTCGCCGCGCTGCACGACCTGGCCACGGAGCTCCGCAAGCAGGGCGCGGGGGAAGAGGGAGACGCATGACGGCGGACACAGTCGGTGGGGACCCGTCCGCGGCGGGGCTGGACACGGACGCGCTGCTGGACGACCCGGGCATCCGGATCGTCGTGTGCTGCGGCTCCGGCGGGGTCGGCAAGACCACGACCGCCGCCGCCCTGGGCGTACGGGCCGCCGAGCGCGGCCGGAAGGTCGTCGTCCTCACCATCGACCCGGCCCGCCGGCTCGCCCAGTCCATGGGCATCGACCGGCTGGACAACGTGCCGAGGCGGGTCGACGGCATCGACGGCCAGGGCGAACTGCACGCCATGATGCTGGACATGAAGCGGACCTTCGACGAGACCGTCGAGGCCCACGCGGACGCCGAACGGGCCAGGGCGATCCTGGAGAACCCCTTCTACCAGTCCCTGTCGGCCGGGTTCGCCGGTACGCAGGAGTACATGGCGATGGAGAAGCTCGGGCAGTTGCGGGCGCGCGACGAGTGGGACCTGATCATCGTCGACACCCCTCCCTCGCGCTCCGCGCTGGACTTCCTGGACGCGCCGAAGCGGCTCGGGTCGTTCCTCGACGGGAAGTTCATCCGGTTGCTGATGGCGCCCGCGAAGGTGGGCGGCCGGGCCGGGATGAAGTTCCTCAACGTCGGCATGTCGATGATGAGCGGAACGCTGGGCAAGCTGCTCGGGGGTCAGTTCCTGCGGGACGTCCAGACGTTCGTCGCCGCGATGGACACCATGTTCGGCGGCTTCCGCAGCCGCGCGGACGCCACGTACCAGCTGCTCCAGGCACCCGGCACGGCCTTTCTCGTGGTGGCGACGCCGGAGCAGGACGCGCTGCGCGAGGCCGCCTACTTCGTGGAGCGGCTGGCCGCCGAGAAGATGCCGCTGGCCGGTCTGGTCCTCAACCGCGTGCACGGCAGCGAGGCTTCGCGGCTCTCCGCCGAGCAGGCACTGGCCGCCGCAGAAAATCTTGACGACAGCCGCATTGTGGATCAGAGGGCCGGGAAAGCTGGCTTTGGTGACCGGGAAGCCCCCGACCCGGCGGTCACCGCTTCCGGACCGACCGAGCCGCCCCTCTCCCCCAGGGCCGGGCAGGCGTCCGGCCCCGAGCCCGCAGCCGAGCACCAGGACACGACGGAGAACGACCCGCCCCACGAGAGCATCGCGACATCCGCGACCACCCAGGACGAGGCGACCACCCAGGACGACCCGACGAGCCCCGCGGACGCGGCCGGCTCTGCCGGTGCGACCGCCGACGAGGCCGTGGGCGTCGAGGAACTGACGGCGGGTCTGCTGCGTCTGCACGCCGAGCGCATGCAGGTCGTCGCCCGCGAGCACCGCACCCGCGACCGCTTCACCGCGCTGCACCCGGAGGTGCCGGTGACGGCCGTGGCAGCGCTGCCCGGCGACGTACACGACCTGAACGGCCTCCGGGCCATCGGCGACCGCCTGGCCGACGGCGCCGCTCCGACCCCTGCCGGAGCGGCGTAGAAACCACCCACCGGACCTGATGACACACGGGCCGGTCAGCGGTCCCGACGCCTACCCGACGGCCGCGTACGTCTCGTGCAGCTCCTCGTCCTCCAGCCCGATGACTCCGGGCAGGACACCGGTGGACCGCTCGTATTCGCTGCGCGCGGTCTCCAGCAGTCGGCGCCACGACGTGACGGTGGGCCGACGCCGCAGCAGTGCGCGGCGCTCCCGCTCCGTCATTCCACCCCACACGCCGAATTCGACGCGATTGTCGAGCGCATCGGCCAGGCACTCGGTCCGCACCGGACATCCGGTGCACACCGCCTTGGCCCTGTTCTGCGCTGCCCCTTGTACGAACAGTTCATCCGGATCGGTAGTGCGGCAGGCTGCCTGCGCACTCCAGTCGGTTACCCAGCCCATGCCGGCGCCGTCCTCTCCCGAATCGAGGCTCCCCCACGGCGGTAGCGGCATATTCACCGCTGCCAGTTGAGGACGTTACGGAAGGGGGGGACAGCACAACACCCCCTTCGGGCCCAATCTTGAATGGTCCGAACGGACTATGCGTATGCGGCAGATCACCCAGGGGAGTGAGCCGAGGACATGCGCGACTATCTCCGCGAAAAGGGGACAGTGCACTCAAGTTGCAAGGGACTTCTCGCGACATACAGGGCGATTTCGGGAGCGCCTCGATGGCTACGTGAAGAACAATGCGGTTGCTCATCCGCCAGGTGAAGAATGACCAGAAGATGCGCATGGGATTGCAGGGGGCTTGATACGGAACCAGTCTGCTGTGACAGTTGAGAGCAGCTTAGGCCAAGGCCTCTCCGTCTGTCCGGCGAATGAGAACGTAGGCGCTCGGCGTCCGCGCGCCCGTGTCACGACGCCCGGCTCGCTCTCGCCGGAAGCCCGCGGCAGGCCTCGTAGGACAGGCGTGCCCGGCCCATTCGGACGCCACGGCCGGCCCGCTCGGATGTCACGGCAGACCGTCCGGATGTCACGGCAGATCCATGCGGACGTGACGGCCGACCCGTCCGAACCTCGCGGTTGCCCCGTCCGAACGTCGCGGTTGACCGTCCGGATGTCACGGTCCGGTACCCGAACGCTCCGAGAGGCCCCTGCTCCTGCGACACGTTCATCACGACGGATTAGGCTGCCCCCTATGCCAAAGAAGCGCTCGGGCGGGGGTCTCACCACGACCCAGCAGGCCGCCAAGTTCCTCGGTGTCGCCGCGCTCTCCGGAGCTGTCCTGGCAGGCATCGCGCTGCCCGCAGCCGGAGCGCTGGGGCTCGCCGCCAAGGGGACGGTCGAAGGATTCGACGAGATCCCCTCCAACCTCAAGACTCCACCGCTCAGTCAGCGGACCACGATCCAGGACCGCGACGGCGGCACCATCGCCACGGTGTACTCCCGCGACCGCACGGTCGTCCCGCTCAAGGACATCTCGCCGCACATGCAGGCAGCGATCATCGCGATCGAGGACTCCCGCTTCTACGAGCACGGCGCGGTCGACCTCAAGGGCATCCTCCGCGCGATGAACCGCAACGTGCAGGCGGGCGGGGCGGCGCAGGGCGCCTCGACCCTCACCCAGCAGTACGTGAAGAACGTCTTCGTCGAGGAGGCGGGCGACGACCCGGAGAAGGTCGCCGAGGCCACGCAGCAGACGCTCGGCCGCAAGGTCCGCGAGCTGAAGTACGCGATCCAGGTCGAGGAGGAGCTCGGCAAGAAGAAGATCCTGGAGAACTACCTCAACATCACGTTCTTCGGACAGCAGGCGTACGGCGTCGAGGCCGCCTCCCAGCGCTACTTCTCCAAGCACGCCAAGGACCTCAAGGTGGAGGAGGCCGCGCTGCTCGCCGGCATCGTCCAGTCGCCGAGCCGCTACGACCCGGTCAACGACACGGAAGAGGCGACCAAGCGCCGCAACACCGTGCTGGCACGGATGGCCGCGGTCAAGAGCATCTCGCAGGCCGAGGCCGACAAGGCCATGGATACGCCCATCAAGCTGAAGGTCTCCCGGCCGAAGAACGGCTGCATCACCGCCGTCAGCGGCTCCGGCTTCTTCTGCGACTACGTCCGCAAGACGATCCTCACCGACCCCGCCTTCGGCAAGACCGACGAGGACCGGGCCAAGCTCTGGAACCTCGGCGGTCTGACCATCCGGACCACGCTGGACCCGCGCGCGCAGGAGGCGGCCAACGAGGCCGCCACCGCGAAGGTCAACAAGGACGACAAGTTCGCGGCGTCCGTGGTGCAGGTCCAGCCGGGCAGCGGCAAGATCCTCTCCATGGGCCAGTCCCGCCCGTACGGCCTGGACCAGAAGCAGAACGAGACCGTGCTGAACCTCGCCGTCAGCAACAAGATGGGCGGCAGCACGTACGGCTTCCAGGTCGGCTCGACCTTCAAGCCGTTCACCGCCGCCGCGGCGCTGGAGAAGGGCATCAGCCCGGCGACGTCGTTCTCGACGGACTGGAAGATGACGCTCAAGGAGCGGGACTTCCGGAACTGCAGCGGCTCCCCGGCCGGTTACGCGGACTGGGCCCTGCAGAACGAGCTGGAGTCCGAAAAGGGCACCTGGGACATGACGAGCGCGCTCGGCAAGTCCATCAACACCTACTTCGCGCTGCTGGAGCAGAAGGCCGGCCTCTGCGAGACCGTGGAGATGGCCAAGAAGGTCGGCTACGAGCGCGGCGACGGCAAGAAGGTCGGCGAGTACCCCTCGATCACCCTCGGCGGCGAGGTGAGCACCCCGCTCTCGATGGCCGGCGCCTACGCCGCGTTCGCCAACCGGGGCACCTACTGCACGCCGATCGCCATCGAGTCCATCAAGGACCCGCAGGGCAAGAAGATCTCCGTGCCGAAGACGTCCTGCTCGCGGGCGATGAGCGAGAAGACCGCGGACACGATCAACCAGATGCTCAAGGGCGTCGTGGAGGACGGCACCGGTACGCAGGCCGGACTCAACGACCGGGACAACGCGGGCAAGACCGGTACGACCAACGACCGCAAGGACGCCTGGTTCGTCGGGTACACGCCGAACCTCTCCACCGCGGTGTGGGTCGGTGACGACGTCGGCGAGAAGAGCTCGATGTTCGGTGTCACCATCGGCGGCCAGTACTACGACAAGGTCTGCGGCGGCTGCCTGCCCGGTCCGATCTGGCGCATCGCGATGACCGGAGCCCTGGACGCGGCGGAGACCCCCGGGTTCAACCCGGTCGCCGTCCCCCGGGGCAAGGAGAAGAAGGACAAGGACGAGGAGAAGGGCGACCGGGACCGCGGCCGCGACGAGGAGGACCGCGACGACGCCAAGCCCGGCGACGACGGCAACCGGTTCCCCGGCATCGAACTCCCGGACGGCGTGATCGGCGGAACGGGCGGTGGCGGCGGGCGAGGCCAGAACGGCCCCTGACCCGTATCCGTACCCCTGCCGCCCGCACCCGGACAGCAGACGGAGAAAAGGGTGGGCGCCCCGGTTCTGGACCGGGGCGCCCACCCTTTTCTCCGTCTGCTCCGTCTGCTCCGTCTGCTCCGTGCCTCAGCCGGCGAGGAGCTTCTTCACCGCGGCGGCGACCCGGCCGCCCTCGGCGAGCCCGGCTACCTTCGGATTGACGATCTTCATGACGGCGCCCATCGCCCGCGGCCCCTCGGCCCCGGCGGCCTTCGCCTCCTCGACGGCGGACGTCACGATCGCGTTCAGCTCGTCGTCGGAGAGCTGCTTGGGCAGGTAGCCGTCGAGCAGCTCGCCCTCCGCCTTCTCCCGCTCGGCCTGCTCGGTCCGGCCGCCCTGGGCGAAGGCCTCGGCCGCCTCACGGCGCTTCTTCGCCTCCTTGGCGATCACCTTCTGCACCTCGTCGTCGGAGAGCTCGCGCGCCGACTTGCCGCTGACCTCTTCCTTGGTGATCGCGGTGAGGGTGAGCCGAAGGGTGGACGAGGTCAGCTCGTCACGCGCCTTCATGGCCGTGTGGAGGTCTTCCTTGAGCTTGGACTTGAGCGTGGTCATGCCGCGATTGTGACAGGTACGGGGCCGGGGCCGCCCACGGGTTTTCCGGCCGCCCCACCGGCTTTCCGCTCATGGTTCCGCTTCTGCGACGATGGGCACATGCGCGCACGCTACGGAGTACCCCTGAAAGTCACGGCAGTCGGCGCGGCGCTCGGCGCCGCCGGACTCGCCTACGCCGCCGGGTTCGAGGCCCGCTCGTTCCGCCTGCGACGGGTCACCGTTCCCGTGCTCCCGCACGGGGCGCGCCCGTTGCGCGTGCTCCAGGTCTCCGACATCCACATGGTGAGCGGTCAAGGCAAGAAGCGCGCCTGGCTCCAGTCGCTCGCCGGCCTGCGCCCCGACTTCGTCGTGAACACCGGTGACAACCTCTCCGACCCGGAGGCCGTGCCCGAGGTGCTCGACGCGCTCGGCCCGCTGATGGAGTTCCCGGGGGTGTACGTCTTCGGCTCCAACGACTACTACGGCCCCAAGCTCCGCAACCCCGCGCGCTACCTCCTGGAGAAGGCCCGCGGCAAGCACGGCCTCAACGGCAACGCCCCCGCGGTCGGCGTCGTCCACAACCCGTGGGAACCGATGCGCGACGCCTTCGACGAGGCGGGCTGGCTGAACCTGTCGAACACGCGGGGCCGGCTCAAGCTGGACGGCCTGGAGCTGGGGTTCACCGGTCTGGACGACCCGCACATCAAGCGGGACCGTTACGCCCAGGTCCAGGGCGGCCCCACGAGCGGCGCCGACCTCTCCATCGGCGTCGTCCACGCCCCGTACCTGCGCTCCCTGGACGCCTTCACGGCCGACGGCTACCCCCTGATCCTGGCGGGCCACACGCACGGCGGACAGCTGTGCATCCCGTTCTACGGGGCCCTGGTCACCAACTGCGACCTGGACACCGACCGGGTCAAGGGCCTGTCCAGCCACACGGTCGGCGACCGGCGCGCCTACCTCCACGTCTCCGCGGGCTGCGGCACCAACCGCTACACCCCGGTCCGCTTCGCCTGCCCGCCCGAGGTCACCCTGCTGACGCTGACGCCGAAGGCCTGAGCGGGAGCGGGGCGCGCGAGGCGGCACGGGGCCGATAGCGCGCACCGGACCGGGACGCCTCACCTTCACGCACGGCGGGACGCGACGGACCGGGCGCCTCACCTTCACGCACGGCAGATCGCGCCGGACCCGGAACGCCTCACCTTCACGCACTGCGGGACGCGACGGACCGGGCGCCACACCTTCACGTACGGCAGATCGCGCCGGACCCGGAACGCCTCACCTTCACGTACGGCGGGCGGACGAATCGCGGGGGCCCGGCACGTCATCGTGTTGACGGAGCACACGGCACGCGACGGTTCCGACGGCGGTCACATCGTCTTCGAGGGGACCTTCGAGCGGCTGCGCGAGGCCGACACGCTCACCGGCCGGTCGT
>NZ_JAAXYC010000154.1 GCF_018619185.1 Streptomyces sp. McG3 | reverse complement strand
GCGCCGGCCCGCCGCCCACCCCCTCCGACTCCAGGACGATCGGGGGGAGTTCGCTCTCCAGGTCCACCACGAGCATGCGTTCGCTCTCCCCCACCTCGTGGAGGCCCGCCAGCGAACCGTCGTACATCAGACGGCCATGGTCGATCACCATCACCCGGCTGCACAACTGCTCGATGTCGGTGAGGTCGTGCGTCGTCAGCAGGACCGTCGTCCCGCGCTCGGTGTTCAACTCCTTCAGGAACTGCCGCACCTTGGCCTTGGAGATCACATCGAGGCCGATCGTCGGCTCGTCCAGATAGAGCACCTCCGGATCGTGCAGCAACGCCGCCGCGATGTCGCCGCGCATCCGCTGCCCCAGCGAGAGCTGCCGTACGGGCACGTCCAACAGCTCTGCCAGATCGAGGAGTTCGACGCAGCGGTCCAGGTTCTCCCGGTAACGCCGGTCGGGGATCCGGTACATGCGGTGCATCAGCCGGTACGAGTCGCGCAGCGGCAGGTCCCACCAGAGGGTGGTCCGCTGGCCGAAGACGACACCGATGCGGTGCGCCAGGCGCGTACGTTCGCGGGAGGGGTCGATGCCCGCGACCCGCAGCCGGCCGCCGCTCGGGGTGAGGATGCCCGTCAGCATCTTGATCGTGGTCGACTTCCCGGCCCCGTTCGGGCCGATGTAGCCGACCATCTCGCCGCGGGCGACCTGAAAGCTGATGCCGTCCACCGCCCGCACCTCGCGGCGCTCGCGGCGCAGCACTCCGGTGCGGCGGCGGACCTGGAAGACCTTCTCGACGCCGTCGAGGGTGATGAAGCCGTCGCCGGTCCCGCCCGTGGCCGGGGCCGGGCTCGTGCCCACACCTGTGCCTGTGGCCGTGCCTGTGCCTTTGGCCGTGGTCGTCTCCACGCCCGTGCCCGTGCCCTCACCCATGCCCGTACCCTCCTCCGTGATCATTCCCGCTCAACTGCCCGTGCTCCGGTACGCCCGCAGCCCCGCCCGCCACGCGATCCCCGCCAGCGCCCAGCAGGCCACCGCCACCAGCGGCGGCAGGAACGCCACCCACTCCGGCAGGTCGACCGGGTACTCCCGGTCCAGCACGTACAGCGCGGGCAGCCAGCTGACGAAGGCCAGCGGCACCACGAACGTCACCCCGCGCACGAGGTCCTTCGCGAAGATCGTGGGCGGGTACTGGAGCAGCGTCGTCCCGCCGTACGTGAAGGAGTTCTGCACCTCCGAGGCGTCCTGCGCGACGAACTGGAACGCCGCCCCCGCGACGAAGATCGCCCCGAAGATCGCCGCACCGCTCACCACCATCATCGGCAGCATCAGCACCTTCAGCGGCGTCCACGCGATGTCCAGGGAGACCAGCGCGTAGCCGAGGACCAGCAGCCCCTGCGTGATCCGCCCCAGCCGGCGCAGCGCGAACCGGTCCGCCGCGACCTGCGCCAGCACCGGGACCGGCCGCACCAGCAGGGTGTCGAGCGTCCCGTCCCGGACCCGGCGGCCCACCCGGTCCATCGAGCCCAGCAGCAGATCGCACAGCCCGAACGCGGTGGCCGACAGCCCGTACAGCAGGGCGATCTCGGGCAGGGTGTAGCCGCCCAGCGCGTCGACGTGCGTGAACATCAGCATGATCGTCACGAAGTCGAAGGCCGTCACCGCGAAGTCCCCGAACACCGTCATGGCGAACGAGGCCCGGTAGGCCATCGTCGAGCGCACCCACATGGCCATGATCAGCCCGTACGCCCGGACGCCCTCCAGCAGCCGGGGCCGCTCCGGGAACGGGAAGGCCTCCGCCGCCCGGCGCTCCGCTTCCGCCCGGCCCTTCCCGTCCGTCCGCACCGCGCTCTCAGCCACCCTGCACCACCACCCTCCTGGTCGCCGCGGTCTGCAGCAGACGGCCCGCCAGCAGCAGCACCACCGCCCAGCCGCCCTGGAACGCGTACGCCTCCACCAGCCCCCACCCCGTGTGCTTGCCGAGGAACACATCGGCCGGGACCTGGAGCAGCGAGGACCACGGCAGCATCCGCGCCACCTCCCCCAGCAGCCCGGGGAACAGGTTCAGCGGCAGCAGCATCCCGGAGAAGAAGAGCCCGGCCAGCGACACGATCCGCATCGCGCCCGCCCCGTCCATCAGCCAGAACGCCGACATCGCGACCAGATAGCGCAGCGCGAAGCTGACCACCACACCCAGGAACACCGAGACGAAGAACGCCGGCCAGGTCCACAGCGATCCCGGGAGCGCCAGATCGAAGGCGAGCGCCCCCAGGAACATCGGTACGACACCACGCCCCAGCAGATGGAACGCCGCCCGGCCCAGGTCCCCCGCCAGCCACCACAGCTGGAGGTCGACCGGACGGTACAGGTCGATGGCGATGTCCCCCGTACGGATACGCTCCGCCAACTCGTCCTCGAAACCGCCGCCCATCATGGCGCAGGCCATCAGCAGGGCCTGCCCGAGCCACACGTAGGTCAGCGCCTGGGACGTGTCGTACCCGCCGAGCTGCGGACGTGCGTCCCACAGGGCGATGTAGGTGTACGCCACGATGAAGCCGAAGACCGTGTTGGTGAACACCCCCGCGGCCGTAGCCGTCCGGTAGGTGGCGTAGCGCCGGAACGCACCCCCCGCCACCACCGCATAGAGCCGCACGTCGTCCCCTCTCCCCCGCCACCACCGGCTCCCGACACCAAAGCGCACGAGCCTAGTGCAGGCGCCCCGGCCCCCGCGACCGTGTTTTCGGGGCGGCGGTGACGACCGGTGGAGGGAACGAACCAAGGAGAACCGAAGGTTTTCGGGCGAAACGGGCACTATGGGAGAACTGACCACGCCCGAGGAGCCCCACGGACATGAGCGACGAGTCACAGCACTGGGCCCCCCGCGACCCCTCGGGCGCGGCGGCCGTACCCGGGAACCACCGGGGAGAGCCGCCGGGGAACAGCGGGAAGAACCGGAAGAACCGGAAGAACGGCAGGCAGCGGCGCACCGGCTGGCGGCGTGTCATCCCCACCTGGCGGATGACCCTCGGCACCGTCCTCGGCCTCGCCCTCCTCCTCATCGGCGGATTCGTCGCCGGATACCAGTTCGTCGACATCCCGGCCGCCAACGCCGCGGCCACCGCCCAGTCCAACGTCTACCTCTACAGCGACGGCAGCGTCATCGCCCGGGACGGCGACGTGAACCGGGAGAAGGTCAGGCTCTCCCAGGTCCCCGCGACCGTCCAGCACGCCGTACTGGCCGCCGAGGACCGGGACTTCTACTCCGATCGCGCCGTGGACGTGAAGGCGATGGTCCGGGCCGGCTGGAACACCGTGACCGGCAAGGGCAAGCAGGGCGGCTCGACGATCACCCAGCAGTACGTGAAGAACTACTACCTCGGCCAGGAGCGGACCGTCCTGCGCAAGGCCAAGGAGTTCTTCATCGCGGTCAAGCTCAACCGGGAGGAGACCAAGGACCAGATCTTCGAGGGCTACCTCAACACCAGCTACTTCGGGCGCAACGCCTACGGCATCCAGGCCGCCGCCCAGGCGTACTACGGCAAGAACGTCGAGGACCTCACCACCGCCGAGGGCGCCTACCTCGCCTCCCTCCTGAACGCCCCCAGCGCCTACGACGTCGTCGCCCACCCCGACAACGAACCCGCCGCCCGGGACCGCTGGAACTACGTCCTGGACGGCATGGTCAAGGAGCGCTGGCTCGATGCGGCCGAACGGGCGACGACGAAGTTCCCCACCCCCGGCGAGGCCAGACCGTCGACCGGGCTCTCGGGACAGCGCGGCTACATCGTGCAGGCCGTCGGGGACCACCTCGACCGGCGCGGCATCCTCGACGAGAAGACCCTCGCCACCGGCGGCTACCGCATCACCACGACCCTCGACAAGGCCAAACAGGACGCCTTCGTCAAGGCCGTCGACACCAACGTGACGTCCAGGACCAGCGCCGAACGCAAGGCCGACCGCAACGTTCGCGTCGGCGGGGCCTCGATCGTCCCCGCCACCGGCGAGGTCGTCGCCCTGTACGGCGGCATCGACTACACGAAGCAGTACGTCAGCAACGCGACCCGCCGCGACTACCAGGTCGGCTCCGTCTTCAAACCGTTCGTCCTCACCTCCGCCGTCGTCAACGACTCCACCACCCAGGACGGCGAACGCATCACGCCCAACACCGTCTACGACGGCGCCAACAAACGCATGGTCGTCGGCGTGCAGGGCCCCACCGACTACTCCCCCGCCAACGAGGACGACGTCGACTACGGCGACATCACCGTGCGCACCGCCACCGACAAGTCCGTCAACTCCGTCTACGCGCAGATGGCCCAGGACGTCGGCCCCGGAAAGGTCCGGGACACCGCGGTCGCCCTCGGCATCCCCGCCGACACCCCCGACCTCACCGCCTCCCCCTCCATCGCGCTCGGCACCGCCAACGCCAGCGTCCTGGACATGACCGAGGCGTACGCCACCCTCGCCGACCACGGCCGGCACGGCCGGCACGTCCTCGTCGAGAAGGTCACCAAGGACGGCGCGGAGATCGAACTGCCCGAGCGCACGACCGACCAGGCCGTCAGCCGCGAGGCCGCCGACACCACCACCGCCGTGCTGCGCAGCGTCGTGGAGGGCGGCACCGGCACGGCGGCCCAGGCCGTGGGCCGCCCCGCCGTGGGCAAGACCGGCACCGCGGAGGAGGACCGGGCCGCCTGGTTCGCCGGGTACACCCCGGACCTCGCGACCGTCGTCGCCGTGATGGGCCAGAACCCGGACACGGGCGCCCAGACCCCGCTGTACGGAGCCCTCGGCCTGCCCCGCGTCAACGGCGGCGGCGCCCCGGCCGAGACCTGGGCCGCCTACACGGAGGCGGCGCTGCGCTCCTCCCCGGTCCAGGAGTTCGACCTGGAGACGGCACCCGGCTCCGACGAGGAGGACGAACCCCCGCTCGACGAGGACCCCGACGGCAGCACGGACCCGTCCTCCTCGTCGGAACCCACCACCGGCCCCTCCGGCACCACGGAGAGCGACCCGGCCCGCAGCAGCCCGCCCACGTCCGGCACGGACACCGGCGGGACGGGCGGCACGGACGGCGGAGCGAACAGCGGGACGAACGGCACCGCCGGCGCCGACGGCGGCTCCGGAGAAACAGGGAGCACCGGCGGCACCGGCGGGGACGGCGACAGCGGAGGGAACGGGGACAGCGGGACCGGCTGAGGCCTCATCGAGGGCGTTCGCGGGCCCGCCCCCTCCGGCGACCGCCCGCTGTGACCGGGGCCCACAGGAGGCCCGTACGTCAGTGCCCGGAGGTCGCCTTCAGGCCGACCACGGCCACCAGCAGCAGACAGACGAAGAAGATCCGGGCAGCGGTCGCCGGCTCGTTCAGCGCGACCATGCCCACGATCGCCGCACCGGCCGCACCGATACCGACCCACACCCCGTACGCCGTACCGATCGGCAGCGTCTTCGCCGCATGGGACAGCAACACCATGCTCGCCACGATCCCGAGGCCGGTGAACACGCTCGGCCACAGCCGGGTGAACCCCTCGGTGTACTTCATCCCGATCGACCAGCCCACTTCGATCACACCGGCAATGATCAACAGAACCCACGCCATGACTGGCACCTCCGACGACGAACCACGTGAACAGAAACGGGTGCGTCGTCTTTACCGGCCCGGTACGGCGCGTCTCGTCGGGGTGGTCCCAACGTAGCAAAAAACAGAGAAAGGGCCTGGTGACACCGGTCACCAGGCCCTGAACAGCACCGGGTCCCGAACGGCAGGCCCCGAACCGCACCGGGTCCTACAGATACAACCCGGTCGAATCCACCGAACCCTCGAACCGGTCGGCGGCCACCGCGTGCAGATCGCGCTCCCGCATCAGGACGTACGCCACGCCCCGCACCTCGACCTCGGCACGGTCCTCGGGGTCGTACAGCACCCGGTCGCCGGGCTCCACCGTCCGCACGTTCTGACCGACCGCGACGACGACGGCCCAGGCGAGGCGCCGGCCCACCGCGGCCGTCGCCGGAATCAGGATGCCGCCGCCGGAGCGCCGCTCACCCTCGGACGCGTCGTTCCGCACCAGCACCCGGTCGTGCAGCATCCGGATGGGCAACTTGTCGTCGTCGGCGGAGCCGGTGGCGCCGCGATGGCCCTCGTGGGTGTTGTCGCTCACGCCCGCAACCTACCTGCCGGGCCCCGGGCCGTACGCCTCCGGGTGCCGAACGCCACCGGACGCGCACCGACCGCCGCCGGTCACTTGCGGCGACGCCCGGACACGGTGAGGAGCCCCACCACACCGACCACCAGCAGAGCCACGGGAATCACCCGCTCCAACCGCGGGGAGCCGTCCTCCGCGACGAACTGCGCCTTCACCTCCGACACCGAGCGGTTCACCGCGACGAAGGCACGGCCGGCCGTCCGGTCCACGGACTGGGCCGCCTTCGCCTTGGCGTCTCCGATGATCGTCTTCGGGTGTACCCGCACCCCGATCTCGTCGAGCACCACAGCGAGCTGCTCGCGCCTGCTGATGATGTCCGCCTCGATCTGCGCAGGGGTCCTGGCATCCGACACTGCGCCGCCTCCGTGGTCGTCGTCCGGTAAACCTTCGTCTGAACCTTCATCGACAGTCTGTCAGCTCGAACCCCCGCACACCCGGCGGCACCCCTATTACCCTCGGTCCCGTCCGACCCGCGCACCACCCGAGGAGAACCACATGAGCGAGCGACTGAAGCCCGGCGACACCGCTCCCGCCTTCACCCTTCCCGACGCCGACGGCAACGAGGTCTCGCTCGCGGACCACAAGGGCCGCAAGGTCATCGTGTACTTCTACCCCGCCGCGCTTACCCCCGGATGCACCAAGCAGGCCTGCGACTTCACGGACAACCTCGACCTCCTGACGAGCGCCGGGTACGACGTCATCGGCGTCTCCCCCGACAAGCCGGAGAAGCTCGCGAAGTTCCGCGACACGGAGAACCTCAAGGTCACCCTGGTGGGCGACCCGGCCAAGGAAACTTTGGAGGCCTACGGCGCCTTCGGCGAGAAGAAGCTCTACGGCAAAGTGGTGACGGGCGTGATCCGTTCCACCGTCGTCGTCGACGAGGACGGCAAGATCGAGCACGCTTTCTACAACGTGAAGGCGACCGGCCACGTCGCGAAGATCATCAGGGATCTGGGCATCTGACGTCCGCCGCCCGGGGCGCCGGCCCCGGGCCACCCCTCACATGATTCCGGCAATTACGGCGATTCCGACCGGCGGCAGTCCGGAGAACGTGTTCAGATCATGTGAGG
Source organism: Streptomyces sp. McG3 (assembly GCF_018619185.1). GTDB lineage: Bacteria > Actinomycetota > Actinomycetes > Streptomycetales > Streptomycetaceae > Streptomyces. Next base: position 10,732 of record NZ_JAAXYC010000154.1, on the reverse strand, counting down.
GAGATCGCATCGGCCCACGAAGTCGGTTTGCGACCGCCATGACTGCGCAGAAGCTTTTCCTGGAACACACTCCGAGGAAAGGACCCGGCCATGGCGGCCCCCGACCCCCACCAGGCGGCCGACCCCGAAGCGGTCAAGCGCCACCCCACGCTCTTCCGGGCCATCCGGAAACGGCGGAACCCGCGGCTGCGCCGGACGGACATCACAGTTACGGACGACGCGGCGGTCAAGCGGGCCGTGAAGGCCGCCTCCCTGGGCAACGCCATGGAGTGGTTCGACTTCGGGATCTACTCCTACCTGGCCGTGACGATCGGGCAGGTCTTCTTCCCGTCCGGGAACGAGACCACGCAGCTCCTCTCCTCCTTCGCGACCTTCGCGGTGGCCTTCCTCGTACGGCCGCTCGGCGGCATGTTCTTCGGCCCGATGGGCGACAAGGTCGGCCGCAAGAAGGTCCTCGCGCTGACGATGATCCTGATGGCCGTCGGCACGTTCGCGATCGGCCTGATCCCCTCGCACGACACGATCGGCGTCTGGGCCGCGGTCCTGCTGATCTTCTTCCGGATGCTCCAGGGCTTCTCGACGGGCGGTGAGTACGGCGGCGCCTCGACGTTCATCGCCGAGTACGCCCCCGACAAACGACGCGGCTTCTTCGGCAGCTTCCTGGAGTTCGGCACCCTGGCCGGCTACGTCGGCGCCGCAGGCCTCGTGACGGCCCTGTACGCCCTCCTGACCGACGCGCAGATGGAGGCCTGGGGGTGGAGGATCCCGTTCCTCGTCGCGGGCCCGCTGGGCCTGGTCGGCCTCTACCTGCGACTGCGCCTGGACGAGACCCCGGCCTTCCAGAAGCTGGAGGGCGGCACGGCACACGCGAGCGAGGCGGCGGACGGCGTCGAGTCCACGGCCAAGGGCGACCTCGCGAAGATCTTCCGGCAGTACTGGCCGACGCTGATCCTCTGCATCTGCCTGGTCGGCGCGTACAACATCACCGACTACATGCTGCTGTCGTACATGCCGACGTACCTCTCCGACGAGCTCGGCTACAGCGAGACCCACGGCCTGCTGATCCTGCTGGCGGTGATGCTGTTCCTGATGACGATCATCAGCCAGGTCGGCAAACTGTCCGACCGCTTCGGCCGCAAACCGCTGCTGATGGCCGGGATGCTCGGCTTCCTCTTCCTCTCCCTCCCCGCGTTCCTCCTCATCCGGGTGGACGGCATCCTCCCGATCACCATCGGCATGCTGATGCTGGGCCTCTCCCTGGTCTGCATGCTCGGCACGATGTCGGCGGCGCTCCCGGCCCTGTTCCCGACGAACGTCCGCTACGGGTCCCTGTCCGTCGGCTACAACCTCTCCGCGTCGATCTTCGGCGGCACGACCCCGCTGGTGATCACGGCCCTGATCAGCTGGACCGGCTCCAACCTGATGCCCGCGTACTACGCGATGGCGGCGGCCCTGGTCGGCCTGATCGCGGTCGCCTGCATGAAGGAGACGGCCCAGCAGCCGCTGATCGGCTCCCCACCGTCGGTCGAGACGGACGAGGAGGCGGCGGAACTGGTCCAGGCACAGGCGCCGGAGCCGAAGTTCTGACCCCGGCCCCTTCCGGCCCCCTCGGTGGGACGGCCCGTACCGCTCGATGCGAGCGGTACGGGCCGTTCCGCGTCCTCCCCGATTTTCGGGCGTGACTGTCCGATAAACGGTTCGTTACTCCGTACGAGGCCGCGAACGCGCGGCCGGGACGGAGGGGCAGCACATGGGGAACAGCCCGTACACACGGGAGCGGCTGGCGGAGGCGGCGTCGTCGTCGCGGACGCTCTCGGAGGCGCTGACGAAGATGGGGGTGGATCCGAAGAGTCCGACACGGCGGTACGTCCGTGAACGCATGAAGAGGATGGGCATAGCCACGGAGCATTTCGAGCGAGAGGGCGCCCGCTGGACCAAAGACATCCTGGAGCCCGTGGTCGCCGCGTCAGCGAGCGTCTATGAGGTGCTGCGCCGTCTCGGACTGGAGGCCGTCGGGGGTCACCACAGCAACATCAGCAGGCGCATCAAGGCGTACGGCATCGACACCTCGCACTTCGCCCGGCCGCCGCGTGCCGGGACGAAGCAGCGTCGGCTTGCACCCAAGGACCTGCTGGTGGATGACCGCCGACCACACCCTCGCCGCATCCCCAGCTCTCGCCTCAAGGTCGCCATGGCAGCGCTCGGCGTGGAGGAACGCTGCGCCCGATGCGGAACAGAACCGCTCTGGCGTGGTCGGCCGCTCCCACTGGAGGTGGACCACATCAACGGCACGTGGAGCGACAACCGCCTGGAGAATCTGCGGCTCCTCTGTCCCAACTGCCATTCGGCGACGGACAACTATCGCGGCCGGGCCAAGGGCCGCCGTGCCGGGCAGGGTGGCAGCCCGTGAACCAGCGGCAGCTGTACACCCGCGAGCGGCTGGTCGAGGCCGCAGAGCGCTGCTCGGACATCGGCGAAGTCATCTCACACCTGGGCACTCGCCCCTACGCGCAGCTCCACCGCCATCTGCTGAGAAGGTTCGCCCACTTCGGAATCGATGTCTCTCATTTCAGCCGCTGTGGCTCGGACACCATCGCTTCACGCCCCTCGCAGGACAGACTCCGTGAGGCCGTGGCGTCCTCACGCTCCCTCGCGGCACTGCTCCGCGAACTCGGACGCCGCGAGAACGGGCACCAACGAAACCTTCTACGGCAGTGGATCGCCGAAGAGGGCCTGTCGACCTCGCACTTCCTCGGCCAGGCTCACCAGCGTGGCCGACCGGGCCCGACCCCCGCCAGACGCCCCGAGGAATTGCTGGTGAGACACCCTGGCAGGCATCGCACGAAGACCGCACTGTTACGCCGGTCCCTGCACGAGATCGGCGTACCCGAGCAATGCGACGCATGCGGGACCGAGCCTGTCTGGTGTGGCTCTCCCATGACCCTGGAGATCGACCACATCAATGGGGACCGGAGTGATGACCGCGCCGAGAACCTTCGGCTGCTGTGCCCGAACTGCCACGCCGTCACCACCACCTGGTGCCGAGGGGGAGCACGCCGGCTCACACATCCGTGAAACTCGCTCATCGGCACCGCCACCCGCCCGGTACGATGACATGCGTCTGGCGGCGGTGGTGCAACTGGCGACACAGCAGACTTAGGATCTGTGGCCCGTGAAACGGCTTGAGGGTTCGAATCCCTTCCGCCGCACCGAGAACGGCCTGCGAACCGAAGACTGGTTCGCAGGCCGTTTCTGTCACTGCCTCACCCCGCCAACTCCCGCACCACCGGCACCAGCGCCCGGAACGCCTTCCCCCGGTGGCTGATCGCGTTCTTCTCCGCCGGGGTCAGCTCCGCGCAGGTGCGGGTTTCGCCCTCCGGCTGGAGGATCGGGTCGTAGCCGAAGCCGCCCGTGCCGGACGGGGTGTGGCGCAGGGTGCCGTTCAGGCGGCCCTCGACCACGCGTTCCGTGCCGTCGGGGAGGGCAAGGGCGGCGGCGCAGGCGAAGTAGGCGCCGCGGTGTTCGTCGGCGATGTCTCCGAGCTGGGCCAGGAGCAGGTTCAGGTTGGCCGCGTCGTCGCCGTGGGTGCCGGACCAGCGGGCCGAGAAGATGCCGGGGGCGCCGCCGAGGACGTCCACGCAGAGGCCCGAGTCGTCGGCGACGGCCGGGAGGCCGGTGGCGCTCGCCAGGGCGTGGGCCTTGAGGAGCGCGTTCTCGGCGAAGGTGACGCCGGTCTCCTTGACGTCGGGGATGTCGGGGTACGCGTCCGCGCCGACGAGGTCGAGGTCGAGGCCCGCGTCGGCGAGGATGGCGTGGAGTTCGGTGATTTTCCCGGCGTTGCGGGTGGCGAGGATCAGGCGCTTCATGGGGCGATTATCGCCGCCGGGGTGACGGGCGGGGCGGGCCGGTCGCGCCTCCGCCCCGTCCCGCTCCGGGGATCAGGGGCTGCAGACCTTGCCGATCTCCGTCGCAGCGTCCGTCACCGGGGTGATGTCAGGGGTGGCGTCGCCGCCCTCGATGGACTTGCGGACACCCGTGACGCCCGCCTGGAGGTCGTCGACGGCCTTGGAGAGGTCGGCGTTGTCCGTGGAGTCGTCGAGCTTCTTCAGCTCGCGGTCGATCTCGTCCAGGGACTCGGAGGCCTGGGTGATGTCCTCGGAGGCGTTGGAGACGGCCTTCTGGAGGTTGCCGACGCTGGTGGCGATGGCGTCGGCGGTGCGGACGCAGTCGAGCGCCTTGTCGAGACCGGCGCAGCCCGCGGCCGTGGTCAGCGTCAACAGGGTGGCGGCGGTGGCGAGTGCGAGGCGTTGGTGGCGGCGCGAAGCCATGGTTCGGTCCCTCCCCGGGGATCGTTACGTGGACGGACGCACGGTTCGACCCGTGCGCCCGTATCCGTAACGACGCTCTGTGGTGCGTATTTGGTTGCTTCTTTACCCGCGGAGGGTGGGTCGCTACGCGTCCTGGGTGCGGGCGAGTGCGTCGCGCTGGAGTGCGGCGAGGTCGACGCAGCCGGCGGTGGCGAGGTCGAGGAGCGCGCCGAGTTCCTTGCGGTCGAAGGGTGCCCCCTCGGCGGTGCCCTGGACCTCGACGAAGCGGCCGTCCCCGGTGCAGACGACGTTCATGTCGGTCTCGGCGCGGACGTCCTCCTCGTAGCAGAGGTCGAGGAGCGGGGTGCCGTCGACGATGCCGACGCTGATGGCGGCGACGGTGTCGGTGAGCGGCTTGCGGCCGGCCTTGACGATCTTCTTGCCCTGGGCCCAGGCGACGGCGTCGGCGAGGGCGACGTAGGCGCCGGTGATGGCGGCCGTGCGGGTGCCGCCGTCGGCCTGGAGGACGTCGCAGTCCAGGACGATGGTGTTCTCGCCGAGGGCCTTGTAGTCGATGACGGCGCGCAGCGAACGGCCGATCAGGCGGCTGATCTCGTGGGTGCGTCCGCCGATCTTGCCGCGTACGGCCTCGCGGTCGCCGCGGGTGTTGGTGGAGCGGGGCAGCATGGAGTACTCGGCGGTGACCCAGCCTTCGCCGCTGCCCTTGCGCCAGCGCGGGACGCCTTCGGTGACGGAGGCGGTGCAGAAGACTTTGGTGTCGCCGAAGGAGATGAGGACTGAGCCCTCGGCGTGCTTGCTCCAGCCGCGTTCGATGGTGACGGGGCGGAGCTGTTCGGGGGTGCGGCCGTCGATGCGAGACATGGGCCCGACTTTATCCGGTGGCGGGGGTGGCTCCGTTCGGGTGCGGTCGCCGCCTCCGCAGACCTGCGGTGGCGGCCTCCGCGGACCTACGGTGGCGGCCTCCGCGGACCGCGTGCGCGGGGGCGTCGGGGCATGGCGCGGCCCCGTCCTCCGGCGGGGGACGGGGCCTGCGGTTTCCGGCGCGGGGTCAGCCGGTCACATCATGTCTTCGATGTCGGCGGCGATGGGGTCCGCGTCGGTGCCGATGACGACCTGGATCGCGGTGCCCATCTTGACGACGCCGTGGGCGCCGGCGGCCTTGAGGGCGGCTTCGTCGACCTTGCTGGGGTCGTGGACCTCGGTGCGGAGGCGGGTGATGCAGCCTTCGATCTCGTCGATGTTGTCGATACCGCCGAGCCCGGCGACGATCTTCTCAGCCTTGGTGGCCATGTCCTTCTCCCTGGTTTCGCGCGCAGACAGCCGCCCGCTGCGGGTCCGTTTCGTCACGGTAACGCACGGTTGGCCCAACTTCACGGGCGGGTAACCGGACGATCCCGAAAGATGACGATCACCGGCGCCCTGCCTTCGGTACGGACCCCGGACCGTGACGCAACTGGTCTACACCAGTTTGCAACGACCGCCAAACGTGAAGTGTTCCGGGAGGACGCCCATGAGTTCGAGCGCCGCTGCGGTACCGCAGCAAAAATGGTGGAACGGACCGGTCCAGGGCCTGCAGAAGGTCGGGCGGAGCCTTCAGCTCCCGGTGGCCGTCCTCCCCGCCGCCGGCCTGCTCGTCAGCCTCGGCAACCTCTTCAGCTCGTACCTGGACGGCGCCTTCTGGGACAAGACCTCCAAGGTCCTGCTCAACGGCGGCGGCGCGATCCTCGACGGCGAACTCGGCCTCCCCCTGTTGTTCTGCATCGGCGTCGCCATCGGCTTCGCGAAGAAGGCGGACGGCTCCACCGCGCTGGCGGCCGTCGTCGGCTTCCTGGTCTACCGGGGGGTGCTGACCGCGTTCCCCATCGACGGCACCGTGACGGAGGCTCTGCCCGACGGTGAGCCGCAGAACCCCGGTGTGCTCGGCGGCATCCTGATCGGGCTGCTGACCGCGGTCGTCTGGCAGCGCTATCACCGCACCAAGCTGGTCGACTGGCTCGGGTTCTTCAACGGGCGGCGCCTGGTGCCGATCCTGATGGCGTTCCTCTGCGTGGTCCTCGGCGTGTTGTTCGGTCTGCTGTGGCAGCCGGTGGGCGACGGGCTGACCTGGTTCTCCAAGCAGCTGATCGACCTCGGCTCCTGGGGTGCGGCGATCTTCGGCTTCGCGAACAGGCTGCTGATCCCGATCGGCATGCACCAGTTCCTGAACACGTTCTTCTGGTTCCAGGCGGGCGAGTTCACCGGGGGTGACGGCCAGACCGTGCAGGGCGACATCTCCCGGTTCTTCGCCGGGGACCCGTCGGCCGGCCAGTTCACCTCGGGCTTCTTCCCGATCATGATGTTCGGCCTGCCGGCCGCCGCCCTGGCCATCACCCACTGCGCGCGGCCCGAGCGCCGCAAGGAGGTGGGGGGCCTGATGGTCTCGGTGGCGCTGACCTCGTTCGTCACGGGCGTGACGGAGCCGATCGAGTTCTCGTTCATGTTCGTCGCGCCGCTGCTGTACGGCGTGCACGCGGTGCTCACCGGGGCGTCGATGGGCATCACCTGGCTGCTGGGGGTGCACGCGGGGTTCAGCTTCTCGGCCGGGTTGATCGACTACGTCGTCAACTGGCATCTGGATACGAAACCCTGGCTGATCATCCCGATCGGCGCGTGCTTCGCGGTGATCTACTACGTGGTCTTCCGTTTCGCGATCACCAAGTTCGATCTCAAGACACCCGGGCGCGAACCGGAGGAGATCGAGAAGGAGATCGAGCAGGACCTCACCAAGTAGCGCCGAACAGCAGGACCGCGAGGTTTCGAGCCCCGCGCGGACGGCACGTACAAGGCCCCCGGACCACCTGGTCCGGGGGCCTTCGGCATGTCACCTAACGTGCCGGATCTGCTACTGCGAATAAGCAGGGAATTGCAGGTTCCTTATCTAACCCTCACCGTGCTAAAACTGGTCTACACCACTGAGTGGTCCAGACCACGGCTGTCTGCCGGCGTCTGTCGAGTCGCCGCCTCCCCGCATCAACGACCTGGGCGGCACCGTGTCCCATGGAGGAAGTTGATGACCACGGCTGAGACCGCACCCGCGGCCGAGAAGAAGAGGGGCGCCGGCGTGATGGCCGTCATGCAGCGCATCGGCCGCAGCATCATGCTGCCGGTCGCCGTGCTGCCGGCCGCCGCACTCCTGGTCCGCCTCGGCAATGACGACATGCTGGGCCGCGAGTCGTTCCCGACCTTCATCACGAAGCTCGCCGGCTACATGAGCGCCGGCGGTGGCGCGCTCCTCGACAACATGGCGCTGCTGTTCGCCGTCGGCATCGCGATCGGCTTCGCCAAGAAGTCGGACGGCTCCACCGCGCTCGCGGCCGTCGTCGGCTACCTGGTCTTCCAGAAGGTGCTGGCCACGTTCACGGACCCGAACCTGGACAAGATCGCCAAGGTCGTCGACGGCAAGATCGTCATGACCGAGGCGCCGGTGGACGCCAAGGTCCTCGGCGGTGTCGTGATGGGCATCGTCGTGGCTCTGCTCTACCAGAAGTTCTACCGGACGAAGCTGCCCGACTGGGCCGGCTTCTTCAGCGGCCGCCGCCTCGTCCCGATCCTCTCGGCCTTCGCGGGTCTGGTCATCGGCATCGCCTTCGGTCTGATCTGGCCGGTCCTCGGCTCGGGTCTGCACAACTTCGGTGAGTGGCTCGTCGGTTCCGGCGCGGTCGGCGCGGGCATCTTCGGTGTCGCCAACCGTGCGCTGATCCCGGTCGGCATGCACCACCTGCTGAACTCCTTCCCGTGGTTCCAGGCGGGCGAGTACAACGGCAAGAACGGCGACATCGCCCGCTTCCTGGAGGGCGACCCCACGGCCGGACAGTTCATGACCGGCTTCTTCCCGATCATGATGTTCGCCCTCCCGGCGGCCTGCCTCGCGATCGTCCACTGCGCCCGCCCCGAGCGCCGCAAGGTCGTCGGCGGCATGATGTTCTCCCTCGCGCTCACCTCGTTCGTCACCGGCGTGACCGAGCCGATCGAGTTCACCTTCATGTTCATCGCCCCGGTGCTGTACGCGATCCACGCGGTACTGACCGGTGTGTCGATGGCCCTGACCTGGGCGCTCGGAATGAAGGACGGCTTCGGCTTCTCGGCCGGTCTGGTCGACTTCCTGCTGAACCTCGGCATCGCGTCGAAGCCCTGGCTGCTGGTTCTGGTCGGCCTCTGCTTCGCGGTGGTCTACTACGCGATCTTCCGTTTCGCGATCACCAAGTTCAACCTCCCGACCCCGGGCCGGGAGTCGGACGAGGAGCTCGCCGAGCTCCAGAAGGCCGAGGCGAAGTAGCCTCCGCCACGCCCGTACGCCGAAGCCCCCGCTTCCCGAAGACGTCTTTCGGGAGCGGGGGCTTCGGCGTACGTTCCTGTCGTACGTACGGTCGCGTCACACCTGGCGTACGGGCACGTCCAGCCGGTAGAGCTGGCGGGAGCCGCCTTCCGGTCCCGGTTCTGCCGCCTCGCCGGGGCGGAACCCGAGCCGCTCGTAGAAGACGCGGGCCCCGCTCTCCACCGCTCCGGGGTGGTCGGGCCCGAAGGTGATCACCTCGACGGTGCCGGGCCCGGTGACGTAGCGGCGCATCGCCTCCGCCATCAGCAGCCGGCCCACGCCCGCGCCGCGGCGGTGTTCGGAGGTGACGAGCCAGTGCACGTGGTACGTGGGCGGTTCGGCGCCGAACAGCAGGCCGCCGACGGGGCCGGACGTGTCGGCGGACTCGGCGACCAGTGCCGCCCCGTTCCGGATGTGGGCTTCCACGGCGCGGTGGAATCCCGGCTCCTCGACCATCGGCCCGAACCAGTGCTCGACCTGGGACGCCAGGGTCAGGAAGCCGTCGAGGTCGGCGTCCCGTGCGGGTCTGATCGTGATCATCCGAGCAGTCTCGCAGAGCGGCCCTGGGCCGCTGGCGCGTCCCGCGCAACCGGGCCGCCCGCCGCCCGCGGGGCTCAGATCTCGTACACCGCGCCCGGGGCCGCCAGTTCCACCGGGCCCGGGTAGACCGCACGGGCGTCGGCGGCGTTGCGGTCGGCGTCGGTCCACGGCGGGATGTGGGTGAGGACGAGCCGGCGCGCTCCGGCGCGGGCCGCCGCCTCGCCGGCCTCGCGGCCGTTGAGGTGCAGGTCCGGGATGTCCTCCTTGCCGTCGACGAACGACGCCTCGCAGAGGAACAGGTCCGCGTCCCGCGCCAGGTCCTCCAGGGCGTCGCAGGTCCCCGTGTCGCCGGAGTAGGCGAGGACGGAACCGCCGTGCTCGATCCGGATGCCGAAGGTGTCGACGGGGTGGCAGAGCTTCTCCGTACGGACCGAGAAGGGGCCGATATCGAAGGACTGGGACTTGAGGGTGTGGAAGTCGAAGACCTCGCTCATCGCCCGGTCGGACGGGGTGTCCCCGTGGGCGGCGGTCAGACGCTGCTCGGTGCCCTCGGGCCCGTAGACCGGGAGAGGAACGGGGCGGGCGCCGTCGTGGCGGTAGTAGCGCACGACGAAATACGCGCACATGTCGATGCAGTGGTCGGCGTGCAGATGGCTGAGGAAGATCGCGTCGAGGTCGTAGAGACCGACGTGGCGCTGCAGCTCGCCGAGGGCGCCGTTGCCCATGTCGAGGAGCAGCCGGAAGCCGTCGGCCTCTACGAGGTAGCTCGAGCATGCCGAACCCGTGGAGGGGAACGAGCCGGAGCAGCCGACGACGGTGAGCTTCATGGAGCGTGAACCTCCGGTACGCGGGAACGGGGAGGGTTCGTGCGATTCCGCCGGGGCTTCGTACGGCGCCTGCGGAATGGGTTCTGCGGTTTGTCGAGCGTAAGGCGCGAAACTCCGCGTCGCTCCTCCGCTGCCCTCCGTTGTGGGGGAACTCACCTGCTCTGTCACCGGTTCGATGGAAGCGCGCCCACCGACTGCCCGGGCGTGCCCGTTCCGGCCGCCGGTACGGTCGGGGGATGAACACGTTCTGGTGGGTGGCGCTGGTCGCCGTGGTTCTGCTCGCGCTCGTGGCGGCGGTGGTGGACGGCCGGGGGCGCTCGGACCGCGGTCCCCGCTCGCGCCGGCCCCGGCAGCCGGTGGGGTCGACCCGGCCGCCGTCCCGGCCGTCGCGGCCTTCGGGCCCGGGAGGGCGTGGGGACGGGCGTACGCCCCGGGCCGGTGAGGTGTGGTGGGCCGATGTGCCGTACGAGGACGGGCCGGGGTCGAAGGACCGGCCGTGCCTGGTGATCTCGCTACGGGGGCGGGGCCGGGGGCGCACGGCGCTGGTCGCGAAGATCACGAGCAAGCATCACGAGGAGCGGCCCGGGGTGATCGCGCTGCCCTCGGGGACGGTCGGTGACCGGCAGGGGCGGCAGAGCTTCCTGGAGACGGACGAGCTGCGGGACTGTCTCTTATACACCTCT
>NZ_JAAXYC010000153.1 GCF_018619185.1 Streptomyces sp. McG3 | reverse complement strand
CGCCCACCGCCCCTCCCGGCTCTCCCGGCCCGAGCTGGACCTGCTGGAGTCGACCACCGCGATGTTCCGGCAGTGGGACGCCCAGTGCGGCGGCGGACTGCGCCGCAAGGCCGTCGTCGGGCAGCTGCACGAGGTCACCGACCTGCTCCAGGAGCCCCAGCCGGGACCCACCGCCCAGCGCCTCTTCCGCTGCGCCGCCGAACTGGCCGAGCTGGCCGGCTGGATGAGCTATGACGTGGGCCTCCAGCCCACCGCCCAGAAGTACTTCGTGCTCGCCCTGCACGCCGCCAAGGAGGCCGGGGACAAGCCGCTCGGCAGCTACATCCTCTCCAGCATGAGCCGCCAGATGATCCACCTGGGCCGCCCCGACGACGCCCTGGAGCTGATCCACCTCGCGCAGTACGGCAGCCGCGACTGCGCCACCTCCCGTACGCAGGCGATGCTGTATGCGATGGAGGCCCGCGCCTACGCCAACATGGGCCAGCCCAGCAAGTGCAAGCGGGCCGTCCGGATGGCCGAGGACACCTTCCTGGACGCCGGTCTCGACGGCGAGCCCGAGCCCGACTGGATCCGCTTCTTCTCCGAGGCCGAGCTGAACGGGGAGAACGCCCACTCCTACCGCGACCTGGCCTATGTCGCCGGCCGCAGCCCCACGTACGCCTCGCTCGCCCAGCCCGTCATGGACAAGGCCGTCGAGCTGTTCGGCGAGGACGACGAGCACCAGCGCTCCTACGCGCTCAACCTCATCGGCATGGCCACCGTCCATCTCCTCCAGCGTGAGCCCGAGGAGTCCACCGTGCTCGCCACCCGCGCCCTGAAGATCGCCAAGAAGGTCCGTTCCGAGCGGGTGAACACCCGCCTGCGCAAGACCGTCGACACCGCTGCCAGGGACTTCGGCGACGTCGCCGACGTGGCCCGGCTCACCGATCTGCTCCACGAACAGCTGCCGGAGACCGCCGAAGCGGTCTGACCGGCCCCCCCGGGCCCCGGCCGCGGCGCCCCTTCCGTACAGCCCGACTCGGCTCCCCCATCGCCTGGTCACACGGAGGGCCGCCGTGGCCGGTTTCGTGTTTTTCCGGCTCCCGGGCGTTTCAACCGCACCGTATGCGGCGTGCGCCGCATGGTAGGCAGGGCACCGGACGCGCCACCCCGGATTCATATCGCCGTAACACGCGATCCCTCTTCGTCACGCTCGCGAAACACCGTGCGGCATCCCCGGAAACGGCGCTCGGCCAACCTCATGGCTCATAACCGGCCCGCACCTTCCCAGTGGTCCCGCAGCATTCCCCCGCACGCCGCGGCCGCACCGACGACGAGGAGACGCCGATGCCCCCAGGCATCACGACGCTTGCCGCAGACGCCCCCGAGCTGTCTGCCGCCAACACCGGGTTCATGCTCATCTGCTCGGCCCTGGTGATGCTCATGACCCCCGGCCTGGCCTTCTTCTACGGAGGCATGGTCCGCGTCAAGAGCACCCTCAACATGCTGATGATGAGCTTCATCAGCCTCGGGATCGTCACGATCCTGTGGGTGCTCTACGGATTCAGCCTCGCCTTCGGCACCGACGTCGGCTCGGTCATCGGCTGGAGCTCCGACTACGTCGGCCTCAGCAACATCGGCGTCACGGAACTCTGGGACGGCTACACCATCCCGGTCTACGTCTTCGCCGTCTTCCAGCTGATGTTCGCCGTCCTCACCCCGGCCCTGATCAGCGGCGCCCTCGCCGACCGGGTGAAGTTCACGGCCTGGGCGGTGTTCATCGTCCTGTGGGTCACCGTCGTCTACTTCCCCGTCGCCCACTGGGTCTGGGGCGCCGGCGGCTGGCTCTTCGAGATGGGCGTCATCGACTTCGCCGGCGGTACGGCCGTCCACATCAACGCCGGAGCCGCCGCCCTCGGCGTCATCCTGGTCATCGGCAAGCGCGTCGGCTTCAAGAAGGACCCGATGCGGCCGCACAGCCTGCCGCTCGTCATGCTCGGCGCGGCCCTCCTGTGGTTCGGCTGGTTCGGCTTCAACGCCGGATCCTGGCTCGGCAACGACGACGGCGTCGGCGCGGTCATGTTCCTGAACACCCAGGTCGCCACCGCCGCGGCCGTCCTCGGCTGGCTCGTCTACGAGAAGCTGCGCCACGGCTCCTTCACCACCCTGGGCGCCGCCTCCGGCGCGGTCGCCGGACTCGTCGCCATCACCCCGGCGGGCGGCTCCGTCAGCCCGCTCGGCGCGATCGCGGTCGGCGCCATCGCCGGTGTCCTGTGCGCCATGGCGGTCGGCCTGAAGTACAGGTTCGGCTACGACGACTCCCTGGACGTCGTCGGCGTCCACCTCGTCGGCGGCATCATCGGCTCCATCCTGGTCGGCTTCTTCGCCACCGGCGGTGTCCAGTCCGACGCCAAGGGCCTTTTCTACGGCGGCGGCCTCGAACAGCTCGGCAAGCAGGCCATCGGCGTCGTCGCCGTCCTCGCGTACTCTCTGGTCGTCTCCGCCCTCATCGCCCTCCTGCTCGACAGGACGATCGGGATGCGGGTCTCCGAGGACGACGAGGTCTCCGGCATCGACCAGGTCGAGCACGCCGAGACGGCGTACGACTTCAGCGGCGCCGGCGGCGGCACGGTCTCCCGCACCACCGCCCCCGCGACGGATCCGACGGCAGCACCGAAGGCAAAGAAGGTGGACGCATGAAGCTCATCACCGCGGTCGTGAAGCCCCACCGGCTGGACGAGATCAAGGAGGCCCTCCAGGCCTTCGGCGTCCAGGGGCTCACCGTCACGGAAGCCAGCGGTTACGGGCGACAGCGCGGCCACACCGAGGTCTACCGGGGCGCCGAGTACACCGTCGACCTGGTCCCCAAGATCCGCATCGAGGTCCTCGTCGAGGACGAGGACTCCGAACAGCTCATCGAGGTCGTCGTCAAGGCCGCCCGTACCGGCAAGATCGGTGACGGGAAGGTCTGGAGCGTCCCGGTCGAGACCGCCGTCCGCGTACGGACCGGCGAGCGCGGCCCGGACGCCCTCTGACCTACGGCCCGCAAACGGAAGGCAGCTGGGTGACGAGTACCGAAGTGACCACCAAAACCGAAGGCTCGGGACCCAGCGGCTACGCGGCGGCCCGGCTGCGCCTCCTCCAGCAGGAGGCGTGGTCCGGGCCGCCGCGCCGTGCGGCCCTCGCCCGCCTCACCGACGACTGGCTCACCGGCCTGTTCACCGCCGCCGCGACACACGCCGGGGTGAGGGGCGCGGCCCTCGTCGCCGTCGGCGGCTACGGCCGCGGCGAGCTCTCGCCGCGCAGCGACCTCGACCTGCTCCTCCTGCACGACGGGAGCGCCGACGCGGCGGCGCTCGCCGCCCTCGCCGACTCCGTCTGGTACCCGGTCTGGGACCTGGGCCTGGCCCTCGACCACTCCGTACGCACCCCCGGCGAGGCCAGGAAGACCGCGGGCGAGGACCTCAAGGTCCAGCTCGGCCTGCTGGACGCCCGCCCCGTCGCCGGCGACCTCGGCCTCGTCGCCTCCCTGCGCACCGCGATCCTCGCCGACTGGCGCAACCAGGCCCCCAAACGCCTCCCCGCCCTCCACGAGCTCTGCCAGGAACGGGCCGAGCGGACGGGCGAGCTCCAGTTCCTCCTGGAACCCGACCTCAAGGAGGCCCGCGGCGGCCTCCGCGACGCCACCGCCCTGCGCGCCGTGGCCGCCTCCTGGGTCGCCGACGCCCCCCGCGAAGGCCTCACCGAGGCCCGCCGCATCCTCCTGGACGCCCGCGACGCCCTCCACCTCACCACCGGGCGCGCCACCGACCGCCTCGCCCTCCAGGAACAGGACCAGGTCGCCCAGGCCCTCGGCCTCCTCGACGCCGACACCCTGCTCCGCAAGGTCTACGAGGCCGCCCGCACCGTCTCGTACGCCACTGACGTCACCTGGCGCGAGGTCAACCGGGTCCTGCGCGCCCGCTCCGTCCGCCCGAGGCTCCGCGCCATGCTCGGCGGCGGGCTCGGGTCCAAGGCCGTCCCCGAGCGCACCCCGCTCGCCGACGGCGTGGTGGACGCGGACGGCGAAGTGGTCCTCGCCCGCGCCGCACGCCCCGAACGCGACCCGGTCCTGACCCTGCGCGCCGCCGCTGCCGCCGCCGAGGCCGGGCTCCCGCTCTCCCGCCACCTCGTACGCCACCTGGCGGCCACCGCACAGCCGCTGCCGGTGCCCTGGCCCCCCGAGGCCCGCGAGGAACTCGTCACCCTGCTCGGCGCGGGAGAGGCCACCGTCGGCGTCTGGGAGGCGCTCGAAGCGGAAGGGATCATCACCCGCCTCCTGCCCGACTGGGAACGCGTCCACTGCCGCCCCCAGCGCAACGCCGTCCATACCTGGACCGTCGACCGGCACCTCGTGGAGACCGCCGTCCGCGCCTCCTTCCTCACCCGCCGCGTCCACCGCCCCGACCTCCTCCTGGTCGCGGCCCTCCTGCACGACATCGGCAAGGGCTGGCCCGGCGACCACTCCGTGGCCGGCGAGGTCATCGCCCGGGACATGGCCACCCGCATCGGCTTCGACAAGCACGACGTGGGCGTCATCGCCACCCTCGTACGCCACCATCTGCTGCTCGTCGAGACCGCCACCCGACGCGACCTCGACGATCCCGCCACTGTGCGGTCGGTCGCCGACGCCGTCTCCAGCACCACCACCCTGGAACTGCTGCACGCCCTCACCGAGGCGGACGCGCTCGCCACCGGGCCCGCCGCCTGGAGCTCCTGGCGCGCCTCCCTCGTCACCGACCTCGTCAAACGCGTCGCCGCCGTCCTCGCCGGGAAGTCCCCCGACGAGCCCGAGGAGGCCGCGCCCAGCGCCGAGCACGAACGCCTCGCCATCGAAGCCCTGCGTACCGGAGAACCCGTCCTCGCCCTGCACACCCGGCCCGAGGAGCCCGCCGGGGACGGCGAGGTGGAACCCGTCGGCGTCGAACTCCTCATCGCCCTGCCCGACCGCCCCGGCGTCCTGCCCGCCGCCGCCGGAGTCCTCGCCCTGCACCGCCTCACCGTGCGCGCCGCCGACCTGCGCGCGGTGGAGCTCCCCAACGAGCTGGGGGAGCGGGCGGACCTGCTGCTGCTCAGCTGGCGGGTCGCCGCCGAGTACGGGTCCCTCCCGCAGGCCGCCCGCCTCCGCGCCGACCTCGTACGCGTCCTCGACGGCTCCCTGGACATCCGGGCCCGCCTCGCCGAGCGGGAGGCCGCCTATCCGCGCCGGCGCGGCGTGAAGGCCCCGCCGCCCCGGGTGACCGTGGCCGCCGCCGGCTCCCGCCGGGCCACCGTCATCGAGGTCCGCGCCCAGGACGCCCCGGGCCTGCTCCACCGGATCGGCAACGCCCTGGAAGGCAGCGCCGTACGGGTGCGCAGCGCCCATGTCTCCACCCTCGGCGCCAACGCCGTGGACGCCTTCTACGTCACCGGGACCGACGACGAACCCCTGTCCCCGGCCCGGGCCACCGAGGTCGCCCGGGAGGTCGAGAAGGCGCTCGGCCGACCGGTGCAACCCTGACATCGGGCCCTCGCCGGACCTCCGATCCGGGCGAGGGCTTGGCGTTCCCCGGGGGACGGATACCCTGGAGGGCGACTGACCTGCCCCGCCCCCGACCCTTGAGGACCGACGAGCGCCGTGTTCGATACTCTCTCCGACCGCCTTAGCGCGACTTTCAAGAACCTCAGGGGCAAGGGCCGCTTGTCCGAGGCGGACATCGACGCCACGGCACGCGAGATCCGTATCGCTCTGCTGGAAGCCGACGTCGCCCTGCCCGTGGTCCGGGCCTTCATCGCCAATGTGAAGGAGCGGGCGCGCGGCGTCGAGGTCTCCCAGGCGCTGAACCCCGCCCAGCAGGTCGTCAAGATCGTCAACGAGGAGCTCGTCTCCATCCTCGGCGGCGAGACCCGGCGGCTCCGGTTCGCCAAGACCGCGCCCACCGTGATCATGCTCGCCGGTCTCCAGGGCGCCGGCAAGACGACGCTGGCCGGAAAGCTCGGCCTCTGGCTCAAGGGCCAGGGTCACTCCCCGCTGCTCGTCGCCTGCGACCTCCAGCGCCCCAACGCCGTCAACCAGCTCAGCGTCGTCGCCGAGCGCGCCGGCGTCGCGGTGTACGCGCCCGAGCCGGGCAACGGCGTCGGCGATCCGGTCCAGGTCGCCAAGGACTCCATCGAGTTCGCCAAGGCCAAGGTCCACGACATCGTCATCGTCGACACCGCCGGCCGCCTCGGCATCGACCAGGAACTGATGCAACAGGCCGCGGACATCCGCGACGCCGTCAGCCCCGACGAGATCCTCTTCGTCGTCGACGCGATGATCGGTCAGGACGCGGTCAACACCGCCGAGGCCTTCCGCGACGGCGTCGGCTTCGACGGCGTGGTGCTCTCCAAGCTCGACGGCGACGCCCGCGGTGGCGCGGCCCTGTCGATCGCCCACGTCACGGGCAAGCAGGTCATGTTCGCGTCGAACGGCGAGAAGCTGGAGGACTTCGACGCGTTCCACCCGGACCGGATGGCCTCCCGCATCCTCGACATGGGTGACCTGCTCACCCTGATCGAGCAGGCGGAGAAGACGTTCAGCCAGGAAGAGGCCGCCAAAATGGCCTCGAAGCTCCAGTCGAGCAAGGGTGGCAAGGACTTCACCCTCGACGACTTCCTGGCCCAGATGGAGCAGGTCCGCAAGATGGGCTCCATCTCCAAGCTGCTCGGGATGCTGCCCGGCATGGGGCAGATCAAGGACCAGATCAACAACATCGACGAGCGCGACATCGACCGCACCGCCGCGATCATCAAGTCGATGACCCCGAAGGAGCGCGCCGAGCCGACGCTCATCAACGGTTCGCGCCGCGCCCGCATCGCCAAGGGTTCGGGCGTCGAGGTCTCCGCGGTCAAGAGCCTGGTGGAGCGCTTCTTCGAGGCCCGCAAGATGATGTCCAAGATGGCCCAGGGCGGCGGTATGCCCGGGATGCCGGGTATGCCCGGCATGGGCGGCGGCCCCGGCCGGCAGAAGAAGCAGGTCAAGCAGGCCAAGGGCAAGCGCAAGAGCGGCAACCCCATGAAGCGCAAGGCCGAGGAGGCCGCCGCCGCCGAGCGCCGCGAGCAGGCGGCCCAGGGCGGCGCGCTCGGTCTGCCCGCCCAGGAGGAGAAGAACTTCGAGCTGCCGGACGAGTTCAAGAAGTTCATGTAACGCGAACCGAGCACCACGCGTAAGGGGCGCCCTTTCTCAAGGGTGCCCCTTACGCGTGCCGTGCTCCCCGTCGGCTCAGGTCACGCAGACCAGATAGCGGAAGACGTTCGGCATCCACACCGTGCCGTCCTGCCGCCGGTGCGGATGCAGGGCCTCCGCGACCTCCTTCTCCACCTGGGAGCGGTACGTGGCCCGTACGGCGGCGTCGAAGAGCCCGGTGGACAGCAGGCCGCGCACCGCGCTGTTCACGTCCGCGTAGCCGAACGGGCAGGACACCCGCCCCGAACCGTCCGGCTTCAGCCCGGCCCGCGCCGCCACGTCCTCCAGATCGTCCCGGAGCGTCGGGCGCCACCTGCCCGGGTCGGTACGCGGCGGACGCGCGGACTCCGCCAGCCGCGCGGCCACCCGCAGCACCGCGGCCGTGGCGCAGCGCTCCGGCGGCCCCCATCCGGTCAGCACCACCGAGGCGCCCCTGACCGCCAGCGGCACGGCCGACCGCAGCGCCGGCACCAGCCCCTCGGAGTCCCCGGCCGCACAGCCGATCGGCTCGAAGACCGTGATCAGGTTGTACGGGGCGCCGTCCGCGCCGGCCGGTACGGGCAGTCCGTCCTCCAGCAGCCGGGCCCGGCTGCGGGCCGGATGCGGGGAGTGCGCGGGCGCGTCGTCCCAGCCCGCGTCGGGCAGCAGCCGGGCCCGGGCCAGCGCCAGACGCTCCTCGTCGGAGTCCACACCCGTGACGTGTGCCCCGCGGGCCGCCGCGACGAGCATCGCGAGCCCCGAGCCACAGCCGAGGGACAGCATCCGGGTGGCGGCCCCGACTTCCATCCGGTCATACACCGCCTCGTACAGCGGCGCGAGCATGCGTTCCTGGATCTCGGCCCAGTCGCGTGCGCGGGTACCGGCGTCCGCCGGTGCGGAGGCATCCGCGGCCGGCTGGTTCCGGACGAGCGTTGGTGTCATGGAAAGTGCCCCAATCCGCCAAGAGGTCGGTCGTGCCCGAGTGGACGTCCCCCGTGTGCGTGTGTTCCGCACCCCCGTAGCCAGAGAACTGCGCATCCGCCGTTCCGTCCAGGGGTTGTGGAGCAGTGCTTGCGTGCCCCGTCCGTGCGCCCCGTCCCACGTCTGCTCTCCGTCCAGTCTTACCCGACACCCCGCGCCGGGCACGTCGAGAGGAGGGGCGGGTAGTCTCTCCGGCGGATTCGTCAGGAGCGCGGGCCGCCCGCGCACCTCACATCCGGAGCCCCGGGGCGTACCGCACGCTGTGCACCACCTTGGTGTGAGCTGTGCGTCTTCTCCGCAGTTCTGCGCACCCGCCCTCGTCCGGACGCATCAAGGGCAACTGACTGGTACGTGCAAATTATTTGGGATGCCCCGGAATAGGAACACCGGGGCCCTCGGGCTCGTTGTCACGACGTGAGCACGACACCACCTGTACTTGCCGCAGAGCTGGCACAGGCGTGGGCCGACATTCAGCGGTACCACCCCGAGCTGCCCGATCTTGCCGCGCCCGAGTCCCTGATCGGAGAGTCCTCGTCCGCCTGTGGCGCCGAGCTCTCCTTCGAGCGACTGCTCCATGAGGCAGTCCACGGCATCGCCGCCGCGAGAGGAGTCCGAGACACCTCCCGCGCCGGCCGCTACCACAACCGACGCTTCCTCGCGATCGCCGAGGAGCTGGGCCTCGATCATGCCGAGGAACCCCACCCCAGCAGCGGATTCTCGCTGGTCACGCTGAATCCGGAAGCCAAGCGCCGGTACCGTCCGACCACCGAACGGCTGCAGCGCGCCCTCAAGGCGCACACCGTCGCCACCGCCGCCGACACCAAGCGCTCCTTCCGCGGACCTGCCGCCCGGCACGGTTCCTCCGGGGGCGGTGTGCGGGTCAAGGCCGTCTGCGACTGCGGACGCAACGTCCGCGTCGTGCCGTCGGTCCTGGCACAGGCGCCGATCGTCTGCGGTGGCTGCGGCAAGCCGTTCCGGATTCCGGAAGCGGCGGTCGCGGTGGGGTGAGCCGATGTGGTGTGGCACAATGGCTAGCTGTACTCGACAGTCGCACAGGACCCCTCTCTCCTCCGGCTGACGCGTCCATCGGGCACTCCGAGTACCGCAACCCCACGTGGCATCTAGTTGTGCCCAACCACGTCATAGACCAGGAGACACCACTTCCGTGGCAGTCAAGATCAAGCTGAAGCGTCTGGGCAAGATCCGTTCGCCTCACTACCGCATCGTCGTCGCCGACTCCCGTACCCGCCGTGATGGCCGGGCCATCGAGGAGATCGGCCTGTACCACCCGGTGCAGAACCCCTCGCGCATCGAGGTCAACGCAGAGCGCGCGCAGTACTGGCTGTCCGTCGGCGCCCAGCCGACCGAGCCGGTCCTCGCGATCCTGAAGCTCACCGGTGACTGGCAGGCCCACAAGGGTCTCCCGGCCCCCGCGCCGCTGCTGCAGCCGGAGCCCAAGGCTGACAAGCGCGCGCTGTTCGAGGCGCTGTCCTCGGACGGCGACGAGGCCAAGGGTGAGGCCATCACCCCCAAGGCCAAGAAGTCCGACAAGAAGGCGGACGAGGCGGCTGAGGCCCCCGCGTCCACCGAGTCGACCGAGGCCTGAGCATGCTCGAGGAGGCTCTCGAGCACCTCGTGAAGGGCATCGTCGACAACCCCGACGACGTACAGGTTGCCGAGCGCACCCTGCGTCGCGGGCGCGTGCTGGAGGTCCGGGTCCACCCCGACGACCTCGGCAAGGTGATCGGCCGTAACGGCCGCACCGCTCGCGCTCTGCGCACGGTCGTGGGTGCCATCGGCGGCCGTGGGATCCGCGTCGACCTCGTCGATGTGGACCAGGTTCGCTGATAAGCGAGTTGAACACCGGCCAGGGCCGGGGAGGGCCTTCGGGCCGTCCCCGGCCTTTGTCGTCGGCCACCCGGACGTTTCCGACAGGTCGACGTCCCCACCCCACCAATCGGAGAACAGCGTGCAGTTGGTAGTCGCGCGGATCGGACGCGCCCACGGCATCAAGGGCGAGGTCACCGTCGAGGTACGAACGGACGAGCCGGAGCTGCGGCTCGGCCCCGGCGCCGTCCTGGCCACCGAACCGGCGGCGACCGGTCCGCTGACGATCGAGACGGGCCGGGTCCACAGCGGCAGGCTCCTGCTGCGCTTCGAAGGGGTGCGCGACCGCACCGGCGCCGAGGCGCTGCGCAACACCCTGCTGATCGCCGAGGTGGACCCGGAGGAGCTCCCCGAGGACGAGGACGAGTTCTACGACCACCAGCTGATCGACCTCGACGTGGTGCTCGCCGACGGCACCGCGATCGGCCGGATCACCGAGGTCTCCCACCTGCCCTCGCAGGACCTGTTCATCGTGGAGCGCCCCGACGGCAGCGAGGTGATGATCCCCTTCGTGGAGGAGATCGTCACCGAGATCGACCTGGAGGAGCAGCGCGCGGTGATCACCCCGCCGCCCGGCCTCATCGACGAGAGCGAGGCCGTGGTCGCCTCCTCGCGCGATGAAGAGGAAGAGGCCGCCGGGGACGCGGACGAGGCGCCGAAGGGCGACGCCTGATGCGGCTCGACGTCGTCACGATCTTCCCGGAGTACCTGGAACCGCTGAACGTCTCCCTCGTCGGCAAGGCCCGCGCCCGCGGCGTGCTGGACGTCCACGTCCACGACCTGCGGGAGTGGACGTACGACCGGCACAACACGGTGGACGACACCCCCTACGGTGGCGGCCCCGGCATGGTCATGAAGACCGAGCCCTGGGGCGAGGCGCTCGACGAGGCCCTGGCCGACGGCTACGAGGCCGGGGCGCACTCCCCGGTGCTCGTCGTGCCCACGCCCAGCGGCCGGCCGTTCACCCAGGAACTGGCCGTCGAACTCTCCGCCGAGCCCTGGCTCGTCTTCACCCCGGCCCGGTACGAGGGCATCGACCGCCGGGTGATCGACGAGTACGCCACCCGGCTGCGGGTCGTCGAGGTCTCCATCGGGGACTATGTGCTGGCCGGCGGGGAAGCGGCCGTCCTGGTGATCACGGAGGCCGTGGCCCGGCTGCTGCCGGGCGTCCTCGGCAACGCCGAGTCACACCGGGACGACTCCTTCGCCCCGGGCGCGATGGCCGACCTCCTGGAGGGCCCGGTCTTCACCAAGCCGCCCGAGTGGCGCGGCCGCTCCATCCCGGACGTCCTGCTCAGCGGACACCACGGCAGGATCGCCCGCTGGCGGCGTGACCAGGCCTTCGCCCGCACGGCACTCAACCGGCCCGACCTGATCGAGCGGTGCGAGGCGAGCGCCTTCGACAAGAAGGACCGCGAGATCCTCTCCATCCTCGGCTTCGCACCGGAGCCCGGCGGCCGATTTTGGCGCAGGCCCACCGCCGTGGAAGAATAGGCCGCTGCTGTACGTCCGGTGTGCGCCCCTGCCACAGGGGGAAAGACGCCCGCCCGACGCGATCAGCACTCCGAACTCTTCAACGACATCCCGTCGATGACCTGTGGCATCGGCGAAGAAAGCAGAAACCATGGCTTCCCTGCTCGATGGCGTCAACGCCGCCACCCTCCGTTCGGACCTCCCGGCGTTCCGCCCCGGTGACACCGTCAACGTTCACGTGCGCGTGATCGAGGGCAACCGCTCCCGTATCCAGCAGTTCAAGGGCATCGTCATCCGCCGCCAGGGCTCGGGCGTCGGCGAGACCTTCACGGTCCGCAAGGTCTCCTTCAGCGTCGGCGTCGAGCGCACCTTCCCGGTGCACAGCCCGATCTTCGAGAAGATCGAGCTCGTCACCCGCGGTGACGTCCGTCGCGCCAAGCTGTACTTCCTCCGTGAGCTGCGCGGCAAGGCCGCGAAGATCAAGGAGAAGCGCGACCGCTGAGTCGCCGCCCGGTCATCCCCCTGGGGGTGACCCGTCCACAGGGCGGCCGGATAAGATTCGGCCGCGATGGACACGCAAGCACAGCACTCGGAGCGCGACCGCTCCCCGGACCCCGACGCGGGTTCCGGGGAGAGGTCGCGCTTCTCGCGCATACGGGACCGTGTCGTCTCCGTCCTGTCCTGGCGGCGGGTGCTCACCGGGGTGTTCCTGGCCGCTGTCGTCCTGCTGCTGTTCAGCTCCTACGTGGTCCAGCCGTTCCTGATCCCCAGCCGCTCGATGGAGCCCACGCTGAAGGTCGGTGACCGGGTTCTCGTCAACAAACTGGCCTACCGTTTCGGCGCCGAGCCCGAGCGCGGCGACGTGGTGGTCTTCGACGGCACCGGCTCGTTCGTACGGGAGGACCTCGACGCGGACCTGCTGACCGGGCTGGTGCGCGGGGCGGCCTCCTCCCTGGGGCTCACGGAGCCCGCCGACACCGACTTCGTGAAGCGGGTGGTGGGCGTGGGCGGTGACCGCGTCGTCTGCTGCGACGCGCGGGGAAGGCTCGCGGTCGACGACGTGACGGTGGACGAGCCGTACCTGTACCCCGGTGACACCGCCTCCCGGGTGCCCTTCGACATCGTGGTGCCCGCCGGCACCCTGTGGATGATGGGCGACCACCGCAGCCGCTCCAGCGACTCCCGGGACCATCTCGGATCGCCCGGCGGCGGGATGGTCCCCGTCGAGCGGGTGACCGGCCGGGTGGACTGGCTGGGCTGGCCGCCTGCCCGGACGGGGTCGCTGGAGGGGACCGGCGCCTTCGACGGCGTACGGGCTCCCGGCGCGGCGCATGGGTAACCGCGGGCGTCCGCGCGGCGCACCCGATCCCGACGCGGCCCTGCCGACCGGGACCAGGCCCACCGGGCCGCGCTCCCTGCCCACCCGGGCGGAACGCCGCCGGCTGGCCAAGAAGGTCCGGCGCAGGCGTCGTGGGTCCGCGGTGAGGGAGATACCCGTCCTCGTCGTCGTGGCGCTGCTGATCGCGCTCGTCCTGAAGACGTTCCTGGTGCAGGCGTTCGTCATCCCGTCCGGGTCGATGGAACAGACCATCCGGATCGGCGACCGGGTGCTCGTGGACAAGCTGACCCCGTGGTTCGGGTCGAAGCCGCAGCGCGGCGACGTCGTGGTGTTCAAGGACCCCGGCGGCTGGCTCCAGCAGGAGAACCCCGGGGAGGAGAAGGACCCGCCGATCGGCGTCAAGCAGGTCACCGAGCTGCTGACCTTCATCGGGCTGCTGCCGTCCGACGATGAGCAGGACCTGATCAAGCGGGTCATCGCGGTGGGCGGCGACACCGTGAAGTGCTGCGGCGAGGACGGCCGGGTCACCGTCAACGGCGTACCGCTGGCCGAGACGTACCTCCACCCCGACGACCGGCCCTCGACCATCTCGTTCGAGGTGAAGGTTCCCCGGGGCCGGCTGTTCATGATGGGGGACCACCGGTCCGACTCGGCCGACTCCCGCTTCCACCTCGACGAACCCCACCGGGGCACGGTCTCCGAGGAAGAGGTCGTGGGGCGGGCCGTCGTGATCGCCTGGCCGTTCGGCCACTGGAGCACCCTGGAACAGCGCGACACCTTTGGCGCGGTCCCGGACGCGCGCGCATCGGAGGCGGCGGCTCCGCGCCCGTCGAATAGTGTGGCACCTCCGGATCCCTATGGAATGGTCCGGCTCCCGACCCCTGCGGAACTCCCGCTCGTTATGGGAGTGGTGGGCCTGCACCGGATCGGGCGCGGGCAGTGGCACGTATTGAGGAGTGGATGTGGGGGATTTGGCGGTCGGCGCACGATCCGGACACGACGAACCCGAGGACCGGCCGGAGCGCGACGAGTCTCCCGCGGGCGGGGCGGCGGTCCCGCCGGAGGGTGAGGGCGATCCCCCGGGCGGCGACGGCGGCAGGCCGGCCAGGAGGCAACGTTCCTTCTGGCTGGAGCTTCCGCTGCTCGTCGGTATCGCGCTGGTTCTGGCGCTGCTGATCAAGACGTTCCTGGTCCAGGCGTTCTCGATCCCCTCGGACTCCATGCAGAACACTCTGCAGCGGGGTGACCGGGTGCTGGTCGACAAGCTGACCCCGTGGTTCGGCTCGGAGCCGGAGCGCGGCGAGGTCGTGGTCTTCCACGACCCGGGCGGCTGGCTCGAGGACACCGTGACCCCGGAGCCCAACGCGGTGCAGAAGTTCCTGAGCTTCATCGGCCTGATGCCGTCCTCCGAGGAGAAGGACCTGATCAAGCGGGTCATCGCGGTCGGCGGCGACACCGTGGAGTGCAAGGAGAACGGGCCGGTCACGGTCAACGGGAAGAGCCTGGACGAGAAGTCGTTCATCTTCCCGGGGAACACCCCGTGCAACGACAAGCCCTTCGGCCCGATCAAGGTGCCGGACGGCCGGATCTTCGTCATGGGCGACCACCGGCAGAACTCCCTGGACTCGCGCTACCACCAGGAGCTCCCGGGACAGGGCACGGTCTCCACGGACGAGGTCGTCGGCCGCGCCGTCGTCATCGCCTGGCCGCTGGGCCGCTGGGCGACCCTCCCGGTCCCGGACACCTTCGACCAGCCCGGTCTGAACACGGCCGCCGCGATGGCGCCGGCGGCACTGGGCGTAGCCGGAGCGGTGCCCCTCGTGTTGTGGCGCCGCCGGAGGCTGACCGCCGGGCGTACCGCCGGGTAGGGTGCCGACTCGGATCAGCGATTGTC
Organism: Streptomyces sp. McG3; assembly: GCF_018619185.1. Taxonomy (GTDB): domain Bacteria; phylum Actinomycetota; class Actinomycetes; order Streptomycetales; family Streptomycetaceae; genus Streptomyces. The sequence goes on along the minus strand of NZ_JAAXYC010000153.1, from coordinate 3,775 downwards.
GATCTCCGACGGGGGAGCGCTGGGATGAGTGGTACAGGACGCAAGGAAGACGGCCGCGGCCGGCTCGGCGCCATGATGTCGGGCCTGGCCGTGGCCGTCGGCTGTGTGCTCTTCCTCGGCGGTTTCGTCTGGGCGGCGATGGTCTACCAGCCGTACACGGTCCCGACCGACTCGATGTCCCCCACGGTGAAGCCCGGTGACCGGGTGCTCGCCGAGCGGATGGACGGCACCGATGTCCGGCGCGGTGACGTGGTGGTCTTCACCGACCAGGTCTGGGGCGCCACCCCGATGGTGAAGCGCGTCGTCGGGATCGGCGGGGACAAGGTCGCCTGCTGCGACCGGGAGGGGCGGCTCACCGTCAACGGAACCCCCGTCGACGAGCCCTACCTCGACCGGGGCCCGGCCGCACCGGGCACGAAGGCGCCGGCCTCGCCCCAGGACTTCTCCGCCACCGTCCCCCGGGGCCAGATCTTTCTGCTCGGCGACGAGCGGGCCACCTCCCTGGACTCCCGCGTCCACCTCCAGGACGGCGACGGGGGCTCCGTGCCGCTGAGCGCGGTGCAGGGCCGCGTGGACGCGGTGGCCTGGCCGATGGACGGCATGATCGACCGGCCCTCCTCGTTCGCCGCGCTGCCCGGCGGGGTGTCCGCCGCCGGGCCGCTGCCGTTCCAGCTGGGCGCGATCGTGGTGGGAGCCGTACTCATCCTGGGCGGCGCGGTGTACGGGCCCGTGGCGGCGCGCCTCGCCCGCCGGAGGACGCCCGCCGGAGCGGCCCGATGACCTCCGGGGCCCGCAGGGTCGCCCGGGTGGTCCTCCTGGACCCCGACGACCGCGTCCTGCTGCTGCACGGCCATGAGCCGGACGACCCGGACGACACCTGGTGGTTCACCCCGGGCGGAGGTCTGGAGGGCGACGAGACCCGGGAGGCGGCGGCCCGCCGCGAGCTGGAGGAGGAGACCGGGATCACCGACATCGAGCTGGGTCCTCTGCTCTGGACCCGGATCTGTTCCTTCCCGTTCGACGGGCGGCGCTGGGACCAGGACGAGTGGTACTACCTGGCCCGTACGACGCAGACCGCTACGGCCCCGCAGGGCCTCACCGACCTGGAACTGCGCAGCGTCGCCGGTCTGAGGTGGTGGACTTCCGCCGAACTGCTCGCGACGCGTGAGACGGTGTACCCGACCAGACTCGCCGAGCTGCTCCGCACGCTCCTCGACGAGGGTCCCCCGTGCGATCCGCTGGTTCTGACCCCCGAAATCGTCTAATCGTCCAGGGGCGTCGGAGGCTGACGCACAATGGGGGCACGCACGGCTGAAGGGGAAACATGCCATGAGCGCCGAGGACCTCGAGAAGTACGAGACCGAGATGGAGCTGAAGCTCTACCGGGAGTACCGCGATGTCGTCGGTCTGTTCAAATATGTGATCGAGACCGAACGGCGCTTCTACCTCACCAACGACTACGAGATGCAGGTGCACTCCGTCCAGGGTGAGGTTTTCTTCGAGGTGTCCATGGCGGACGCCTGGGTCTGGGACATGTACCGGCCCGCGAGGTTCGTCAAGCAGGTCCGCGTGCTGACCTTCAAGGACGTCAACATCGAAGAGCTCAACAAGAGCGATCTGGAACTTCCGGGAGGCTGACCCCGCGCTGCCCGGTGCCGGGCCCCCGATACGCGCGTCGCGGATACGACCCGGTCACCCTTGTGGGTGGCCGGGTTTTCCACATCCGCGGAGTTGTCCACCAAGATCCACATCTTGGGGCGGGCCGGGTCACAGTCGGTGCCGGAGGTGGTGCCGATATGAACGCACGGGGGGCACTCGGGCGGTACGGCGAGGATCTGGCGGCGCGGCTGCTGGCCGAAGCCGGAATGGCGGTGGTCGAGCGCAACTGGCGCTGTCGCGCCGGAGAGATCGACATCGTGGCCAGGGACGGCGACGCCTTGGTCTTCTGCGAGGTGAAGACGCGCAGGTCACAAGGGTTCGAGCACCCCATGGCGGCGGTCGGTCCGGTCAAGGCGGACCGGCTGCGACGGCTCGCCGAGATCTGGCTCGACCGGCACGGCGGGCCACCGCCCGGCGGGGTCCGCATCGATCTGATCGGGGTGATCGTGCCCCGGCGCGGAGCCCCGGTCGCGGAGCACGCCCGGGGGGTGTCCTGATGGGCTTCGCGCGAGCGTGTTCCGTGGCGCTGATCGGTGTCGAGGGTGTGGTGGTGGAGGTCCAGGCGGACCTGGAGCCGGGCGTGGCGGCCTTCACCCTGGTCGGACTGCCGGACAAGAGCCTGATCGAGAGCCGGGACCGGGTGCGGGCCGCCGTGGTCAATTCCGGTGCCGAGTGGCCGCAGAAGAAGCTCACGGTCGGCCTCTCCCCGGCCTCCGTGCCGAAGAGCGGTTCGGGTTTCGACCTCGCCGTCGCGTGTGCGGTCCTCGGGGCCGCGGAGCGGATCGACCCCGCCGCGATCGCCGACGTGGTCATGATCGGCGAGCTGGGTCTGGACGGCCGGGTCCGTCCGGTACGGGGCGTGCTGCCCGCCGTCCTCGCGGCGGCCGAAGCGGGGTACGAGCAGGTCGTGGTCCCCGAGCAGACGGCCGGGGAGGCGGCCCTGGTGCCGGGGGTCTCGGTCCTCGGCGTCCGGAGCCTGCGCCAGCTCATCGCCGTCCTGTGCGACGAACCGGTGCCCGGGGAGCCGGTCGACGGCCAGGGACGCCCCGACGCCATGCTGGCCGGGCTCATGATCCCGGGCACGGGCCTCGGTACGGGGCTCGCCCCGGCCGCCGGGCGGGGCGACGGGCACCGGCCCGACCTGGCGGACGTCGCTGGGCAGCCGCGCCCGCGCCAGGCCCTGGAGGTGGCCGCGGCCGGGGGACACCATCTGCTGTTCTCGGGCCCACCGGGCGCCGGAAAGACCATGCTGGCCGAGCGGCTGTCGTCGGTCCTGCCGCCTTTGACCCGGCAGGAATCCCTCGAAGTGACGGCGGTCCACTCCGTGGCGGGCATCCTCCCCCCGGGTGAACCGCTCGTCTCCCGGGCGCCCTACTGCGCCCCGCACCACTCGGCGACCATGCAGTCCCTGGTCGGCGGGGGCAACGGGATGCCGAGGCCCGGGGCGGTGTCGCTCGCCCACCGCGGGGTGCTGTTCCTGGACGAGGCCCCCGAGTTCTCGGGCAAGGCCCTCGACGCGCTGCGGCAGCCGCTGGAGTCGGGGCATGTGGTGGTCGCGCGGTCCGCGGGGGTGGTGCGGCTGCCGGCCCGTTTCCTGATGGTCCTGGCCGCGAATCCGTGCCCCTGTGGCCGGCACTCGCTCACCGGCGCGGGCTGCGAGTGCCCGCCCTCGGTCGTCCGCCGCTATCAGGCGCGGCTGTCCGGGCCCCTCCTCGACCGGGTGGACCTGCGGGTCGAGGTGGAGCCGGTCGACCGCGCGGACCTCCTGGGGCAGGGCGGCCGGGGCGAGTCGACGGCCGTCGTCGCCGCACGGGTACGGGACGCCAGGGCGCGGGCGGCCGAGCGGCTGGCCGGCACCCCGTGGACCACGAACAGCGAGGTGCCCGGCCATGAGCTGCGGACCCGGCTGCTCGTGGCACCGGGAGCGCTGGCGGCCGCGGAGCGGGATCTGGAGCGCGGGATTCTCACGGCCCGGGGCCTGGACCGGGTGCTGAGGGTGGCGTGGACCGTGGCGGACCTGCGCGGCGCCGACCGCCCGGACGCCTCCGACGTGGCGGTCGCCCTGGAGCTGCGTACGGGCATCCAGCGCGGGGTGCCGATGGGGGTGGGGGAGCGG
>NZ_JAAXYC010000152.1 GCF_018619185.1 Streptomyces sp. McG3 | reverse complement strand
CCCGCGTACCGGTCGGCGACGGCGCGGCAGAGGGCGAGCAGGTCGGGCCCGAGGACCGGCTCCGGGGAGACCACGGAGGCGAGGGCCGCCAGCGCCCCCTGGTAGTCGGAGTCCGCGCGGCGCTCGACGATGAAGCCGTCGATCAGCCCGCCGCCCTCGCGCCGCCCGCCCTGGATGTTGCGCCCCCCGGCCCCGAACCGGACCCGCACCCGGACGCCCGGCTGCGCGTCGGCGTCCAGCTCCTCGGGGACCGCGTAGTCGAAGTACTGGTCGAGGTGGAGGACGCCCTTGTTGACCAGGACACGGGCGACGGGCAGCTCCCCGGCGAGCGCCGCGCCGCGCCAGGTGCGCGGCTTGGCACGCGGCACCTTCGCCCGGCGCACGGTCTCCCGGATCAGCGCAAGCTGCTCCGGCGCCCCGGCACCGGGTTCGGCGGACTGCTCGTTCTCGCTGCTCACAGCTGAATTCCTACCAGAGAGCACTGACAGCGGCGGGGGCACGGCAGCGGGGCCCGGTCACCGCGTTTCGGTGTCCGGGCCCCGCTGTCGTGCTCGATGACGCCCGCCCCGCTGTCGTACGCAGGCGGGTCTCGCCTACAGACCGGCGGCGGCGCGCAGGGCGTCCACGCGGTCGGTGCGCTCCCAGGTGAAGTCGGGCAGCTCACGGCCGAAGTGGCCGTAGGCGGCGGTCTGGGCGTAGATCGGGCGGAGCAGGTCGAGGTCCCGGATGATCGCGGCCGGGCGGAGGTCGAAGACCTCGCCGATCGCGTTCTCGATCTTCTCGGTGTCGACCGCGGCGGTGCCGAAGGTCTCCACGAACAGTCCGACGGGCTCGGCCTTGCCGATCGCGTACGCGACCTGGACCTCGCAGCGCGCGGCGAGACCGGCGGCCACCACGTTCTTGGCGACCCAGCGCATCGCGTACGCGGCGGAGCGGTCGACCTTGGACGGGTCCTTGCCCGAGAAGGCGCCGCCGCCGTGCCGGGCCATGCCGCCGTAGGTGTCGATGATGATCTTGCGGCCGGTCAGGCCGGCGTCGCCCATCGGGCCGCCGATCTCGAAGCGGCCGGTCGGGTTCACCAGGAGGCGGTAGCCCTCGGTGTCCAGCTTGATGCCGTCCTCGACGAGCTGTGCGAGCACGTGCTCGACGACGAACTCGCGGATGTCGGGGGCGAGCAGCGAGTCGAGGTCGATGTCGGAGGCGTGCTGCGAGGAGACGACCACCGTGTCCAGCCGGACCGCCTTGTCACCGTCGTACTCGATGGTGACCTGGGTCTTGCCGTCGGGGCGCAGGTAGGGAATGGTCCCGTTCTTGCGCACCTCGGACAGTCGCCGGGAGAGGCGGTGCGCGATGTGGATCGGGAGCGGCATCAGCTCCGGGGTCTCGTCGCAGGCGTAGCCGAACATCAGGCCCTGGTCGCCGGCGCCCTGCTTGTCGAGCTCGTCCTCGTCGCCCTCGACCCGCTTCTCGTACGCGGTGTCGACGCCCTGTGCGATGTCCGGCGACTGCGCGCCGATCGACACCGAGACGCCACAGGAAGCACCGTCGAAGCCCTTTTTGGAGGAGTCGTAACCGATCTCCAGAACCTTGTTGCGCACGAGGTTGGGGATGTCGGCGTAGGCCTTGGTGGTGACCTCGCCCGCGACATGCACCAGACCTGTGGTGATCAAGGTCTCGACGGCGACACGCGAGGTGGGGTCCTCGCGCAGGAGCGCGTCGAGAATCGTGTCGCTGATCTGGTCAGCGATCTTGTCGGGGTGACCCTCGGTGACGGATTCCGAGGTGAAGAGACGGCGGGACACATCGCTCCCTGGGGTTGCAGCGGCTGCTGGCTGATCATGGGTGGTACGTCCGAGAGCTGCGCTCGGTGCGTACCGTCGGCCAGTTTATCGGTCGCATCCGGTGACCGGGTCAGGTGTCTCGCCCTTTGGGAGGTTCGTGACGTGCGCCACGCGGGGCACCAGTAGGACAATCCACCCTTCCCGGCTTGCGTTTTAGACCTTATGGGACGATTTAGCTCGCCCGGAGGGTTGATTGTGAAATCGGCTGGAACCTTCCCGAAACCAGATCCCAGACCGTGTCGGCAAGCGCTTCCTTCGGGCCGTACGGCACCGGCGTCTCCTGGCCGTCGGCGGCGAGGACGACCGCTTCGTTCTCCTCCGAGCCAAAGGTCTTGCGCTCCCCCACCTCGTTGACCACGAGGAGGTCGCAGCCCTTGCGGCGAAGCTTCGCACGGCCGTTGACCAGTACGTCGTCGGTCTCGGCGGCGAATCCGACGACGAGCTGGTCCGGGCGGGCCCGCTCGCCGGAGACCTCGGCGAGGATGTCGGGGTTGCGGACCAGGGTGACGACGGGCGCCTCCGCGCCGTCCTTCTTCTTGATCTTGCCGGAGGCGTACGCGGCAGGGCGGAAGTCGGCCACCGCGGCCGCCATCACGATGACGTCCGCGTCGGGGGCGGCCTTCAGCACGGCCTCGCGCAGCTGAACGGCCGTGCCGACGCGGAGGACATCCGCCCCGGCCGGGTCGGGCAGCCCGGTGTTGGCCTCGATCAGGGTGACCCGCGCCCCCCGGGCCACGGCGGTGCGCGCCAGCGCGTACCCCTGCTTGCCGGAGGAACGGTTGCCCAGGAAGCGCACCGGGTCGAGCGGCTCGCGCGTGCCCCCGGCGCTGATCACCACATGACGGCCCGCGAGGTCGGGCTCGGTGACCCCGCGCGCCAGCACCCGGCGGCAGGCCTCGAAGATCTCGCCGGGGTCGGGGAGCCGGCCCTTGCCGGTGTCGACGCCGGTGAGCCGACCGACGGCGGGCTCGATGACGACGGCTCCCCGGCGGCGCAGGGTGGCGACGTTCTCCTGGGTGGCCGGGTGCTCCCACATCTCGGTGTGCATCGCGGGGGCGAAGACCACCGGGCAGCGGGCGGTCAGGAGGGTGTTGGTGAGCAGGTCGTCGGCGAGCCCGTGGGCGGCCTTGGCGAGCATGTCCGCGGTGGCCGGGGCGACCACCACGAGGTCGGCGCCCTGCCCGATCCGCACGTGCGGGACCTCGTGGACGTCCTGCCAGACCTCGTCGGAGACCGGGTGGCCGGAGAGCGCCGACCATGTGGCGGCACCCACGAAGTGCAGCGAAGCGGCGGTCGGGACGACCCGTACGTCGTGGCCGGACTCGGTCAGCCGGCGCAGCAGTTCGCACGCCTTGTAGGCGGCGATGCCCCCGCTGACCCCCAGGACCACCTTCGGCTTGTCCACTGCGTCTCCCCGCACTCGGCAACGTAAGGCAACGTGTGCGTCCCATGCTGCCTCACCGCGCAGAACGCGTGCACCCGGCCCCGGACACACCTCAGGCCCGGCGGACGGGCCGCCGGGCCTGGAGTGAAGGTGCCGTGGTGCTCCTGCGTTACTGCGCGGGGCCCTCGATGGCCTCGGAGGTCAGCAGGCCCGCGTTGATCTCGCGGAGTGCGATCGAGAGCGGCTTCTCGTGCACGTGGGTGTCGACGAGCGGACCGACGTACTCCAGGAGGCCTTCACCGAGCTGCGAGTAGTACGCGTTGATCTGGCGGGCGCGCTTGGCCGCGTAGATCACCAGGCTGTACTTCGAGTCGGTGGCTTCGAGGAGCTCATCAATCGGCGGGTTGATGATGCCCTCGGGCGTGGTGATGGAAGAGGACACTCTCTGCCTTCCGAAGGGGATGTAGATCAAAGATCGAGGCGATCTGAGCGATCGGGGAGATCTAGGCCTGAAGCATCAACGTTAGCAGCTCACGCGCCACGTCCTCGACGGAGGTGTTGACGAGCGTCGTATCGAACTCGGCCTCGGCGGCCAGTTCGATCTTCGCGGCGGCGAGCCGGCGCTCGATGACCTCGGGGGCCTCGGTGCCCCGGCCGGTGAGCCGGCGCACCAGCTCCTCCCAGCTCGGCGGGGCGAGGAAGACCAGACGCGCGTCGGACATCGACTGGCGGACCAGCCGGGCGCCCTGGAGGTCGATCTCCAGCAGGACCGGTTCGCCGGCCTCCAGGCGGTCGAGCACGGCGCGCCGGGGTGTGCCGTAGCGGTTGCCCGCGAACTCGGCCCACTCCAGCAGTTCGCCGTTGGCGACGAGCTTGTCGAACTCCTCGTCGTCCACGAAGAAGTAGTGCACACCGTTGCGCTCCCCGGGGCGTGGCTTGCGTGTCGTCGCCGACACGGAGAGCCAGACCTCGGGGTGCACGGTGCGCATATGAGCGACGACCGTGCTCTTGCCGACCCCCGAGGGGCCGGAGAGCACGGTCAGCCGCGGACGTACGTCCGGGGGTACGGGGGACGTCCCCCGGGATGTTGCAGCCATGGGGCGATTATCCCCGTTCTCGGGAGTGCCCGAGAACGTCAGGCGGGGCTGCCGCCGAACTCACGCTCCAAGGACGCGATCTGATTGGAGCCAAGACCCCTGACCCGGCGGCTCTCGGAGATGCCGAGACGCTCCATGATCTGCTTGGCGCGGACCTTGCCGACGCCCGGCAGGGATTCCAGCAGTGCGGAGACCTTCATCTTCCCGATGACGTCGTTCTCCTGGCCCTGTTTGATGACCTCGTGGAGGGAAGCGCCGGAGTGCTTGAGTCGATTCTTGACCTCGGCCCGCTCCCGGCGAGCCGCGGCGGCCTTTTCGAGCGCGGCTGCGCGCTGTTCAGGGGTAAGGGGCGGAAGAGCCACGCCTACGTCACCTCGGATGTCGATCTGTCGGATACGGACCGGCGGGGAAGCTGGACGCCACCCACCAGGTGAGCGGAGAACACACTGTGCTCGGCCGCTCTCGACGGAGACTAGCGGCAAGGGCCGCTGTAGTCAGCGAGAACAGACGAAAAGTCCTGGTCAGCTGTGGCCGACCAGGATTTTCGCGACATATCGGCCAGGTTTCTCGTCAGTATTTCGTCAACACGCAGTAAACGTGTCAGGGTCAGCTGCCGGATACGGCGCCGCGGACCTCGTCCGCGAACCGTTCGGCGGCTTCGCGCAGCCCGGACACGTCCGGGCCGTGGCGGAGCACGCCCCGGCTCACGCTGGGGACCACGTTGCCCACCGCGTCGCCGAACACCGCCGGAAGATCCGCCGGGGTCGCGCCCTGGGCGCCGATGCCGGGCGCGAGGAGCGGCCCGTTGATCGCCAGGTTCACCCCGGCGTCGCCGAGCGTCGCCCCGACCACCGCGCCGACGGAGCCGAGCGGAGTGGCTCCCTCGTTCTCCGCCGCCATGTGGTCGAGCATCAGCTGGGCGAGCGAGCGGCCGTCGGCCGCCGTGGCCCGCTGGACCTCGGCGCCCTCCGGGTTGGAGGTGAGGGCGAGAACGAAGACGCCCGCGCCGGAGACGGCGGCCGCGTCGAGCGCCGGGCGCAGCGAGCCGAAACCCAGGTACGGGGAGACGGTGACCGCGTCGGAGAAGAGCGGGGAGTCCTTGTCCAGGTAGGTCGCCGCGTAGGCGCCCATGGTGGAGCCGATGTCGCCGCGCTTGGCGTCCATCAGGACGAGCGCCCCGGCGGCGCGTGCCTCCTCGACGGCCTTCTCCAGGACGGCGACGCCGCGCGAGCCGAAGCGCTCGAAGAACGCGGACTGCGGCTTGAGGACGGCGACCCGGTCGGCCAGCGCCTCCACGACGGTCCGGGTGAAGCGCTCCAGGCCGGCGATGTCGTCGTCGAGGCCCCAGGAGGTGAGCAGGGAGGCGTGCGGGTCGATGCCGACGCAGAGCGGCCCGCGGCTGTCCATGGCACGGCGCAGGCGGGCGCCGAAGGGTTCGAGCGTCACAGGGCGGCCTTCTTCCGGGTCTCGGCGCCGACGGCCTCGGCGAGGGTGGCGTACGGAGAGGTGGCGAGCCGGGCGGCGAGGCCCTTGTGGATCGCGCGGGCGTAGAAGGGACCTTCGTAGATGAAGGCGCTGTAGCCCTGGACGAGGGTGGCTCCGGCGAGGATGCGCTGCCAGGCGTCCTCGGCGTTCTCGACGCCCCCGACGCCCACCAGCGTGATCCGGTCCCCCACACGGGCGTACAGGCGGCTCAGGACCTCCAGCGAGCGCTCCTTGAGGGGCGCGCCGGACAGTCCGCCGGTCTCCCCCACCAGGCCGGGGGCCGACTTCAGGCCCAGGGCCTCCCGCGCGATGGTGGTGTTGGTGGCGATGATGCCGTCCAGGCCCAGCTCCACGGCGAGGTCGGCGACGGCGTCGACGTCCTCGTCGGCGAGGTCCGGGGCGATCTTGACGAGCAGCGGGACGCGCCGGGTGGTGACGGTGCGGTCGGCGGCCTCGCGCACGGCGGTGAGCAGCGGGCGCAGCGACTCGGTGGCCTGGAGGTTGCGCAGGCCGGGGGTGTTGGGCGAGGAGACGTTGACGACCAGGTAGTCGGCGTGGCCGGCGAGGGCCTCGGTGGACTTCACGTAGTCGGCGGCGGCCTCGGCCTCCGGGACGACCTTGGTCTTGCCGATGTTGACGCCGACCGTGGTGCGGAAGACGGGGTTGCGGGCGGCCAGGCGGGCGGCGACGGCGGCGGAGCCCTCGTTGTTGAAGCCCATGCGGTTGATCAGCGCGCGGTCCGCGACCAGCCGGAAGAGGCGCTTCTTGGGGTTGCCCGGCTGCGGTTCGCCGGTGACGGTGCCGATCTCGATGTGGTCGAAGCCGAGCATCGCCATGCCGTCGATCGCGATGGCGTTCTTGTCGAAGCCGGCGGCGAGGCCGAAGGGACCGTGCATCCGCAGGCCGAGGGCCTCGGTGCGCAGTTCCTTGAAGCGCGGCGCGAGGGCGGCGGCGACGAAGGTGCGCAGGACGGGGACGCGGGCGGCGAGGCGGATCCAGCGGAAGGCGGCGTAGTGGGCCTGCTCGGGGTCCATCCGCTTGAAGACCAGCCGGAAGAAGAGCTTGTACATGAGGAGATGTCCTTGGTGCTCGGTGTGCTCGACGGGGCTCGCAAAGAGGGGGACACCGTTTCCGGTGTCCCCCTCTCCGGGCTGCTAGTCGCGGGCCGCGATCAAGTGTTCCGCGTGTTCCTGGAGGGAACGGACCCCGACGTCGCCGTGGTTGAGGGCGTCGATGCCCTGGACGGCGGCGGCGAGCGCCTGGACCGTGGTCAGGCACGGTACGGAGCGGGCGACGGCCGCGGTGCGGATCTCGTAACCGTCGAGCCGGCCGCCGGTGCCGTACGGCGTGTTGACGATGAGGTCGACCTCGCCGTCGTGGATGAGCTGGACGATCGTCTTCTCGCCGTTGGGCCCGGGGCCCTCGGACTGCTTGCGCACGGCGGTGGCGTTGATGCCGTTGCGCTTGAGGACCTCGGCGGTGCCTGAGGTGGCCATCAGCTCGAAGCCGTGGGCGACCAGCTCACGGGCCGGGAAGATCATCGAGCGCTTGTCGCGGTTGGCGACCGAGATGAACGCGCGGCCCTTGGTGGGCAGCGGGCCGTAGGCGCCGGCCTGCGACTTGGCGTACGCCGTGCCGAAGACCGAGTCGATGCCCATGACCTCGCCGGTGGAGCGCATCTCCGGGCCGAGGACCGTGTCGACGCCCCGGCCGTGGATGTCGCGGAAGCGCGACCACGGCATCACGGCCTCCTTGACGGAGATCGGCGCGTCCAGCGGCAGGGTGCCGCCGTCGCCGGTCTTCGGCAGCAGGCCCTCCGCGCGCAGCTCGGCGATGGTCGCGCCCAGCGAGATGCGGGCGGCGGCCTTGGCGAGCGGGACGGCGGTCGCCTTCGAGGTGAAGGGGACCGTGCGGGAGGCGCGCGGGTTGGCTTCCAGGACGTAGAGGATGTCACCGGAGAGCGCGAACTGGATGTTGATCAGTCCGAGCACGCCGACGCCCTTGGCGATGCCCTCGGTGGAGGCGCGCAGCCGTTTGATGTCGAAGCCGCCGAGCGTGATCGGGGGCAGGGCGCAGGCCGAGTCGCCGGAGTGGATGCCGGCTTCCTCGATGTGCTCCATGACGCCGCCGAGGTACAGCTCGGTGCCGTCGTAGAGGGCGTCCACGTCGATCTCGATGGCGTCGTCGAGGAAACGGTCGACCAGGACCGGCCGGGTGGGGCTGATCTCGGTGGACTCGGCGATGTACGAGGCGAGGCGCGTCTCGTCGTACACGATCTCCATGCCGCGCCCGCCGAGCACGTAACTCGGGCGGACCAGGACCGGGTAGCCGATCTCGTCGGCGATGGCCTTGGCCTCGCCGAAGGTGGTGGCGGTGCCGTGCTTGGGTGCGGGCAGTCCTGCCTCGGCCAGGACCCGGCCGAAGGCCCCCCGGTCCTCGGCGGCGTGGATGGCCTCCGGGGAGGTTCCGACGACGGGCACGCCGTTGTCCTTGAGGGCCTGCGAGAGGCCGAGCGGGGTCTGGCCGCCGAGCTGCACGATGACACCGGCGATCGGGCCCGCCAGCGATTCGGCGTGCACGATCTCCAGGACGTCCTCCAGGGTGAGCGGCTCGAAGTAGAGCCGGTCGGAGGTGTCGTAGTCGGTGGAGACGGTCTCCGGGTTGCAGTTGACCATGACGGTCTCGTAGCCCGCGTCGCTCAGGGCGAAGGAGGCGTGCACACAGGAGTAGTCGAACTCGATGCCCTGGCCGATGCGGTTGGGGCCCGAGCCGAGGATGATCACGGCCGGCTTGGTGCGGCTCGCGACCTCGCTCTCCTCGTCGTAGGAGGAGTAGAAGTACGGCGTGTTCGCGGCGAACTCGGCGGCGCAGGTGTCGACCGTCTTGTAGACGGGGCGGATGCCGAGCGCGTGCCGGACCTCGCGGACGACGTCCTCGCGCAGCCCGCGGATCTCGCCGATCTGGGCGTCGGAGAAGCCGTGCCGCTTGGCCTCGGCGATCAGGTCGGCGTCCAGGCGTTCGGCGGCGGCCAGCTCGTCGGCGATCTCCTTGATCAGGAAGAGCTGGTCGACGAACCAGGGGTCGATCTTCGTGGCGTCGAAGACCTCCTCCTGGGTGGCTCCGGCCCGGATCGCCTGCATGACGGTGTTGATGCGGCCGTCGGTGGGGCGGACCGCCTCGGCCAGCAGCTCGGCCTTGTCGCCGACCGGGCCGGTGAAGGCGAACTGCGAGCCCTTCTTCTCCAGCGAGCGCAGGGCCTTCTGGAGGGCCTCGGTGAAGTTCCGGCCGATCGCCATGGCCTCGCCCACCGACTTCATGGTGGTGGTGAGGGTGGAGTCGGCGGAGGGGAACTTCTCGAAGGCGAAGCGCGGGGCCTTGACGACGACGTAGTCGAGGGTCGGCTCGAACGAGGCCGGCGTCTTCTCGGTGATGTCGTTGGGGATCTCGTCCAGGGTGTAGCCGACGGCCAGCTTGGCGGCGATCTTGGCGATCGGGAAGCCGGTGGCCTTGGAGGCGAGCGCCGAGGAGCGGGAGACGCGCGGGTTCATCTCGATGACGATGACCCGGCCGTCGGTGGGGTCGATGGCGAACTGGATGTTGCAGCCGCCGGTGTCGACGCCGACCTCGCGGATGATCGCGATGCCGACGTCGCGCAGCCGCTGGTACTCGCGGTCGGTGAGCGTCATCGACGGGGCGACGGTGATGGAGTCGCCGGTGTGGACGCCCATCGGGTCGAAGTTCTCGATGGAGCAGACGACCACGACGTTATCGTTCTTGTCGCGCATCAGCTCCAGCTCGTACTCCTTCCAGCCGAGGATGGACTCCTCCAGGAGCACCTCGGTGGTCGGGGAGAGCGTGAGGCCCTGTCCGGCGATGCGGCGCAGCTCCTCCTCGTCGTGGGCGAAGCCGGAGCCGGCGCCGCCCATGGTGAAGGAGGGGCGGACGACGACGGGGTAGCCGCCGAGGGTGTCGACGCCGGCGATGACGTCGTCCATGGTGTGGCAGATGACGGAGCGGGCGGACTCGCCGTAACCGATCTTCTCCTTGACGGCCGCGACGACGCCCTTGAAGAGGTCGCGGTCCTCGCCCTTGTTGATCGCCTCGACGTTGGCGCCGATGAGCTCGACGCCGTACTTCTCCAGGACGCCGTTCTCGTGCATGGAGATCGCGGTGTTCAGCGCGGTCTGGCCGCCGAGGGTGGGCAGGAGCGCGTCGGGGCGCTCCTTGGCGATGATCTTCTCGACGAACTCGGGGGTGATCGGCTCGACGTAGGTGGCGTCGGCGATCTCCGGGTCGGTCATGATCGTCGCCGGGTTGGAGTTCACCAGGATGACGCGCAGGCCCTCGGCCTTGAGGACGCGGCAGGCCTGGGTGCCGGAGTAGTCGAACTCGGCGGCCTGGCCGATGACGATCGGACCGGAGCCGATGACCAGGACGGACTGGATATCGGAGCGCTTAGGCACGCTGGCCCTCCATCAGGGTGGTGAAGCGGTCGAAGAGGTACGCGGCGTCGTGCGGGCCCGCGGCCGCCTCGGGGTGGTACTGGACGCTGAAGGCGGGCCGGTCCAGGAGCTGGAGGCCCTCGACCACCTGGTCGTTCAGGCAGACGTGGGAGACCTCGGCGCGGCCGAACTCCGTGTCGGACACCTGGTCCAGCGGGGCGTCGACGGCGAAGCCGTGGTTGTGCGCGGTGACCTCGACCTTGCCGGTGGTACGGTCCTGCACCGGCTGGTTGATGCCGCGGTGGCCGTACTTCAGCTTGTAGGTGCCGAAGCCGAGCGCGCGGCCGAGGATCTGGTTGCCGAAGCAGATGCCGAAGAGCGGGGTCTCGCGCTCCAGTACGCCGCGCATGAGAGCGACCGGGTGATCGGCGGTGGACGGGTCGCCGGGGCCGTTGGAGAAGAAGACGCCGTCGGGGTCGACCGCGTACACCTCTTCCAGGGTGGCGGTGGCGGGCAGGACGTGCACCTCGATGCCGCGTTCGGCCATCCGGTGGGGGGTCATGCCCTTGATGCCGAGGTCGATCGCGGCGACGGTGAACTTCTTCGTGCCGATCGCGGGAACGACGTAGGCCTTCTTGGTGGCGACCTCGGCGGAGAGGTCGGCGCCGGTCATCTCGGGGGCCTGGCGGACCCGTGCGAGGAGCGTGCCCTCGTCGGGGATCGCGTTGCCGGAGAAGATCCCGACGCGCATCGCGCCGCGCTCGCGCAGGTGGCGGGTGAGGGCGCGGGTGTCGACGCCGCTGATGCCGACGACGCCCTGCGCCACCAGTTCCTCGTCCAGCGAGCGCTGCGAGCGCCAGTTGGAGGGCTTGCGGGCGGGGTCGCGGACGACGTAGCCGGAGACCCAGATGCGAGCGGACTCGGGGTCCTCGTCGTTCACGCCGGTGTTGCCGACGTGCGGGGCCGTCATGACGACGACCTGGCGGTGGTACGAGGGGTCGGTCAGCGTTTCCTGGTAGCCGGTCATGCCGGTGGAGAACACCGCTTCGCCGAAGGTCTCCCCCACGGCCCCGTAGGCACGGCCGCGGAAGGCGCGACCGTCCTCCAGGACGAGTACGGCGGGGGTCTGGGCCCCCCGGGTGGAGATCGTCATCGTGCGGTGCCTTCCGTAGTGGTGCTGGTGAGTTCGGTGGTGGCGGGTGCGCCGGTGAGCCGGCTGACAGCGTCGACCCAGGCCTGGTGCTCGGCGGCGCGGTCGGAGCGGAAGCCGGAGTCGATCAGCGTCTCGCCGTGCGCCCAGGTGATGATCAGCAGGCCGCCCTCGGGCAGGACCTTGCCCGCGAGAGCCTTGTCGAGGCGGGCCTCGCGCAGGGCGTCGGCCGGGATGAAGAAGTCGGCCGCCCCGGGGCGTACGACGTCCAGGCCGCGGGCGGTGAGCGTGAGCTCGGTGCGGCTGCGGGTGCCGAGGCCGTGCGCGACGATCCGGTCGAGCCACTGCCCGGCGGTGGTGGAGGCGTGGTAGCGCCCCTCCAGTGTCAGCAGCGTCTCGTCGTCGGCGAAGCCCTCGGGGGTCGCCGGGAGCTCGGGCAGGCCGGACTGGAGGCTGGCGCGCCACTTCCAGCCCTGGCGCATCAGCCAGTAGACGAGGGCGATGAAGACGAGCAGGCCGACCACCCAGGCGATGCGGGCGGCCCAGTCCGTCACTTCCGCCGACTTCTGCTCGGCGGCCAGGTGGTACAGGGGGGTCAGAGTTGTCACGCGAGCTTCCCGTCGACGACCGTGGCACGGCCCCGCAGGAAGGTATGGGTGACGCGGCCCGGCAGCTCACGGCCCTCGTAGGGGGTGTTTCGGCTGCGGGACGCGAAGCCCGCGGGGTCCACGGCTCCACGGTATGCCGGATCGACCAGAGTGAGGTTGGCGGGCTCACCCGCCGAGACGGGGCGGCCGTGTCCGTCGAGCCGGCCGATGGCCGCCGGGCGGAAGGACATGCGGTCCGCGACGCCCGCCCAGTCCATCAGGCCGGTGTCCACCATCGTCTGCTGGACGACCGAGAGCGCGGTCTCCAGGCCCACCATGCCCATGGCGGCGGCGGCCCACTCGCAGTCCTTGTCCTCGTGCGGGTGCGGGGCGTGGTCGGTGGCGACGCAGTCGATCGTGCCGTCGGCGAGCGCCTCGCGCAGGGCCAGGACGTCGGCCTCGGTGCGCAGCGGCGGGTTCACCTTGTAGACCGGGTTGTAGGTGCGGACCAGCTCGTCGGTGAGGAGGAGGTGGTGCGGGGTGACCTCGGCGGTGACGTTCCAGCCCTTGGACTTGGCCCAGCGGACGATCTCCACGGACCCGGCCGTGGAGAGGTGGCAGATATGGACGCGGGAGCCGACGTGGGCGGCGAGGAGGACGTCGCGGGCGATGATCGACTCCTCGGCGACGGCGGGCCAGCCGCCGAGCCCGAGTTCGGCGGAGACGATGCCCTCGTTCATCTGGGCGCCCTCGGTGAGGCGGGGCTCCTGGGCGTGCTGGGCGACGACGCCGTCGAAGGCCTTCACGTACTCCAGGGCGCGGCGCATGATCACCGCGTCGTCGACGCACTTGCCGTCGTCGGAGAAGACCTTCACCCCGGCGGCGGAGTCGTGCATCGCGCCGAGCTCGGCGAGCTGCTTGCCCTCCAGGCCGACGGTGACGGCGCCCACGGGCTGCACGTCGCAGTAGCCGGACTCCTTGCCGAGGCGCCAGACCTGCTCGACGACGCCGGCGGTGTCGGCGACGGGGAAGGTGTTGGCCATGGCGTGCACGGCGGTGAAGCCGCCGACGGCCGCGGCCTTGGTGCCGGTGAGGACGGTCTCGGAGTCCTCGCGGCCGGGCTCGCGCAGATGGGTGTGCAGGTCGACCAGGCCGGGCAGCAGGATCTGCCCCTCGGCCTCGATCACGGTGGCGCCGGCGGCGTCGAGGCCGGTGCCCACCTCGGTGACGGTCTCGCCCTCGATCAGTACGTCCTGCGGCTCGCCGCCGAGGATCCGCGCACCGCGGACAATGATCTTGCTCATGGTTACTTGTTCTCCTCGGTACGGGCGGGGGCGGCGGACAGTGCGGTGTCGGAGCCGCCGAGCAGCAGGTAGAGCACGGCCATGCGGATGGAGACGCCGTTGGCGACCTGCTCGACGACCGTGCAGCGGTCGGAGTCGGCCACCTCGGCGGTGATCTCCATGCCGCGGACCATCGGGCCGGGGTGCATGACGATGGCGTGCTCGGGCATCTTCGCCATCCGCTCGCCGTCCAGGCCGTAGCGGCGGGAGTATTCGCGCTCGGTCGGGAAGTAGGCGGCGTTCATCCGTTCGCGCTGCACACGCAGCATCATCACCGCATCGGACTTCGCCAGCACGTCGTCGAGGCTGTAGCTGACGTCGCAGGGCCACTTCTCGACGCCGACGGGCACCAGGGTGGGCGGGGCCACCAGGGTGACGTGCGCGCCGAGCGTCGTGAGCAGGTGGACGTTGGAGCGGGCGACGCGGCTGTGCAGGATGTCGCCGACGATCGTGATGCGGCGGCCGTCCAGGTCGCGGCCGAGCCCGGCGTCGGCGCCGACGAGCCGGCGGCGCATGGTGAAGGCGTCCAGCAGGGCCTGGGTGGGGTGTTCGTGGGTGCCGTCGCCGGCGTTGACCACGGCCCCGTCGATCCAGCCGGAGGTGGCGAGCCGGTAGGGGGCTCCGGAGGCGCCGTGCCGGATGACGACGGCGTCGGCGCCCATCGCCTCCAGGGTCAGCGCGGTGTCCTTCAGGGACTCGCCCTTGGAGACGGACGATCCCTTGGCGGAGAAGTTGATGACGTCGGCGGACAGCCGTTTGGCGGCCGCCTCGAAGGAGATGCGGGTGCGGGTCGAGTCCTCGAAGAAGAGGTTGACGACGGTACGGCCGCGCAGGGTGGGGAGCTTCTTGATCGGCCGGTCCGCGACCCGGGCCATCTCCTCGGCGGTGTCGAGGATCAGGACGGCGTCGTCGCTGGTGAGGTCGGCGGCCGAGATGAGGTGACGCTTCATCTGGGGGTTCTCCGGGTTGCTGGAGGGAGTTTCAGGCATGCGGGCGCGCGGGAGCGGCCGTACGTCCCCGAAAGGGCGTACGGGAGGGCTCGGGCTACTGCGTGTCCGCGGGGGTGGCCTGCTTGACGCCCAGCAGCACGGCGTCGCGGCCGTCCTCCTCGGCGAGCTGGACCTTGACCGTCTCCCGCAGCGACGTGGGGAGGTTCTTGCCGACGTAGTCCGCGCGGATCGGGAGCTCGCGGTGGCCGCGGTCGACGAGGACCGCGAGCTGCACCGCGCGGGGGCGGCCGATGTCGCCGAGCGCGTCGAGGGCGGCGCGGATCGTGCGGCCGGAGAAGAGCACGTCGTCGACCAGGACGACCAGGCTGCCCTCGATCCCCTCGCCGGGGATGTCGGTGCGGGCCAGGGCGCGCGCCGGGCGCATCCGCAGGTCGTCGCGGTACATGGTGATGTCGAGTGATCCGACCGGCGTCTTCCGGCCGGTGATCTCCTGGAGTTTCTCGGCCAGCCGACGCGCGAGGAAGACGCCCCGGGTCGGGATGCCGAGCAGCACCACGTCGTCGGCGCCCTTGGCGCGTTCGACGATCTCGTGGGCGATACGGGTCAGAACACGGGCGATGTCGGGGGCCTCGAGAACGGGGCGCGCCGCGTTGCCGGTGTCGTCGTGCTGTGCGTCCATAAGAAACGGACCTCCTTCTCCGCCTCACGGGACGGATCGTTAAAGGACGTCGAAATTGCGTCATCCACGCTACCAGGGCTTGCGCTCGGCCCTGGCCCCGCCCCCGGGAGGTGCCGGTCCGGACCATTCGGCTTGACGCATCCAAGTAACGCTGCGTAACCTCACAGTGAGTTACCAGCCACGCGGCGGAGCCGCACACTGTTCCAGCGTCCGGGGAGCCATATGTCCAGCGAATACGCAAAACAGCTCGGGGCCAAACTCCGTGCCATCCGCACCCAGCAGGGCCTTTCCCTCCACGGCGTGGAGGAGAAGTCCCAGGGTCGCTGGAAGGCCGTCGTGGTCGGTTCGTACGAGCGCGGCGACCGTGCCGTGACCGTACAGCGCCTCGCCGAGCTGGCGGATTTCTACGGGGTCCCGGTGCAGGAGCTGCTGCCCGGTACGACGCCGGGCGGGGCCGCGGAGCCGCCGCCGAAGCTCGTCCTGGACCTGGAGCGCCTCGCCCACGTCCCGCCGGAGAAGGCCGGTCCGCTGCAGCGCTACGCGGCGACCATCCAGAGCCAGCGCGGTGACTACAACGGCAAGGTGCTCTCGATCCGCCAGGACGACCTGCGCACGCTCGCCGTGATCTACGACCAGTCGCCTTCCGTGCTCACGGAGCAGCTCATCAGCTGGGGCGTGCTGGACGCGGACGCGCGCCGCGCGGTCTCCCACGACGAGGGCTGAGCGAGCGGGGCAGGACCCCACAGCAGAAACGTGCCGCCGGGTGGGCGGGGACCTTCGGGCCCCCGCCCGCCCGGCGTTTCCGTGTCCGCACCCGGCGTTTCCGTGTCCGCACCCCTGCCCGGGTACGGCGGACCAGCCGAGGGCTCCCGGGTACGACGAAGGGCCCGCGGGTCGGCAGACCGTGGGCCCTTCGTGGTGTGTGCGACCGAACCGTCGCGGCCGGGGGGCTACTGCTCCCGGCGGAGGTTCGGCTTCAGGTCCTTGAAACGGGCCAGCAGGCCGTTCACGAAGGACGGGGAGTCATCGGTGGAGAACTCCTTGGCGAGCTGGACGGCCTCGTCGATCACCACGGCGTCCGGGGTCTCGTCCATCCAGATCAGCTCGTACGCACCGAGCCGCAGGATGCTCCGGTCGACGACCGGCATGCGGTCGATCTCCCAGTCCACGGCGTAGGTGACGATGAGGTCGTCGATCCGGTCCGCGTACTGCGCGTACCCCTCGACGAGCTCCATCGTGAATTCGCCGACCGGCGGCTGACGGTCGTCGGTCCGCGAGAGCCGAACCCAGTCCGCGAGCACGCTCTGCACGGACTCACCGCGCTGGTCGGCCTCGAAGAGGATCTGGAAGGCGCGCTTGCGGGCCTTGTTCCGGGCAGCCACGGTTAGCTGTTCACCCGGCCGAGGTAGGTGCCCGTGCGGGTGTCGACCTTGATCTTCTCGCCGGTGCTGATGAAGAGCGGGACACCGATCTCGTAGTCGGTCTCCAGCGTGGCGGGCTTGGTGCCGCCGGTGGAGCGGTCGCCCTGGACGCCCGGGTCGGTGTGCTTGATCGTCAGCTCGACGGCGGCGGGCAGCTCGACGTAGAGCACCTCGCCCTCGTGCTGGGCGACGGAGGCGGTGAAGCCCTCGATCAGGTAGTTGGCGGCGTCGCCGACAGCCTTGCGGTCGACCATGAGCTGGTCGTACGTGTTCATGTCCATGAAGACGTAGTACTCGCCGTCCATGTACGAGAACTGCATGTCGCGGCGGTCGATGGTGGCCGTCTCGACCTTCACGCCGGCGTTGAACGTCTTGTCGACGACCTTGCCGGAGAGCACGTTCTTGAGCTTGGTGCGCACGAAGGCGGGGCCCTTGCCGGGCTTGACGTGCTGGAACTCGACGACGGACCAGAGCTGGCCTCCGTCGAGCTTGAGCACCAGGCCGTTCTTGAGGTCGTTCGTGGAAGCCACGGTTGCGGAATCTCCTGGACTGAAGCTGGTGGAACGACCGCGGATGCGCGCTAGAGCGCGAGCAGCTCCTTGGTCGTCATGGTGAGTAGCTCGGGTCCGCCGTCCGCCTCGGGGCGCACGACGAGCGTGTCATCGATCCGGACACCGCCCCGGCCCGGGAGGTGGACCCCCGGTTCGACGGTGACCGGCACACAAGCGTCCAGTTTACCCATGGCTGTCGGTGCCAGTTGCGGGTCCTCCTCGATTTCGAGCCCCACACCGTGCCCGGTCCTCGGCTGAAGCCCCTCTCCGTGCCCCGCCGACTCCAGCGGATGCCGGGCCGCGCGGTCCACGTCCCGGTAGGCGGCCCCCGGCGCCAGGGCCTCCCGGCCGGCCCGCTGAGCGGCGAAAACGAGGTCGTAGAGCTCGATCTGCCACTCGGCGGGGGCGGTGCCGATGACGAAGGTCCGGCCGATCTCGCAGCGGTAGCCGTGGTAGCTCGCGCCGAGGCGGACGGAGAGGAAATCCCCCTCCTCCACCCTTCGGTCCGAGGGCCGGTGGCGGCCCTGGCCGGAGTTGGGGCCGGTGGCCACGGAGGTGGCGAAGGCAGGGCCGTCCGCCCCGTGGTCGACCAGGCGGCGCTCCAGTTCCAGGGCGAGATGCCGCTCGGTGCGGCCGACCAGGATCGATTCGAGGAGTTCGCCGAGGGCCTGGTCGGTGATCTCGGCGGCGATCCGGAGGCAGCCGATCTCCTCCTCGTCCTTGACGATCCGCTGCTGCTCCACGGTGAAGCCCAGATCGGCCAGCCGGAGGCGTGGGGCGGCCTTCCCCATGGCACGGTGCCGGGCCACGGTCAGATCGTGCTCCTCGACGGCGAGCGAATCGGCGCCCGCCGAGGCGGCGAGACCCGCCGCGGCGACCACCGGGTCCCCGTCCGGGACGGGCAGGAGATCGATCCGGAGCGCCTCGTCGGGCCGCCCGTGGGCGGGTTCACCGGTCGGGGCGCGGGGGCAGAGCAGAACGTCCTCGCCGGGGCCGAGCAGCAGCACGGCGCCGGGTGGCGCTCCGCCCGCGAGATAGCGGACGTTGGCGGGGCGGGAGACCAGGGCGGCCGCGGAGCCCGCGGCGGCGCACCGGTCGCGGAGCAGCCCGCGTCGGACGGCGTGCACCTCTGACATGGTTCGAGCGTACGAGCGGGGGCGGCTCCCCGCCCGGCCTGCGCACCCGACCGGGGCTCCGGGCGGCCGGGGCGCCGCGCGGTCGGCCGCGGTCGGGCGGTCTCCCGGCCGGGGGGCGGGCCCCCGACGGCTACCAGGCGGGCGGGCTCGCGATGGAGCGGGCCAGTACGTCGTCCAGGACGCGGGCGGTGGTCTCGACGTCGTACGTGGAGTTGTCGATGATCGGGAGGCCGGAGCCGTACCAGCCGGCCATCCGGCCGTGGATGCGGGCGACCTCCTCGTCGGAGAGCCTGCGGTTGCCGCTGCGGGCGGCGTTGCGCTCCAGGACGATCTCCAGGCCGGGCAGCAGGACGACGGGCAGCAGGCCGCGCCCGTCGCTGAGATTCACCGGGGTGATTGTTTCGCCGGGGGCAGGACGCTGCGGCCGGTCAGTGCGGAGCGTCCCGTGCCGAGTTGGACGACGGTGTCCAGGCCTGCGGGGTGTGCCGCCCTGA
>NZ_JAAXYC010000151.1 GCF_018619185.1 Streptomyces sp. McG3 | reverse complement strand
TATGAGACAGGGCCCGTGGCGAGGACCGCGATGGCCACGCAGGCCGCGGCGAGAGCGACGGGAACGGTGCTGCGCATGAGAACTCCCCATGGGTCGGAGGCCGGGATCGACTGGCTCCGCAGCATGCGCCGGGTCGCTCACCAAAGGCTCACCACGACGCGGCGCGTTCAGCCGTGGTCGCCTCGGTGATGGTCCACGAGGCGGTTGAGCAGGTCGATCAGGTTCCGCCTGTCGGCCGCGGGCAGCGGGGCGAGGAACTCGTCCTGCGCGGCGGCGAGCAGGCGGTCGAGGCGGGTGAGTTCCCTCCGGCCCGCCGTCGTGATGGTGATGACGTTGCGCCGGCGGTCCTCCGGGTCGGGTGCGCGCTCCAGGAGCCGTCTTTCGGCCAGGTCGTTGACCGTCGCGACCATGTCGCTGCGGTCGATGCCGGTGCGGCGGCCGAGGCCGGCCTGGCTGGAGGGGCCGTACTCCTCCGCCGCCGCCAGCAGGGCGTAGTGGTAGCGCCGGGCGCCGGCCCGGGCCAGTTCTTGATCCACGATCCGGTTGGCGGCCAGCGCCGCCTGGTTGACCAGCCTGCTCGACAGCGCGCGCAGCCGTTGCGGCGTCCCGTGTTCCGTGTCCACGGACGCAATGTAACAACTTGTTGGCCGCACCCACGATCGGGCATATGGTGGGTCGGGCCAACGTTGGTGTGACCAATGATATTGGGATTTGCCGACCCCGTAGCCCCGTAGCCCCGCAGTCCTGGAGCCGCAACCATGATCAAGCCGTTCCGCATCGACATTTCCCAGGCCGGCCTCGACGACCTGAACGACCGGCTCGCCCGTACCCGCTGGCCCAACGAGATCGCCGACGCCGGGTGGGACTACGGTTTCCCGCTGGCGCGGCTCAAGGAACTGGCCGGCCTCTGGCGCACCGGGTACGACTGGCGCGAGCACGAGGCCGCGCTCAACGAACTGCCGCACTTCACCACCGAGATCGACGGCCAGAACGTTCATTTCGTCCATGTCCGGTCCCCGCGACCGGACGCGCTCGCGCTGATACTCACCCACGGCTGGCCCGGGTCCTTCCTGGAGTTCCTCGACGTGATCGAGCCGCTGGCGCGCGACTTCCACCTGGTGATCCCGTCCATCCCGGGCTACGGCTTCTCCGGGCCGACCCACGAGCGCGGCTGGGACATGGTCCGGGTCGCACGGGCCTGGGCGGAGCTCATGCGCCGGCTCGGGTACGAGCACTACGGCGCGCAGGGCGGCGACTTCGGCTCGGGCATCTCCCTGGCGCTCGGCGCGGTGACGCCCGAGCAGGTGGTCGGCGTGCACGTCAACTACCTGCCGACCCGGCCTGACCCGGACGCCGGCGTCGACCTGTCCGAGGCGGACGAGGCCCGGCTGGACCAGGTCAGGCGGATGATGGCGAACCGTCCGCCGTACCAGGCCCTCCAGGCCGCCACCCCGCAGACCATCGGCTACGCGCTGACCGACTCGCCGGTCGGCCAACTGGCCTGGATCGCCGAGCGCTTCGCCCGGTGGACCGACCCCCGCACGCCGGTCAGCGACGAGCGGATGCTCACCGACGTATCGCTGTACTGGCTGACCGCCACCGCGGCTTCCTCGGCGCGGCTGCACCGCGAGGCGGCGCGGCGGACCGAGCCGTGCCCGGTGCCGGTCGGCGTGGCGGTGTTCGCGCACGACATCACGCAGTCGGTGCGACCGCTGGCCGAGCGGCTGTACGACATCAGGCACTGGTCGGAGTTCGACCGGGGCGGTCACTTCGCGGCGATGGAGGTCCCGGAGCTGTTCGCCGAGGACGTCCGGGCCTTCTTCCTCGACCTCCTCACCTAGCGGTCGTCGGGGCGTCGGAGGGGTGGCCCCGCGGGCCGGGACGGCTGGATGCTTTCCCGATGGAATTCCAGTTGCTCGGGCCCTTCGTCGTCCTCCACCGGGGGCGCCCCGTGCTCGCGGGGCTGCGCCGTCAGGAGCGGTGTCTGCTGGCCGTCCTCGCCCTGGAGGCGGGTCGTGCCGTGCCGACCGGCAGGCTCATCGACCTGCTCTGGAACGGCGAGGCCCCGGCCGGGGCCCGGTCCACCGTGCACACGTACATCGGCAGGCTGCGCGCCGCCCTCGGGCCCGACGGCGTACGGCTGGAGACGCGGAACGACGGTTATCTCCTGCGCCCCGACGGCCACCGGATCGACGCCCGCGCCTTCGAGGACGCCGTGCGCGACGCCTCGGCGGCCGTGGCCGACGAGGAACGGGTGCTCCGCTACGACCGGGCGCTGGAGCTGTGGCGGGGGGAACCGCTCGCGGACGTCGCGGACGAGGCCCTGCGCGACCGGATCGGCCGGCCCCTCGCCGCACTGCGGCTCTCGGCGGCGGAGGAGCGGGCCCGGCTCCTCCTCTCGCTGGGGCGGCACGAGCGCGTGGCCGTCGAGCTGCCCGCGCTCGCCGAGGAGCACCCCGAGCGCGAACGCCTCGTCGCGGACAGCATGGTCGCCCTGCACCGCAGCGGGCGCTCGGCGGACGCGCTCGCGCTCTACCGGGCCACGCGCGGCGCGCTGCGGTCCGCCTTCGACGCCGAGCCGGGGCGGGACCTGCGGACCCTGTACGACCGGGTACGCCGGGACGACCCGGACCTGCGGCGGCCCGCGCCCCCCACGTACGCCGTCCGGGTGCGGGGGGAGTGGCTCCCGTGGAACACCAGCGGGGAACCCGCCCTGGAGTTCTGCAACACCTACGCCGGGTGGGGCGGCGAGCGGCTGCCCGGCTCCGAATGGCTGCGCGGCTACCGCTCGCTCGCGGTCTGGGCCGGGCACCTGGACCTCCTCGACGACCGTACGGTCACCCGGCTGCTGCGGAGGGCGGAGGAGCGGCCCGAGGAGGCGAGCGCCGTACTCGCCGGCGCGCGGGAGTTCCGGAGCGCGTTGTACGGCTGTCTCACCCAGGAGTGGGGCCGGGGCGACGACGGGGCGTTCGACCGGGTGGCCGAGGTGGTCCAGGAGGCCATGCGCCACGCGGTCTTCGTGCGGAGCGACGACGGCCTCGGGCGCTGGAGCCCGCACCCGGATTCCGGTCCCCGGCTCCCGCTGTACGCCGTGGCCCAGCGCGCCGCGGACCTGCTCGCCGACCCCCGCCGCCTCACCGTCCGCGTCTGCCCGGGGAAGGGCTGCGGGTGGCTCTTCCTCGACGCGGGCGGGCGACGCCGCTGGTGCGGCCTGGGGGTTTGCGGGCGGCCGGGGGCGGGTGCCGAGGACCCGCCGTGAAGAGGACCCGCCGTGAAAAGGACGCGGGCGGTGTGTCGATCCGGACCGGTCCCGATCGTCGTCATGGTGTAAGCAGCCCATGAGGGCTGGGACCACCCAGGCGAGAAGGAGCCGATCATGAAGTACATGCTGCTGATCCACAGCGGGGCCGTCGACGAGCAGGGCGGCGCGCCCCAGTGCACCGTCGAGGACTGGATGGCCTACGACAAGGCCGTACGCGACGCGGGAATCCACGTATCCGGGGAGTCGCTGGCCGACCTGGTGACCGCGACCACCGTACGGGTCTCGCCGACGGGGGAGCGGACCGTGACGGACGGGCCGTTCGCCGAGACGCGGGAGCTGCTGGGCGGGTTCCTCGTGATCGACGTGCCCGACCTCGACGCCGCCCTCGACTGGGCCGCGCGCTGTCCCGGCTCGCGCGACGGCGGCTCGGTCGTCGTCCGGCCGGTCGCGGACTTCGGGGCCTGAGACCCGTGCCGGGCGCGGGCGTGCCCCCGGGGGAGGGCCGGGCGACCGCCGAAGCCGTCGAGGCGGTGTTCCGGGAGGAGCGCGGGCTGCTGCTCGCCTCCCTCGTCCGCCGGTTCGGCGACCTCGACCTGGCCGAGGAGGTGACGTCCGAGGCGATCGAGGCGGCCCTGCGGCACTGGCCCGCCGAGGGCGTCCCCGACCGGCCCGGGGCCTGGCTGCTGACGACGGCGCGGCGGCGGGCGGTGGACCGGCTGCGGCGCGACCAGGCGTACGCGGCCCGGCTCGCCGTCCTCCAGGCCGACGCGGAACGGGCCGAGGCCGCCGCCCCCGCGGCCGACGTGGCCGCGATCGGTGAACTTCCCGACGACCGGCTCCAGTTGTTCTTCACCTGCGCCCACCCCGCCCTCGCCGCCGAGGACCGGACCGCACTGACCCTGCGGTGCCTCGCCGGGCTCACCACACCGGAGGTGGCGCGGGCGTTCCTCGTCCCGACGGCGACCATGGCCCAGCGCATCGTGCGGGCCAAGAAGAAGATCCGCGAGGCCCGGATCCCGTTCCGGGTGCCCGGCCCCGACGAACTGCCCGAGCGGCTGCCCGGAGTCCTCCAGGTCGTCTACTCGGTCTTCACGGAGGGGTACGCGGCCAGCTCCGGGCCCCGTCTCCAGCGGCTCGACCTGGCCGAGGAGGCGATCCGGCTGGCCCGGATACTGCACCGGCTGCTGCCCGCCGAGCGGGAGAGCGCCGGGCTCCTCGCGCTGCTGCTCCTCGTCCACGCCCGGCGCGACGCGCGGACCGGGCCGGCGGGCGAGCCGGTGCTCCTGGAGGACCAGGACCGGGGGCGCTGGGACCGGCCGATGATCGAGGAGGGCCGCGCCCTGGTCGTCCGGGCGCTGACCGGCGGGCCGGCCGGGCCGTACGGGGTGCAGGCCGCCATCGCCGCCCTGCACGACGAGGCGGCGGACGTGGCGGCCACGGACTGGCCGCAGATCGTGGCCCTCTACGACGTGCTCCTCACGCTCACCCCGTCCCCCGTGGTGGCGCTCAACCGCGCCGTGGCGGTGGCGATGCGGGACGGGCCGGGCGCCGGTCTCGCGCTGCTCGACGCGTTGGCGGGGGAGCCCCGGCTGCGGGGGTACCCGCCGTACGTCGTGGCGCGCGGAGACCTGCTCGGCCGGCTGGGGCGGGCCGGGGAGGCCGCCGAGGCGTACCGGCAGGCGCTGGAGCTCGCGGGGACCGAGCCGGAGCGGGCCGCGCTGCGCCGGAAGCTGGGGGAGTAAGGGAGTAAAGGATCAGGGGAGTTGGGGAGTCGGGGGAGTTCGTGGAACGGCGGGCGGCCGTTCGCGTCCCCGCGGCAGCGGGAGCACCACACCCGGCGATGGCCGGAACGACCATCTTGACCAGCTCATGACATGAGTTCATTCTGTGCCCGTCGCACAGCTCCACCCCCCACCCCGACGGACCCAGGAGATGCCAGCATGCGACTCGTCACCGCACGGAGATCCCGGCCGACGAAGGCCCGACGCAACGCCGCCCTGACCGTTCTGCTCGCCCTCGCCCTCGCGGCCCCCGCCACCACCGTGGCGACCGCCGGGAACGCGGCCCCGAACGCGGCCGTCGCCGCGGACGAGCGGACGCTCCAGTACGAGATCACCGGACGCACCACCCCTGCCGCCCGCACCGACATCGCCCGCGCGGGCGTCTCGATCGACGAGGTCCACGACCACGGCGTCGTGATCACCGCGGACGCCGCCCAGGCCCGGAAGCTCCGGGCGCGCGGCCACGTACTGGAGGCCCTGCCCGCCCCCGACGCCGTGCCGCGAGCGGCGGACGGCGTGAGCGCCCTCGACTTCCCGCCCGCCGACTCCCGCTACCACAACTACGCCGAGATGAACGCGGCGATCGACGCCCGCATCGCCGCGAACCCGGCGATCATGAGCAAGCGCGTCATCGGCAAGACCTACCAGGGCCGCGACGTCATCGCGGTCAAGGTGAGCGACAACGTCGCCGCCGACGAGGCCGAGCCCGAGGTCCTGTTCACCGCCCACCAGCACGCCCGCGAGCACCTGACCGTCGAGATGGCGCTCTACCTGCTCCGCGAACTGGGCCAGGGCTACGGGTCCGACTCCCGGATCAAGCAGGCGGTCGACGGCCGGGAGCTGTGGATCGTGCCGGACATGAACCCGGACGGCGGCGAGTACGACATCGCCTCCGGCTCGTACCGCAGCTGGCGCAAGAACCGGCAGCCCAACTCGGGCTCCAGCGCGGTCGGCACCGACCTCAACCGCAACTGGGCCTACAAGTGGGGCTGCTGCGGCGGCTCCTCCTCCAGCCCCTCGTCCGAGACCTACCGGGGGGCGGCCGCCGAGTCCGCGCCCGAGACGAAGGTCGTGGCGGACTTCGTGCGCGGCCGGGTGATCGGCGGGAAGCAGCAGATCACGGCGGCCATCGACTTCCACACGTACAGCGAACTGGTGCTGTGGCCCTTCGGCTACACGTACAACGACACCGCGCCCGGCATGACCGCCGACGACCGCAACGCGTTCGCGGCGGTGGGCCGGAAGATGGCGGCGAGCAACGGGTACACCGCCGAGCAGTCCAGTGACCTGTACATCACCGACGGGTCGATCGACGACTGGCTGTGGGGCTCGCAGAAGATCTTCGGCTACACCTTCGAGATGTACCCGCGCTCGGCGTCCGGCGGGGGCTTCTACCCGCCCGACGAGGTCATCGAGCGCGAGACCTCCCGCAACCGGGACGCGGTGCTCCAGCTGATCGAGAACGCGGACTGCATGTACCGGTCGATCGGCAAGGAGGCGCAGTACTGCTCCTGACGGAGTGGCACGACTCCGCCGCTCCGCGCGGCCCGGCCCCGGCCATGCGTCGTCGGGGACGGGCCGCGCGGATTCCTGCCGCGAGGCGCTTCCGGCCGTAGGGTGCCGCTATGTGCGGAATCGTGGGTTATGTCGGTGGGCAGTCGGCGCAGGACGTCGTCGTCGCAGGACTCAAGCGCCTCGAATACCGGGGCTACGACTCGGCGGGCGTCGCCGTTCTCGCGGACGGCGGGCTCGCCGCCGCGAAGAAGGCGGGCAAGCTCGTCAATCTGGAGAAGGAGCTGGGTGACCGGCCGCTGCCGGCCGGGCGGACCGGTATCGGGCACACCCGCTGGGCGACGCACGGAGCGCCCACCGATCTCAACGCCCACCCGCATCTGGACAACGCGGGCCGGGTCGCCGTCGTGCACAACGGGATCATCGAGAACTTCGCGGCCCTGCGCCGAGAGCTGACCGGACGCGGCCACGCCCTGGAGTCGGAGACGGACACCGAGGTCGTCTCGCATCTGCTGGCCGAGGCGTTCTCGGCCGGCGGGGACCTCGCGGAGGCGATGCGCCAGGTGTGCCGGCGGCTGGAGGGGGCGTTCACCCTGGTCGCCGTGCACGCCGACCAGCCGGACGTGGTGGTCGGCGCCCGGCGCAACTCACCGCTCGTCGTGGGCGTGGGGCGGGACGAGTGGTTCCTCGCCTCGGACGTCGCCGCCTTCATCGCGCACACCCGGTCCGCCGTCGAGCTTGGCCAGGACCAGGTCGTCGAGCTGAGCCGCGAGGGCGTCGTCGTCACCGGGTTCGACGGGGAGCTCGCCGAGGTGCGGGAGTACCACGTCGACTGGGACGCGTCCGCCGCCGAGAAGGGCGGTTACGCCTCCTTCATGCTCAAGGAGATCGCCGACCAGCCCCAGGCCGTCGCCGACACCCTCCTCGGCCGGGTCGACGGGGAGGGCGCGCTCCACCTCGACGAGGTACGCATCCCGGCCGCGGACCTGCGCGAGGTCGACAAGGTCGTCATCGTCGCCTGCGGAACCGCCTTCCACGCCGGGATGATCGCCAAGTACGCCATCGAGCACTGGACCCGGCTGCCCTGCGAGACCGAACTCGCCAGCGAGTTCCGCTACCGGGACCCGATCCTGGACCAGCGCACCCTCGTCGTCGCCATCTCCCAGTCCGGCGAGACCATGGACACCCTGATGGCGCTGCGGCACGCCCGCGAACAGGGCGCGAAGGTGCTCGCCATCTGCAACACCAACGGCTCGACGATCCCGCGCGAGTCCGACGCCGTCCTCTACACGCACGCCGGGCCCGAGGTCGCCGTCGCCTCCACCAAGGCCTTCCTCACCCAGCTCGTCGCCTGCTACCTCGTGGCGCTCTACCTCGGCCAGGTGCGCGGCACCAAATGGGGCGACGAGATCCGTACGGTGGTGCGCCAGCTCTCCGCGATCTCCGGCGAGGTCGACCGGGTCCTGGAGACGATGGAGCCCGTGCGCGAGCTGGCCCGGTCCCTCGCCCACCACGACACCGTCCTGTTCGTCGGCCGGCACGTCGGCTACCCGGTCGCCCTCGAAGGCGCGCTCAAGCTCAAGGAACTCGCCTACATGCACGCCGAGGGCTTCGCGGCCGGCGAGCTGAAGCACGGGCCGATCGCGCTCATCGAGGAGGGCCTCCCGGTCGTCGTCATCGTGCCGTCACCGCGCGGCCGTTCGGTGCTCCACGACAAGATCGTGTCGAACATCCAGGAGATCCGGGCCCGGGGCGCCCGCACCATCGTCGTCGCCGAGGAGGGCGACGAGGCCGTCGTCCCGTACGCCGACCACCTCATCACGGTCCCCGCAACGCCTACGCTGCTTCAGCCGCTGGTCGCCACCGTGCCGCTCCAGGTCTTCGCCTGCGAGCTCGCGACGGCCCGCGGCAACGAAGTGGACCAGCCGCGCAACCTGGCGAAGTCCGTGACCGTGGAGTGACCCGGGACGCGCCCGGGTGACGAGGTGACAAGGGTGGGTTCGTGATCATTGGGGTCGGCATCGACGTGGCCGAGATCGAGCGCTTCGGCGCGGCGCTGGAGCGTACGCCCCAGTTGGCCGACCGGCTCTTCGTCGGAAGTGAGCTGACGCTGCCCAGCGGCGAGCGGCGCGGAATCGCCTCGCTCGCCGCCCGGTTCGCCGCGAAGGA
Source organism: Streptomyces sp. McG3 (assembly GCF_018619185.1). Classification (GTDB taxonomy): domain Bacteria; phylum Actinomycetota; class Actinomycetes; order Streptomycetales; family Streptomycetaceae; genus Streptomyces. The sequence goes on along the minus strand of NZ_JAAXYC010000151.1, from coordinate 9,881 downwards.
GGCCCTGGCCAAGGCGCTCGGCGCACCCGGCGGGCTGCTCTGGAGCGACGCGGAGGTCTGGGTCGAGGAGAGCGGGCAGCCCCGGCTGCGGGTCCGCGGCACGGTCGCCGCCCGCGCCGCCGAACTGGGGGTCCGCGGCTGGCACGTCTCGCTCAGCCACGACGCGGGGGTGGCGTCGGCGGTGGTCATCGCGGAGGGGTGACACCCGCCGGGCCGTGCAGGCCACAGGGGTGACACCCGCCCGGACGAACAAGCCGCCACGCCCTTGCGGGGGTAGCGTCCGCCCCCGTGATCGCGGAGGGTTGGACCCATGCGACGTGCCTACAGCGTGGAGACCGTACGGGCCGCCGAGGCCGCCCTCGTGCAACGGCTGCCGGAGGGCGCCCTGATGCGGCGCGCCGCCGCCGGGCTGGCCGTGGCCTGCGGCGATCTGCTGCGGCGCAACGGCCGGGTGTACGGGTCCCGGGTCCTGCTCCTGGTCGGCAGCGGCGACAACGGCGGCGACGCGCTGTACGCGGGCGCCCGCCTGGCCCGCCGGGGCGCGGGCGTCCGGGCCCTGCTGCTCGCCCCCGACCGGGCCCACCCCGGCGGCCTCGCCGCGCTGCTGGCGGCCGGGGGGCAGGTCGTCGACGGGCCGGACGGGCTCGGCGTGCTCGACCTCGTGGTGGACGGCATCACCGGCATCGGCGGGCGCGGCGGGCTGCGCGAGGACGCCACCGGGCTGCTGCACACGGTGACCCGGGACCGTACCCCGGTCCTCTCGGTCGATCTGCCGAGCGGGGTGGAGGCCGACACCGGGGAGGTGCACGGCGACGCGGTCCGCGCGGACGCGACGGTCACCTTCGGCACCTACAAGCCAGGCCTCCTGATCGACCCGGCCGCCGAACACGCCGGGGCCCTGCGGCTGGTGGACATCGGGCTCGGCCCGGAACTGCCCGAGCCGCCGGATCTGGAGGCCCTCCAGTACGCGGACGTCGCCGCGCTGCTGCCGGCGCCGGGCCCGGAGAGCGACAAGTACCGGCGCGGGGTCGTCGGCGTCGTCGCCGGGTCCGAGCGCTACCCGGGCGCCGCCGTCCTCGCTGTCGCGGGCGCGCTGCGCGGCGGGGCCGGGGCCGTGCGGTACGTCGGACCGGGCGCGGACGCGGTGATCGCCCGCTACCCCGAGGCGCTGGTCCACGCCGGGCCGCCGTCGAAGGCCGGACGGGTGCAGGCCTGGGTGGTCGGGCCCGGGCTCGGCGACGGAAGGAGCGCGGAGGCGGCCGTCGCCGACGTGCTGGCCGCCGACGTCCCCGTGCTCGTCGACGCGGACGGGCTGCGGCTGCTGGACGCGGAGACCGTGCGGACCCGGACCGCCCCGACCGTCCTGACCCCGCACGCGGGGGAGGCCGCGGCCCTGCTCGGCGCGGCCCGCGAGGAGGTCGAGGCCGGGCGGCTCGCCGCGGTGCGCGAACTGGCCGCCCGCTACCGCGCCACCGTGCTCCTCAAGGGCTCCACGACCCTGATCGCGGAGGCCCGCGACACGCCCGTACGGGTCAACCCGACCGGCACGTCCTGGCTCGCCACCGCGGGCAGCGGCGATGTGCTCTCCGGGCTGACGGGGTCCCTGCTCGCGGCCGGACTCGCCCCGCGCGACGCCGCGTCCGTGGGCGCGTACCTGCACGGGCTCGCCGCCCGGCACGGCTCGGACGGGGCCCCGGTCTCCGCGCAGGACGTCGCGGACGGCATCCAGGCCGCCTGGCGCGACGTGCGGGCGGGCTGAGCCGGGGAGAGGGTGGAGGCCCGGGGGAGGAAGGGCGGCCGGACATGGCGAGCGGCAGCGAACCCGTACGCGTACGCAGGGTCTACGACCCGCCGGAGGACGGCGACGGCACCCGGGTCCTCGTCGACCGGCTCTGGCCCCGGGGCGTCTCCAAGGAGCGGGCCGCGATCGACGTATGGCTGAAGGACGTCACCCCCTCGGACGAGCTGCGCTCCTGGTACCACCAGGACCGCTCCGGCGCGCGCCACGACGCCTTCGTCGAGCGCTACCGCACCGAACTGGACGACCCGGCGCACACGGAGGCCGTCGAGCGGCTCGTCGGACTGGTGCGCGAGGGCGGACCCGTCACCCTGATCACCGCCGTCAAGGACATGGCCGACAGCCATGTCCCGGTCCTGGTCGACCACCTGAACCATGTGATGAAACGTACATAAGGCCGGATACCGGCGTGCACTGCCGGGGAGGCGGCCGACGCCTCTGAGAGACTGGGCGCGATGAACGAGACAGCGTCCCTGAGAGCCCGTGCCGAGATCGACCTCGCCGCGCTGCGCGCCAACGTGCGCGTCCTGCGCGAGCGTGCGGCCGGGGCGCAGCTCATGGCCGTGGTGAAGTCCGACGGTTACGGGCACGGGGCCGTGCCCTGCGCGCGGGCCGCCCGCGAGGCCGGGGCCGGCTGGCTGGGAACCGCGACCCCGCAGGAGGCCCTCGCCCTGCGCGCGGCCGGACTCGACGGCCGGATCATGTGCTGGCTGTGGACGCCCGGGGGCCCCTGGCGCGAGGCGATCGAGGCCGGCATCGACGTGTCGGTCAGCGGCATGTGGGCGCTGCGCGAGGTCGTCGTCGCCGCCGACGCGGCCGGCCGGCCGGCCAGGATCCAGCTCAAGGCCGACACCGGCCTCGGCCGCGGCGGCTGCCAGCCCGCCGACTGGCCCGAACTGGTCACCGAGGCGCTGGCCGCCGAGCGGGCCGGACGGGTGAGGGTCACCGGCCTCTGGTCCCACTTCGCCTGCGCCGACGAGCCCGGCCACCCCTCGATCGCCGCCCAGCTCGGCGTCTACCGCGACATGGTGGCGTACGCCGAGAAGGAGGGCGTGGAGCCCGAGGTGCGGCACATGGCCAACTCCCCGGCCACGCTCACGATCCCCGAGGCGCACTTCGACCTCGTACGGACGGGCATCGCGATGTACGGCATCTCGCCCGCCCCCGAGCTGGGCACGCCCGCCGACTTCGGGCTGCGGCCCGTGATGACGCTCGCCGCGTCCGTCGCCCTGGTCAAGGACGCCCCGGCCGGACACGGCGTCAGCTACGGCCACCACTACACGACGACCGCCGAGACGACCCTCGGTCTGATCCCCGTCGGCTACGCGGACGGCGTCCCGCGCCACGCGTCGGGCACGGGACCCGTCCTGGTCGGCGGGAAGGTGCGCACGGTCGCGGGCCGGGTCGCCATGGACCAGTTCGTCGTCGACCTCGGCGGCGACCGGCCGGAACCGGGCGCGGAAGCGGTGCTGTTCGGCCCGGGCGACCGGGGCGAGCCGACCGCGCAGGACTGGGCGGAGGCCGCCGGCACCATCGCGTACGAGATCGTCACCCGCATCGGCTCCCGGGTGCCGAGGGTGTACGTGAACGGAGCGGCCGGTCCGAGCGAGCCGGCCGGGAGCGTGCAGCGGTGAGCGGGAGCGAAGCGGGGGCCGTGGTGGCCGCGACCGCCGCCGGCGCGGCCGGCTGGCGCCGGGCCGGGATCGCCGGGGCCGCCATAGGGGTACTCGCCGCCGGTGCGGCCGCCGGGGTCGCCGTCGAGCGGCTCACCGTCGGGCGCGGCATGCGCAAGAAGGCCCGCCTCGCGCTGGACGCCACCGGGCCCTACGGCTCGCTGCGCGGCACGCCGGGCCGGGCCGTCGCCGACGACGGAACCGAGCTGTACTACGAGATCGACGAGGTGGCGGACGCGCCGCCCCCGGGCGAGGAGGGAGCCGGCTCTGCCGGAAACCGCCGCCGCCGGCTCTTCGGGCGCAAGGCCCCCGCCCCGGTCACCGTCGTCTTCAGCCACGGCTACTGCCTCGGCCAGGACTCCTGGCACTTCCAGCGGGCCGCCCTGCGCGGCCTCGTACGCGCCGTCTACTGGGACCAGCGCAGCCACGGCCGCTCCGGACGGGGCCGGGCCCAGGCGGACGGGGTGCCGGTCGGCATCGACCAGCTCGGCCGCGACCTGAAGGCGGTCATCGACGCGGCGGCCCCCGAGGGCCCGCTGGTGCTGGTCGGGCACTCCATGGGCGGCATGACGATGATGGCGCTGGCCGACCGGTACCCGGCCCTGATCCGCGACCGGGTCGCCGCCGTCGCCCTGGTCGGCACCTCCAGCGGCAAGCTCGGCGAGGTCAGCTTCGGGCTGCCGGTGGCGGGCGTGAACGCGGTGCGCCGGGTGCTGCCCGGGGTGCTGAAGGCGCTCGGCTCGCAGACGGAGCTGGTGGAGAAGGGGCGGCGGGCCACCGCGGACCTCTTCGCCGGGCTGATCAAGCGGTACTCGTTCGGTTCGCGGGACGTGGACCCGGCGGTCGCCCGGTTCGCGGAACGGCTCATCGAGTCCACCCCCATCGATGTGGTCGCCGAGTTCTACCCGGCTTTCACCGAGCACGACAAGAGCGGCGCGCTGCCCGCGTTCCGGGAGGTGCCCGTGCTGATCCTGGCCGGGGACAAGGACCTCGTCACCCCCAGCTCGCACAGCGAGGCCATCGCCGACGTCCTGCCCGACGCCGAGCTGGTGATCGTGCCGGACGCCGGGCACCTGGTGATGCTGGAGCACCCGGAGACGGTCACCGACCGGCTGGCCGACCTGCTCGTACGCAGCGGCACGGTGCCGGGCGCTAACGTTGGCGGACATGGAAGCACCGCACAGCGGCCCGGCCGCTGAGACCGTTCCGGAGACAGCGGGGACGACCGCTCCCGAGCCCGCCGGGACCGTGACCGAGGCCGTGACCGTGACGCTCACCGTCACCTCCCCCGAACAGATGCAGGACCTGGGCCGCCGGCTCGCCCGGGTGCTGGCCCCCGGCGACCTGGTCATGCTCACCGGGGAGCTGGGCGCCGGGAAGACGACGCTGACCCGGGGCCTCGGCGAGGGCCTCGGCGTGCGCGGCGCGGTCACCTCGCCCACGTTCGTCATCGCCCGCGTCCACCCCTCGCTGACCGGGGGCCCCGCCCTGGTCCACGTCGACGCGTACCGCCTGGGCGGCGGGCTCGACGAGATGGAGGACCTGGACCTGGATGTGTCGTTGCCGGAGTCCGTGGTGGTCGTGGAGTGGGGCGACGGCAAGGTCGAGGAGCTGGCCGACGACCGGCTCCGGGTCCTCATCGACCGCGCGACGGGCGACACCGACGACGAGCGGCGCGAGGTGACCCTGGTCGGCATCGGGACACGCTGGGCGGGGCTGCGGGCGGATCTGTCGTAACGCGGCCGCCCTCCGGCGCCGTCCTTCACGAGACCTTCCCGACAGTGCGTCGGTAAACTGTTGCGCGGGGGACCGTGGTCGTGGTCACATGGGTACGAGACGTGGTTAGGTCTACCTAACCACGCCCTCCATCGGAGCACCAAGGAGGCAATCCATGCCGACGCCCGAGCGAGCGGCGCGACCGCAGCCGACTCCGTCCGCCCTGTCGATGAAGGACCTGCTGGCCTCGTGCGCAGCGGCCACCGCGGTCTCCACCCCGCCGAGCGAGGCGCCGGATCCATCCGACGCGGCGGACCGGGACGAGGAGAGCGCCCACGGGAACGCCGTCCGGGGGCGGGCGGCGTAGGACCCCGGACGGCGTGAGACCCCTGGCGCTACGGGACGACGACGACCTTCGCGCCGACCGTCGCGAAGGTCCACATGGCGTTGCCGTCCGCGCGCTTCATCCGGACGCCGCCGGTCTTCGACGTCGGGTCCGGGCTGGCCATCGAGCCGTCCTGCGCCGCGCTGAAGCCGATCGCCACCTCGTCCACGTTCGCGAAGCGGACCACGTGCTCGATCGGGACGCCGTCCGAGCCCTGGACCGTGCCCGAACGCGAGGTGACCTTGTGGACCCCGGGCGGCGGGCTGACCGGGCTCGGCATCACGGTGAAGGTGCGGATCGCCTCGTTGTCCTCGTCGACCAGCCACACCCGGCGGTCCTTCAGCGCGTACACGACGCGCTCGCCCTTGCCGGACGCCGCCGGGACCGCCAGCGGGTCGGCCTTGGGCTTCGGCTTGGCGGAGGGCTGGGCCGAGGCCGACGCGGAGGGCTTCTTGCCGGGCGTGGACGCCACCGAGGCGGGGGCGTTCGCCGAGGCCTGGTAGGCGAGGAAGGCGACCGCGGCGACCGCCGCCGCAGTGAGCCCGGCCACGATTCCCGAGCTTCCCCTAGCCACCGTGAAATCCCCTTTCGACTGCCGTTGCCGCATGTCGTACAAGCGTTTACGTCGTACCCGCGGATACCCGGTGACGGTAGCAGCAGGGACGGGGCGGGCCGGGACGCCGTACGGACGCCGTAACGCCGTCGGCGGAGCCGTAGGCTGTTTGCGTGCTCTTGCTCGCCATGGATACCGCCACGCCCGCCGTCACCGTCGCCCTGCACGACGGCACGTCCGTCATCGCCTCCTCCGGGCAGGTCGACGCCCGCAGGCACGGGGAGCTGCTGCTCCCCGCCGTCGACCGGGTCCTCGCCGAGGCCGGGACGGCACTCGACGCCGTGACGGACGTGGTCGTGGGCGTCGGCCCCGGCCCGTACACCGGCCTGCGGGTCGGCCTGGTCACCGCCGCCACCTTCGGCTCCGTCCTCTCCGTGCCGGTCCACGGCGTGTGCACCCTGGACGGCCTCGCGTACGCCGCCGGACTGGAGGGCCTGGAAGGGCCGTTCGCCGTGGCGACCGACGCGCGCCGCAAGGAGGTCTACTGGGCGCGGTACGAGGACGCCCGCACCCGTTCGGGCGAACCCGCCGTCGACCGGCCCGCCGACATCGCCGGAGCGCTGGCCGGGCTCCCCGTGGCCGGCGCGGGCGCGGTGCTCTACCCGGACGCCTTCCCGGACGCGCGCGGCCCCGAGCACCTCGCCGCCGGCGCGCTCGCCGCGCTCGCCGCCGAACGCCTCGCCGCCGGCCAGGAGCTCCTGGAGCCCCGGCCGCTCTATCTGCGCAGGCCCGACGCGCAGGTCCCGAAGAACTACAAGGTGGTCACCCCCACGTGAGCACCGCCACCCCCGCCGCGCTGCGCGAGATGCGCTGGTGGGACATCGCGCCGGTGCTCGACCTCGAACACGCGCTGTTCCCGGACGACGCCTGGTCACCCGGCATGTTCTGGTCCGAGCTGGCCCACGCCCGGGGCCCCGGCGCCACCCGCCACTACGTCGTCGCCGAGGACCCCGACACCGGGCGGATCACCGGCTACGCCGGGCTCGCCGCCGTCGGCGACCTGGCCGACGTCCAGACGATCGCGGTCAGCCGCGAGGCGTGGGGCACCGGCCTCGGCTCCGGACTCCTCACCGATCTGCTGAAGGCCGCCACCGACTTCGAGTGCGCCACGGTCCTCCTGGAGGTCCGGGTCGACAACACCCGGGCGCAGAAGCTGTACGAGCGCTTCGGCTTCGAACCGATCGGCTTCCGGCGCGGCTACTACCAGCCGGGGAACATCGACGCCCTGGTCATGCGCCTGACCATGCAAGAGCAAGCAGTGCACGAGCACGCACCAGAGACCGGGACTGAATGATGGCTGTCGACGAACCCCTCGTACTCGGCATCGAGACCTCCTGCGACGAGACCGGCGTGGGCATCGTGCGCGGTACGACCCTGCTCGCGGACGCCGTCGCCTCCAGCGTCGACACCCACGCCCGCTTCGGCGGCGTCGTCCCGGAGATCGCCTCCCGCGCCCACCTGGAGGCGATGGTCCCCACCATCGAACGGGCCCTGAAGGAGGCCGGGATCAGCGCCCGCGACCTCGACGGGATCGCCGTCACCTCGGGCCCCGGGCTCGCCGGAGCGCTGCTCGTCGGCGTCTCGGCCGCGAAGGCGTACGCGTACGCGCTCGGCAAGCCGCTCTACGGGGTCAACCACCTCGCCTCGCACATCTGCGTCGACCAGCTGGAGCACGGCCCGCTGCCCGAGCCGACGATGGCCCTGCTGGTCAGCGGCGGCCACTCCTCGCTCCTGCTGGCCCCCGACATCACCAGCGACGTCCGGCCGCTCGGCGCGACGATCGACGACGCGGCGGGCGAGGCGTTCGACAAGATCGCCCGGGTGCTGAACCTCGGCTTCCCCGGCGGCCCGGTCATCGACCGGCTCGCGAAGGAGGGCGACCCGGCCTCGATCGCGTTCCCGCGCGGCCTGACCGGCCCGCGCGACGCCCCGTACGACTTCTCCTTCTCCGGGCTCAAGACCTCCGTCGCCCGCTGGATCGAGGCGAAGCGCGCGGCGGGCGAGGAGGTGCCGGTCCGGGACGTGGCGGCGTCCTTCCAGGAGGCCGTGGTGGACGTGCTCACCCGCAAGGCGGTCCGGGCCTGCAAGGACGAGGGCGTCGACCACCTGATGATCGGCGGCGGCGTCGCGGCCAACTCCCGGCTGCGCGCCCTGGCCCAGGAGCGCTGCGAACGGGCCGGCATCCGGCTGCGGGTGCCGCGCCCCGGGCTCTGCACCGACAACGGGGCGATGGTCGCGGCGCTCGGCGCGGAGATGGTCGCCCGCAACCGCCGCCCCTCCGACCTGGAGCTCTCCGCGGACTCCTCGCTGCCGGTGACCGAGCCGCACGTCCCGGGCGCCGATCACGGCCACACACACGGCCACGGCCACTCGCACGATCACGACCATGTGCACGAGATCAGCAAGGACAACCTCTACTCATGAGCGCCGGGACCATCGTGCTGATGTGGGAGGCCCGCGCCGCCGAGGGCCGCGGCGGCGAACTCCTGGAGTGGGCGCGGGCCCGGGCCGCCGAGCTGGCCCGCGAACCCCACCGCAGCGAACTCCTGCGCGCACCGCAGGACCGGGTGCTGGTGATGACGTGGTGGAGGGGCGCCTCGTACGGCGACGACCTCCCCGAACTCCCCGAGCCCGAAGCCGCCCTGATCACCCGCCCGGTGCACCGCTGGCGCTTCGAGGCGGTGGGCTGAACGCGCGGGACCGGGCGGGGGCGCCGCGGCCGTGTGCCCCGGCGGCCCGGTGAGGCTCTCGCGCCCCGGCCGGTGAGGCCTTCGGGCTCCGGCCCGGTCAGCCCTTCGCGCCCCGTGTCCCGCGCCTGAGCAGGCCGTCCACGATCGCGTCGAGCTCCTCGACGGTCTCGTAGTCGGCGGCGTACTCCCGCCAGCGGTCCTTGATTTCGGCGAGCCGGGGCAGCTCCGCCCTGTCCTTCCCGGTGACCATCTCCGGGAAGAACTCCCGGCGCGACGGGTTCTCCGCACGGCGGGCCGCCGCCCTGCGGAAGACCAGATCCCCGTAGACGTAGCTCCAGATCGTCCGGTACGCCCGCACCGAGCGGGCCGGGGAGAGGCCGCAGGCGAGCGCGCAGTCGATGATCTCCTCCACCATCCACAGCGCGTTGCGGTCGGTCAGCTCGCCCAGCGCCAGGATGTCCAGCACCCAGGGGATCCGGCCGATGATGTCGTGCATGTGCGCGGCCACCGCCACCAGCCGCTCGCGCGGGTCCTCGGGCAGCTCCGGGCGCGGGAACGCCGCCGCCGTGCCGGACAGGGTGAGCATCAACAGCTCGTCCTTGTCCCGCACGTAGTGGTAGAGCGCCATGGGCGTGCTGCCCAGCTCCTTCGCCACCCGCCGCATGGACAGGGCGGCCACGCCCTCCTCCTCGACGATGCGGCGCGCGGTGGCGACCATCACCTCCGGGTCCAGTCGGCGGGGCCGCCCCACGGGCCGTCCGGCCGTGCCCGGTTTGCCGCCCGTCACCGGATTTTTCATCTTCTTCGTCTTCTCGGTCTTCTCGGTGCCTGACACCTGGGCATTCTCTCCTTCCGGGGCCCTGCCCCGGTCCGCCGCGGGACCCTCCCGATGTTCCGGCACCTATTTTCTATACGTGTATGTTAATTCTCGATCGAGGGAAGCGCGAAGGGAAGGGGACGTCATGGGCGGCGCGGGGAAGAGCGGGACGGGAAGAGATCCCGGGGG
>NZ_JAAXYC010000150.1 GCF_018619185.1 Streptomyces sp. McG3 | reverse complement strand
TTGAAGGGTTAAGGCTCCCAGTAGACGACTGGGTTGATAGGCCAGATGTGGAAGCCCTGTAAGGGGTGGAGCTGACTGGTACTAATAGGCCGAGGGCTTGTCCTCAGTTGCTCGCGTCCACTGTGTTGGTTCTGAAATAACGAACGGCCGTGTTTTGTTCCGGTGTTGGTTAATTTCATAGTGTTTCGGTGGTCATTGCGTTAGGGAAACGCCCGGTTACATTCCGAACCCGGAAGCTAAGCCTTTCAGCGCCGATGGTACTGCAGGGGGGACCCTGTGGGAGAGTAGGACGCCGCCGAACAATTTTTCCGGGAAAGCCCCGCACCTTTTGGTGCGGGGCTTTTCTGCGTTCCAGGACCGATCAGCGGCCGTGCGCCTGTGCCACCCGTGTCACCGAGCCACCAGCGTGACCCGCGTGACCTGCGCGAACGAGGGGTGCCCGAGAGCCGCGACTCCGGCGGGCCGGGATTGTGAGCATCCCCGGATCCCGTGTATGGTTTACCTCGTTGCCACAGCGCAACGAGGCCCCAATAGCTCAGTCGGTAGAGCGTCTCCATGGTAAGGAGAAGGTCTGCGGTTCGATTCCGCATTGGGGCTCAGAAGAGAACGAAAGGCCCCCGCCACTGGCGGGGGCCTTTCGCGTTGAGAGTCAGACGCGGGGCGGTTCCGGGACGCGCATGGCCAGGATCGCCATGTCGTCCGAGGCCGGCTCCGCCGCGAAGCGTTCCACGGCCCGCAGAATGCGTGAGGCGACCGCTCCGGCCGTCAGGCCCGTACAGGTCGACAGGACGTCCGCGAGGCCGTCGTCGCCCAGCATGCGGCTTCCCTCGCGGCGTTCGGTGACGCCGTCCGTGACGCATAGCAGGACGTCGCCCGGGTTGAGGACGACCTCCTGCTCGTACAGGTCGAGGTCCTCGATGACGCCGAGCAGGGGCTGCGGTTCCGCGGCGGACTCGACGGAGCCGTCCTGGCGCAGGCGCAGCGGCAGCGGGTGGCCGGCGCAGACGACCTTCAGGAGGGCGCTGCCGTCCTCCTGGGGCCACAGCTCGCCGTACAGGAGGGTCAGGAAGCGGCTGCGGGCGCCCTCGTCGAGGATCGCCGCGTTGAGGCGCTCCAGGACCGCCGGACCGCCGAAGCCCTCGCGGGCCAGCAGGCGCAGCGCGTGGCGGGCGAGGCCCGTGACGGCGGCGGCCTCGGGCCCCGTGCCGCAGACGTCGCCGATGGCGAAGCCGTACGCCCCGTCGCTGATCGGGAAGACGTCGTAGAAGTCGCCGCCGACCTCGTTGCCCTCGCCGGCGGCGCGGTAGATGACCTCGATCTCGACGTTCGGCACGTCGGGGAGGCCCGGGGGCAGCAGGCTGCGCTGGAGGGACTGGCTGATCGCCATGCGCTCCGAGTACAGGCGGGCGTTGTCCAGGGCCAGGGCGGCCCGGCGGGAGAGGTCCTCGGCCAGTTCCAGGATCTCCTGGCGGAAGTGGTCGTCCGAGGGCTTCCCGAGCGTCAGCATGCCGATCACGCGGTTGCGGGCCACCAACGGAAGGACCACCGTCTCGCCGCCGACGGCCTGGGCCGTGGCGAGGATGGTGCGGGTGGCCGTGCTCATGCTCAGCGGCGCGTCGCGCTGCAGGCTGCGGGTCGAGGTGCTCAGCGCGGCACGGTGACCGGCCTCCGAGGGCGCGGCCCAGACACGGGCGCCCGGGGCCGGTACCGGATCCGGTGGGGCGATCTTGGAGAGCAGCGCCTTGAGCCCGTCGATGAGGTCCTCGTCCTCGTGGAGCACATAGGAGAGGTACGGCTCGGAGGACTGGTCCGCGATCGTGTAGACGGCGCACCAGGTGGCCAGCGTCGGAACCGTCATCTGGGCCATGAGCGCGAGGGTCTGGTCCCGGTCGAGCGTGCCGGCCAGCAGGTCGGAGGCCTCGACGAGGAAGGACAGGGAGCCGCGGCGCAGCCGTTCCAGCTCGCCGAGGCGGGCGGACTCCACGGCCAGCGCGATGCGGTCCGCCGCGAACTGGAGGCGCAGGGCCTCCTCGTTGGTGTAGCGCCCCGCCGCTTCCGCCGCGACGCCGAGGGAGCCGGTGAGGCGGCCCTCGACCTTCAGCGGGACCGTGACGACCGAGCGCATCCCGGTGTCGGTGAGCAGGGGCACGGCGCCGGGGACGGCGGTGAGGTCCTCGTGCACGGCCGGCATCCGGGCGGAGCCGTAGCGTCCCGTCCCGGCTTCCACGGGGACCCGGGCGAAGCGCTGGCGGGCCGAGGGGAGGCCCGTCGTGGCGCGGACCTCCAGCTCCGTCTCGTCGTCCGTGGCGAGGAGGAGGAACGCCGCGTCGGCGTCGAGCATGTCGCGTGCCCGCTCGACCGTCCGCTGGAGGAGGCCGTCGAGATCGTCGGGGGCCGGGGAGCCGATGAACACCTCGAACGGGTCCGCGGTGCGGTTGTCGGAGGAGGTGTCGGAGACCGGGGCGCGGACGGGGGACTGGAGCACGGCGCGCTCGTCGTCGCGGACGAGGAGGCAGACCGTGGAGGGTTCGCCGTCGGTGTCGCGGACCCGCAGGTGCGAGGAGTAGACGGCGATGGTCCGGCCGTCGGCGCCGCGGATTCCGTAGCTGCCCTCCCAGCGGGAGAGCTGGAGGGCGTCGGCGATGCCGGTGTTGGTCCCCGGGGTGTGCGGCCAGGCCACGAAGTCGGTGAACTGCTTTCCGGTGACCTGTTCCGCGGTGTGCCCGAAGACGTACGCGGCATCGTCGTTCCACGCGCTGATCGCGCCGGTGCTGTCGATCTGGACGACGGCGACCCGCACGCGCTGGTCGGTGACGGGGAGCAGCGAGGTGGGCAGGACCGGGCCGGCGGAGCGGATGCCCACGGGCCGGTCGGGCAGGTCCAGCTGGAACCAGACGTGCTTACGGGTGGGGGAGTATTCGACACCCCAGCGGGAGGCCAGTGCGGCGCAGAGCAGCAGACCGCGGCCGTTCTCGCGGTCGGGGCTGCCGAAGTCGAGTCCGTTGCTCTGGAGCGGGACCTCGCGTTCCGGATAGTGGTCGGCGACCTCGACACGTACGCCGTCCCCGCTGCGCAGGCACAGCACGTCGGCCGCCGTCCCCGCGTGCACGACGGCGTTGGTCACGAGCTCACTGGTGAGGACGACGGCGTCGTCGACGACATCGTTGTAGCCCCACCCCTGGAGCGTGTCCCGGACGAAGGCGCGGGCGGTCGCGACAGAGCGCCCGACCGGTTCGAAGGTGGCGGCCGCGCGCGCGGTGATCACAGCACTCCCCATATGGTGTCTCGTCGCTTCCCCGAGTCCTGTGCCCGTTTATCGCCGCTTCGATTCGCTTGCCAGGCTAGACGTTCGTCAAGGGTGCCGGTTACACGAGGGCCGAGTTCGGGACAGGACGGTCTTGTAGTGGTGCGCGGGCGCACAAGTATGGACTCCGGGTGCAAGGGATGGGGGGCAACCGGGACAGGTTGCCCGCCGACCGGTTCCGGCCTGGTACGTTGCCGTGATTTGACGTCCGCCCGGTCACCCGTTGACGGTGTGCTGTGGCGGTGAGCCAAAGTGGAACTGGGCAAGCTTCCTGATAGGCCCGAGTGAAACGGTCAACCCCTGCGGGAGGGACACGGTGGAGTCTGGCGTGGCGGCGCAGGGTTCGAAGGCGCGTACAAAAGGCGGACAGTCCGTGAAAAAGCAGCGCAATGGCACCGTCGAGGTCGACGCGGCAGCTCTGAACAGACTGCTCGCGGGACTCGTGGCGATGCGCGACGGCAACTTCCGCCGGCGGCTCACCGTCTCCGGCGACGGTGTGATGACGGAGATCTCCGCGGTCTTCAACGAGGTCGCCGACCGGAACCTTCATCTCACCGGTGAGCTGGCCCGTGTACGGCGCGTGGTGGGCCGGGAGGGGAAGCTCACGGAGCGGCTGGAGACGGGCGCCTGCGAGGGTTCCTGGGCCGCCGCGATCGACGCCTCCAACGAGCTCGTCGACGATCTCGCGCGACCGGTCTCCGAGGTGGGCCGGGTGCTGTCGGCGGTCGCCGACGGTGACCTGGAGCAGCGGATGGAGCTGCGGTCGCACACGACGGACGAGACGGTCCGGCCGCTGCGCGGCGAGTTCCTGAAGGTCGCCCGTACGGTCAACAACCTGGTCGACCAGCTGTCGGTCTTCACCGAGCAGGTGACCCGGGTCGCCGTCGAGGTGGGCACCGAGGGCAAGCTCGGGGGCCAGGCGCAGGTGCGTGGGATGTCCGGGTCCTGGAAGGACCTCACGGACTCCGTGAACACCATGGCGTACCGGCTGACGGCCCAGGTGCGGGACATCGCGCTGGTGACGACGGCGGTCGCCAAGGGCGATCTGTCGCGGAAGGTCACCGTCCATGTGGCCGGTGAGATGCTCCAGCTGAAGAACACCGTCAACACGATGGTCGACCAGTTGTCCTCGTTCTCCTCCGAGGTGACACGCGTCGCCCGTGAGGTGGGTACGGAGGGCGAGCTGGGCGGTCAGGCGACCGTGCCGGGCGTGGCGGGCGTGTGGAAGGACCTCACCGACTCCGTCAACACGATGGCGGGCAACCTCACCTCTCAGGTACGGGGTATCGCGGAGGTGACGACGGCGGTCGCCAGCGGTGACCTGACGCAGAAGGTCACGGTGAGCGCACGCGGCGAGGTCGCGCAGCTCGCCGAGACGATCAACCAGATGACCGAGACGCTGCGCACCTTCGCGGACGAAGTGACGCGGGTGGCGAGCGAGGTCGGTGGCGAGGGGTTGCTCGGCGGTCAGGCGCAGGTGCCGGGCGCGGCCGGGACGTGGAAGGACCTCACCGACTCGGTGAACACGGTCTTCCGGAATCTGACGACGCAGGTGCGCGACATCGCGCAGGTGACGACGGCGGTGGCCAGCGGCGACATGTCGCAGAAGGTCACGGTCGACGTGGCCGGGGAGATGCTGGAGCTGAAGAACACCGTCAACACGATGGTGGACCAGCTTCAGTCGTTCGGTTCCGAGGTGACCCGGGTGGCCCGGGAGGTCGGCGTCGAGGGCCGGCTCGGGGGCCAGGCCGAGGTGCCGGGAGCAGCGGGGACGTGGAAGGACCTCACCGACTCGGTGAACACCGCGTTCCGCAACCTGACCGGTCAGGTCCGGGACATCGCGCAGGTCACCACGGCGGTCGCGAACGGGGATCTGTCGCAGAAGGTCACCGTGAACGTGGCCGGGGAGATGCTGGAGCTGAAGAACACCGTCAACACGATGGTGGCGCAGCTGTCCAGCTTCGCCGACCAGGTGACGCGGATGGCCCGGGACGTGGGCACCGAGGGCCGCCTCGGCGGTCAGGCGCGCGTGGACGGTGTGTCGGGTACGTGGAAGGAACTCACGGACTCCGTCAACTTCATGGCCGGCAACCTCACCTCCCAGGTGAGGCAGATCGCGCAGGTGACGACGGCGGTGGCGCGGGGCGATCTGTCCCAGAAGATCGACGTGGACGCCCGGGGCGAGATCCTGGAGCTGAAGAACACCATCAACACGATGGTCGACCAGCTCTCCGCCTTCGCCGACCAGGTCACCAGGGTGGCCCGTGAGGTGGGTACGGACGGGCGTCTTGGTGGTCAGGCGCAGGTGCCCGGCGTGGCCGGAGTGTGGCGCGATCTCACCGATTCGGTGAACGGCATGGCGGGGAACCTCACCGCTCAGGTCCGTAACATCGCGCAGGTCGCCACGGCGGTGGCGCGCGGTGACCTGTCCCAGAAGATCGACGTGGACGCCCGGGGCGAGATCCTGGAGCTGAAGAACACCCTCAACACGATGGTGGACCAGCTGTCCAACTTCGCGGAGCAGGTGACGCGGGTCGCCCGCGAGGTGGGTACGGAGGGCATCCTCGGCGGTCAGGCCGAGGTCCAGGGTGTGTCCGGTACGTGGAAGGACCTCACCCAGTCCGTCAACGGCATGGCGAACAACCTGACCCTCCAGGTCCGCAACATCGCCGAGGTCACCACCGCGGTCGCCAAGGGCGATCTCTCCAAGAAGATCACCGTCGACGCCAAGGGCGAGATCCTCGAACTGGTCACGACCGTCAACACGATGGTCGATCAGCTGCTGAACTTCGCGGACGAGGTCTCACGCGTGGCCCGTGAGGTGGGTACCGAGGGCATCCTCGGCGGTCAGGCGCGGGTGCGCGGGGCGACCGGCATCTGGAAGGACCTCAGCGAGAACGTCAACCTGATGGCCAACAACCTGACCAGCCAGGTGCGCAACATCTCCCGGGTCTCCTCGGCGGTCGCCAACGGCGATCTGACGAAGAAGGTCACCGTGGAGGCGCGCGGCGAGGTCGCGGAGCTGGCCGACACCGTCAACACGATGGTGACGACGCTGTCCTCGTTCGCCGACGAGGTCACGCGGGTGGCCCGCGAAGTGGGTACGGAAGGCGAGCTGGGCGGTCAGGCGCGGGTGCCGGGAGTCGCCGGTACCTGGAAGGACCTCACCGAGTCCGTGAACTCGATGGCCTCCAACCTGACCGGCCAGGTGCGGCAGATCGCCACGGTCACCACCGCCATCGCCAAGGGCGACCTGACCAAGAAGATCGACATCGACGCGCGCGGTGAGATCCAGGAGCTGAAGAACACCATCAACACGATGGTCGACCAGCTGTCCTCGTTCGCGGAGCAGGTGACCCGGGTCGCCCGCGAGGTGGGCACCGAGGGACAGCTGGGCGGTCAGGCGCGGGTGCGGGACGTCGACGGCACCTGGCGCGACCTCACCGAGTCGGTGAACGAGATGGCCGGGAACCTGACCCGTCAGGTCCGCGCCATCGCGGCCGTCGCCACCGCGGTGACCCGCGGCGATCTGAACCTGAAGATCGACGTGGACGCGGCCGGCGAGATCCAGGTCCTCCAGGACAACATCAACACGATGATCGCGAACCTGCGCGACACCACCCTCGCCAACAAGGAGCAGGACTGGCTGAAGGGCAACCTGGCCCGGATCTCCGGTCTGATGCAGGGCCGCCGGGATCTGGACGACGTGGCCTCGCTGATCATGAGCGAGCTGACGCCGGTGGTCTCGGCGCAGCACGGTGCGTTCTTCCTGGCCATGACCGCGGGCGACTCGGACGAGGTGGGTCCGGACGAGGGCGCGGCCAGCGCGTACGAGCTGCGGATGCGGGGGAGTTACGGCTACTCGGCGGGTTCGATGCCGACCTCCTTCCGGCCCGGTGAGACGCTCATCGGGACGGCGGCCGAGGAGAAGCGGACGATCCAGGTGGACAACGTGCCACCGGGCTATCTGAAGATCTCCTCCGGGCTGGGAGAGGCCCCTCCGGCGCATGTGATCGTGCTGCCGGTGCTCTTCGAGGGCAAGGTCCTCGGCGTGATCGAGCTGGCCTCCTTCCAGCCGTTCACGCATATCCAGCGGGACTTCCTCAACCAGCTCGCCGAGATGATCGCGACGAGCGTGAACACGATCAGCGTCAACACCAAGACCGAGAAGCTCCTGGAGCAGTCGCAGGAGCTGACCGAGCAACTGCGTGATCGCTCGCAGGAGCTGGAGAACCGGCAGAAGGCCCTCCAGGCGTCCAACGCCGAACTGGAGGAGAAGGCCGAGCTGCTGGCCCAGCAGAACCGCGACATCGAGGTGAAGAACACCGAGATCGAGGAGGCGCGGCAGGTGCTGGAGGAGCGGGCCGAGCAGCTCGCGGTCTCGATGCGCTACAAGTCCGAGTTCCTGGCGAACATGTCGCACGAGCTGCGTACGCCGCTGAACTCGCTGCTGATCCTCGCCAAGTTGCTGGCGGACAACGCCGAGGGCAACCTCTCGCCGAAGCAGGTGGAGTTCGCCGAGACGATCCACGGGGCCGGCTCCGACCTGCTCCAGCTGATCAACGACATCCTCGACCTGTCGAAGGTCGAGGCGGGCAAGATGGACGTCAGCCCGACCAGGATCGCGCTGGTCCAGCTGGTCGACTACGTGGAGGCGACCTTCCGCCCGCTCACCGCGGAGAAGGGACTCGACTTCTCCGTACGGGTGTCGCCGGAGCTTCCCGCGACGCTGCACACCGACGAGCAGCGCCTGCTGCAGGTGCTGCGCAACCTGCTCTCCAACGCGGTGAAGTTCACCGACGGCGGTGCGGTGGAGCTGGTGATCCGGCCGGCCGGCGCCGATGTGCCCAACGCGATCCGCGAGCACCTGCTGGAGGCCGGTTCGCTGCGGGACGCGGACGCCGATCTGATCGCCTTCTCGGTCACCGACACCGGGATCGGGATCGCGTCCAGCAAGATGCTGGTGATCTTCGAGGCGTTCAAGCAGGCGGACGGCACGACGAGCCGGAAGTACGGCGGCACCGGCCTCGGTCTCTCGATCAGCCGGGAGATCGCACGGCTGCTCGGCGGCGAGATCCACGCGGCGAGCGAGCCGGGGCGCGGTTCCACCTTCACCCTGTACCTGCCGCTGCACCGGGCCGAACTGCCGCCCCAGGGCTACCCCGCGGTGGGTTCCGGTTCCGCCGAGGTGCTGGGCGGCGCGGGCGAGATGGGGCACGCGCAGTCCCCGCAGGGGCAGCCGGCCCCGTTCGGCGACCCGGCCAATTCCGCCGGGATGTTCCGGCGGCGGCGCAAGGCGCTGGGGGACGCGGCCCGCAGGCCCGCGCTGCCGACCGGCCGGACCGCGCCCGAGAGCTCCCCGCAGCAGGAGGAGTGGGTGCAGGCGCAGGGGAGCCAGGGCGAGAGCCAGGTGCAGGGCCAGCCGGCGGCGGAGGAGAGGGAGCCCCGGCGGACGTTCCGCTTCCGCGGTGAGAAGGTCCTCATCGTCGACGACGACATCCGCAACGTCTTCGCGCTCACCAGCGTGCTGGAGCAGCACGGACTGGCGGTGCTGTACGCGGAGAACGGCCGTGAGGGCATCGAAGTCCTGGAGCAGCACGACGATGTGACGGTCGTGCTGATGGACATCATGATGCCCGAGATGGACGGTTACGCGACGACGACCGCGATCCGTCGGATGCCGCAGTTCGCCGGGTTGCCGATCGTCGCGCTCACCGCGAAGGCCATGAAGGGCGACCGGGAGAAGGCCATCGATTGCGGGGCCTCCGACTATGTGACGAAGCCGGTCGACCCTGATCACTTGCTTGCGGTGATGGAGCAGTGGATGCACGGAGAGTGATCGGGATAGGAACAAATGAGCGTCATTTGTTGACCGACTGTGCTCGAACGGGTGTGAACTCGCCGTATTCGGGGAACCTTCTGGTCTCAAACCGCGTTTGGGGTATGTGCGCAGTGACATCGCGGTGACAGGGTGTGGTGACGGGCGGGGTGCGGCTACCATGACCGGCACAAGGACGGACGGCGTAAGGGAGTCGTCCCCTGGGGCGGCACCCGGTGCATTTCCGGGGCGAGGAGGACGGGCCATGGTGCAGAAGGCCAAGATCCTCCTGGTCGATGACCGGCCGGAGAATCTGCTGGCGCTGGAGGCCATCCTCTCTGCGCTCGATCAGACACTGGTCCGGGCATCGTCAGGGGAGGAGGCGCTCAAAGCGCTGCTCACGGACGACTTCGCGGTCATTCTGCTGGACGTCCAGATGCCGGGCATGGACGGTTTCGAGACAGCCGCGCACATCAAGCGGCGGGAGCGGACCCGGGACATCCCGATCATCTTCCTCACCGCGATCAACCACGGTCCGCATCACACCTTCCGCGGCTACGCGGCCGGTGCGGTGGACTACATCTCGAAGCCGTTCGACCCATGGGTCCTGCGGGCCAAGGTCTCGGTCTTCGTCGAGCTGTACATGAAGAACTGCAAGCTCCGCGAGCAGGCCGCGCTGCTGCGGCTCCAGTTGGAGGGCGACGGCCACACGGGCGGCGAGCGCGAGAAGGAGCCGGCCGGTCTGCTGGCCGAACTCTCCGCGCGGCTCGCGGCGGTCGAGGAGCAGGCCGAAGCGCTCTCCAAGCAGCTCGACGACGAATCCGCGGACGCCGCGGCGGTGGCCACCGCCGCCCACCTCGAACGCAAGCTGACCGGCCTGCGCCGAGCGCTCGACGCGCTGGAGCCGGGCACCGGCGGGGGTACGGGCGTGCTGCCCGCACAGAGCTGACGATTCCCGGCCCCTCCGGCTCGGCGTACGCCGGCCGCTGCCGTGAGGCGGCGTCAGTTCCCGGCCCCCCGAAGGCGACACGGTCGGGTGAACCAGTAGGCGAACGTATTCACGGGCGACGACAGCGGTAACCTCGGCACCATGGCCTCACGTACGTCCGGCAAGGGTTCCCAGGGCGCGGCGGGCGCCGCGAAGCGCGTCGGCCGTACCCCGGGCCCGGCGAAGAAAGCCGCGCCCGTCAAGAAGACCGCACCCAAGAAGTCGGCTGCTCCCGCGAAGAAGGCTCCCGCGAAGAGGGCGGCGGTCAAGAAGCCCGCGCCCAAACCGGCGCCGTCCCCCACCGGAGGCGTCTACCGGCTGGTGCGGGCGGTCTGGCTCGGGGCGGCGCACGGCGTCGGCGCGCTGTTCCGCTCGATAGGGCGTGGAGCCAAGGGACTTGACCCCGCCCACCGCAAGGACGGGCTCGCCCTGCTGCTGCTCGGCCTGGCGCTGATCGTCGCCGCGGGCACTTGGTCCAACCTCCAGGGACCGGTCGGCGACCTGGTCGAGATGCTGGTGACCGGGGCCTTCGGCCGGCTCGATCTGCTCGCGCCGATACTGCTGGGCGCGATCGCGGTGCGGCTGATCCTGTACCCGGAGCGACCCGACGCCAACGGCCGTATCGTCATCGGACTCTCCGCCCTGGTCATCGGAGTCCTCGGCCAGGTCCACATCGCCGTGGGGTCGCCGGGCCGGGCCGATGGCACCGAGGCGATGCAGGACGCGGGCGGGCTGATCGGCTGGGCCACCTCCAAGCCGCTGATCTTCATGATGGGCGAGGTGCTCGCGGTACCGCTGCTGGTGCTGCTGACCGTGTTCGGGCTCCTCGTCGTCACCGCCACCCCGGTCAACGCCATTCCGCAGCGGCTGCGTCAGCTCGGTGTCCGCCTCGGCATCGTGGAACCGGCGCCCGAGGCCCGCGAGGGGTACGAGGACGACGACGAGCGCTACGACGAGCAGTGGCGCGAGGCGCTGCCCGAGCGGACCCGGAGGCGTGGCACGCGGCGCCCGGACGCGGACCCCGTCCACGACCACGACGACGCGGAGGCGGCAGCGCTCACCAAGCGCAGGAGGCCCCGCAGGCCCTCCGCGCAGCCCGCTATGAACCGTCCGCTGGACGCGGTGGACGTCGCCGCGGCCGCTGCCGCCGCGCTCGACGGGGCCGTGCTCAACGGCATGCCGCCCTCGCCGGTCGTCGCCGACCTGACCCAGGGCGTCTCCGCGGACCGGGAGCGCACCGGGACGCCCGTCCCCGGGGCCCGGGAGGCGGAGCGGGACGGCGCGGGGAAGGCCGGGGCAGGGCGCGGGCAGGACCGGTCCGGTGACCGGGACGACGCGACCGGCCGCGACACCTCCGGCCGGTCCGGCGCCGTCCCCGACCTGACCAAGCCCGCACCGGAGCGTTCCGAGGGCCTGCCCGCCCGCGCCGAGCAGCTCCAGCTGTCCGGCGACATCACGTACTCGCTGCCCTCGCTCGACCTGCTGGAGCGCGGCGGACCGGGCAAGACCCGCAGCGCCGCCAACGACGTGGTCGTCGCCTCGCTGACCAATGTCTTCTCCGAGTTCAAGGTCGACGCCGCGGTCACCGGGTTCACCCGGGGCCCGACCGTCACCCGCTACGAGATCGAGCTCGGCCCCGCGGTGAAGGTCGAGAAGATCACGGCACTGGCCAAGAACATCGCGTACGCCGTGGCGAGCCCGGACGTGCGGATCATCTCGCCGATCCCGGGCAAGTCCGCCGTCGGCATCGAGATCCCCAACTCCGACCGCGAGATGGTCAACCTCGGTGACGTGCTGCGCCTCGCGGACGCGGCCGAGGACGACCACCCGATGCTCGTGGCGCTCGGCAAGAACGTCGAGGGCGGCTACGAGATGGCCAACCTCGCCAAGATGCCGCACGTCCTGGTCGCCGGTGCCACCGGCTCCGGCAAGTCCTCGTGCATCAACTGTCTGATCACCTCGGTCATGGTGCGGGCCACCCCGGACGACGTGCGGATGGTCCTCGTCGACCCCAAGCGCGTCGAGCTGACCGCGTACGAGGGCATCCCTCACCTCATCACCCCGATCATCACCAACCCCAAGAAGGCCGCCGAGGCGCTCCAGTGGGTCGTGCGGGAGATGGACCTGCGCTACGACGACCTCGCCAACTTCGGCTACCGGCACATCGACGACTTCAACCACGCGGTGCGCAACGGCAAGTGCAAGGCGCCCGAGGGCAGTGAGCGGGAGCTGTCCCCGTACCCGTACCTGCTGGTGATCGTCGACGAGCTGGCCGACCTCATGATGGTGGCCCCGCGCGACGTCGAGGACTCGATCGTCCGCATCACCCAGCTGGCCCGAGCGGCCGGCATCCACCTGGTGCTCGCCACCCAGCGGCCCTCGGTCGACGTGGTGACCGGTCTGATCAAGGCCAACGTCCCCTCCCGGCTCGCCTTCGCCACCTCCTCCCTCGCCGACAGCCGCGTCATCCTCGACCAGCCCGGAGCCGAGAAGCTCATCGGCAAGGGCGACGGGCTCTTCCTCCCGATGGGCGCCAACAAACCCACCCGTATGCAGGGAGCGTTCGTCACCGAGGACGAGGTCGCCGCCGTCGTCCAGCACTGCAAGGACCAGATGGCCCCGGTCTTCCGGGACGACGTCGTGGTGGGGACGAAACAGAAGAAGGAGATCGACGAGGACATCGGCGACGACCTGGACCTGCTCTGCCAGGCCGCCGAACTGGTCGTCTCCACCCAGTTCGGATCGACCTCGATGCTCCAGCGCAAGCTCCGGGTCGGCTTCGCGAAGGCGGGCCGCCTGATGGACCTGATGGAGTCCCGCAACATCGTCGGACCCAGCGAGGGCTCCAAGGCGCGCGACGTCATGGTGAAACCCGACGAGCTCGACGGGGTGTTGGCCGTCA
The DNA here is from genome assembly GCF_018619185.1 of Streptomyces sp. McG3. Lineage (GTDB taxonomy): Bacteria > Actinomycetota > Actinomycetes > Streptomycetales > Streptomycetaceae > Streptomyces. The sequence goes on along the minus strand of NZ_JAAXYC010000150.1, from coordinate 5,873 downwards.
TCCGCGGGGAATCCGCTCCGTAAAGGTTTTGTGGGCAACCGTTTCGTACGGTCGTACGTCCAGTTGAAGGGAGGGACGGAACCATGCTCCTCCCCGCGGCTCGCTCCGTCGTCACCTCATCCGTACTCCCACCCCGTTCGGCCCACTACAGGTTGACCAGTCCTCGATCGGGGCTGTGCTCCGCCCCCGCTCCGCACCGGAGCCGGCGGCGGGGCCGTCCGGCGAACCCGATGGCGTACAAAGTCGTCCCTCCCGGTTGCCCCTCCCTTTCGTACCCCCCCTAGACTGAACATCCAGCAGGTGGCTCACGCTCGAAAGGCACCCCCGTGTCCATCGGCAACTCCCCCGAAGACGACCGGCCTTCGATCGGTCGTGCCCTTCAGCAGGCTCGAATCGCCGCGGCTCTGACGGTCGAGGAAGTCAGCAGCTCCACCCGGGTGCGCATCCCCATCGTGCACGCGATCGAGCAGGACGACTTCTCCCGCTGCGGCGGCGACGTCTACGCCCGCGGCCACATCCGCACGCTCGCCCGTGCCGTCGGCCTCGATCCGGAACCGCTGGTCGAGGAGTACGACGCCGATCACGGCGGCCGTCCCGCACCGACCCCCGCGGCTCCGCTCTTCGAAGCGGAACGCATCCGCTCCGAACCCCGGCGGCCCAACTGGACCGCCGCCATGGTCGCGGCCATCGTCGCCGTCATCGGGTTCGTCGGCTTCACGCTCTTCAGCGGCGAGGACGAACCCTCGAACACCGCACAGATCGCGGAGGGCTCCAAGCCCGACAAGACCGCGGCCAAGCCCACCGCCACCAAGCCCTCCGACCCCAAGCCCGTGCCCTCCGAGAGCGCCATCGCCGCCGCCCCCCGGGACAAGGTGACGGTCAAGCTCAGCGCGGACCGGGGCAAGAGCTGGATCTCGGCCAAGGATCACAACGGACGGCTGCTCTTCGACGGGCTGCTGCTCCAGGGCGAGTCCAAGACCTTCCAGGACAAGGAGCGCATCGACCTCGTCCTCGGCGACGCCGGGGCGATCGAGCTCTTCGTCAACGGCAAGCAGGTCGAGGACCGCTTCGGTCCGGGCCAGGTCGAACGGCTCTCCTACACCAAGGGCGACCCCGAGGCCGGCTGATCCGCCACCCTCGGTATCCGTACCGCGTCCCCGACGGGCGTCCGGCCTCGTGCCGGGCGCCCGTCGGCGTTCCCCCGCCCTGTTCGCCTGCTACGGGGAGTAACAGCGGCAGGGGCAGGCAACCCTGCACGGCAGGGGGGCCGCCGGAACGAAGTAGTCTTGAGTCCATGCCCGAACGCCGTACCGTCGCCCTTGTCACTCTTGGATGCGCCCGTAACGAGGTGGACTCGGAGGAGCTTGCAGGCCGCTTGGCAGCGGACGGCTGGGACCTCGTCGAGGATGCCTCCGACGCGGATGTCGCAGTCGTCAACACCTGTGGGTTCGTCGAAGCCGCCAAGAAGGACTCCGTCGACGCCCTGCTCGAAGCCAACGATCTGAAGGATCAGGGCCGCACCCAGGCCGTCGTCGCCGTCGGCTGCATGGCCGAGCGCTACGGCAAGGACCTCGCCGAGGCCCTCCCGGAGGCGGACGGTGTCCTCGGATTCGATGACTACGCCGACATCTCCGACCGGCTCCAGACCATCCTCAACGGCGGCATCCACGCCTCGCACACCCCGCGCGACCGCCGCAAGCTGCTGCCGATCAGCCCCGCCGAGCGGCAGGACGCCGCCGTGGCACTGCCCGGCCACGCCCAGGAGACGCCCGCCCCCGCGCCCGAGGACCTCCCCGAGGGGGTCGCACCGGTCTCCGGGCCGCGGGCGCCGCTGCGCCGCAGGCTCGGCACCAGCCCCGTCGCCTCGGTGAAGCTCGCCTCCGGCTGCGACCGCCGCTGCTCCTTCTGCGCCATCCCCTCCTTCCGCGGCTCGTTCATCTCGCGGCGCCCCTCGGACGTGCTCCAGGAGACCCGCTGGCTGGCCGAACAGGGCGTCAAGGAGGTCATGCTCGTCTCCGAGAACAACACCTCCTACGGCAAGGACCTCGGCGACATCCGCCTCCTGGAGACCCTGCTGCCCGAGCTGGCCGACGTGGACGGCATCGAGCGGGTCCGGGTCAGCTACCTCCAGCCCGCCGAGATGCGCCCGGGCCTCATCGACGTCCTCACCTCGACGCCGAAGGTCGCCCCGTACTTCGACCTCTCCTTCCAGCACTCCGCCCCCGGCGTGCTGCGCGCGATGCGCCGCTTCGGCGACACCGACCGCTTCCTGGAGCTTCTGGACACCATCCGGAGCAAGGCCCCCCAGGCCGGTGCCCGCTCCAACTTCATCGTCGGTTTCCCCGGCGAGACCGAGGCGGACCTCGCCGAGCTGGAACGCTTCCTCACCGGCGCCCGCCTCGACGCGATCGGCGTCTTCGGGTACTCGGACGAGGAGGGCACCGAGGCGGTCGGCTACGAGAACAAGCTCGACGCCGACACCATCGCGGAGCGCCTCGCCCACATCTCCCAGCTGGCCGAGGAGCTGACCTCGCAGCGGGCCGAGGAGCGCGTCGGCGAGACCCTCCAGGTGCTGGTGGAGTCCGTGGAGTCGGAGGAGGACGGCGAGGTCGCGATCGGGCGCGCGGCGCACCAGGCCCCCGAAACGGATGGCCAGGTGGTCTTCACCACACGCGAGGGACTCGTGCCGGGCCTTATGGTCGAGGCGAAGGCAGTGGGCACCGAGGGCGTCGACCTGGTGGCCGAACACCATGAGCTTGCGGAGGTAGCCAGATGACCGGAGTCCCGGCATCCGCGGCAGGCGGCTCCGGCGCGAAGCCGGTCCGCGGCGGCAAGCTGGGCACTGCGGCCGTCAACCAGGCCAGCCTGTGGAACATCGCCAACATCCTGACCATGGTGCGGCTGCTGCTCGTGCCCGGGTTCGTCCTGCTGCTGTTCCACGACGGCGGATACGACCCGGTCTGGCGCGCCTTCGCCTGGGCGGCCTTCGCCGTCGCGATGATCACCGACCTGTTCGACGGTCATCTGGCGCGCGCGTACAACCTGGTCACGGACTTCGGGAAGATCGCCGACCCGATCGCCGACAAAGCGATCATGGGCGCCGCGCTGGTCTCCTTGTCCGTCCTGGGCGATCTGCCGTGGTGGATCACCGGGGTGATCCTCGCCCGTGAGCTGGGCATCACGCTGATGCGGTTCTGGGTCATCCGGCACGCGGTGATCCCGGCCAGCAGAGGCGGCAAGCTGAAGACGCTCGCGCAGGGGACGGCCGCCGGGATGTACGTCCTGGTGCTCACCGGGCCCCTGGCGACCTTGCGCTTCTGGGTGATGATGGTCGCCGTCGTGCTGACGGTCGTCACCGGACTCGATTACGTACGTCAAGCCGTCGTCCTGCGTCGCCAGGGCCTCGCCGCCGAGCGCGTCGCCGCGGCCGAGCGGGCCGCGGAGGCCCTTCGGACCGCCGCCGTCACCGCTGCCGACGCCGGTCCGGCCGCCGGGGCCGCGGCCGGCGCGAAGGACGTACGCGGTACCGCCGAGGCGCGCGACGCCGCGGAGGCCGAGCGGTGACAGCCGCTGCCCGGGTGCTCCGGCTTCTCGGAGCGCGGGGCGAGACGCTCGCCGTCGCCGAATCGCTGACGGGCGGCCTCGTCGCCGCCGACCTGACCTCCATACCCGGCGCCTCCCGGTCCTTCCGCGGATCGGTGACGGCTTACGCCACCCCCCTGAAGCGGGACGTCCTGGGCGTCGACGGGGGCCTGCTGGCGGAACGCGGAGCCGTGGACCCCGAGGTCGCGCTGCAGATGGCGGCCGGTGTGCGCCGGGTCCTCGACGCGGACTGGGGCCTCTCCACCACGGGAGTCGCGGGACCGGAACCACAGGACGGGCAGCCGGTCGGCACGGTCTACGTCGCCGTGGCCGGACCCTCCGGCGTCGAGAAAGTGACGGCTCTGCGGTTGAATGGTGAGAGGGCGGATATCCGTAGTGAGAGTGTGCGAGGCGCCCTCGAACTGCTCGCAGGCGAACTCGGTGAGAATGCGCGGGCACAGGATACGGAACAGAACGGGGGGAATTGATGTTTGCAGCCCTGAGTGAACACGACATCGCTCCCCGCACAGCCGCAGCACAAGGCGGTACGGTAGGGCGTGAAGGATGCGGCTACGCGGTCCGAGGAGGGAGCCACCGATGATTCTGCTCCGTCGCCTGCTGGGTGACGTGCTGCGTCGGCAGCGCCAGCGCCAAGGCCGTACTCTGCGCGAAGTCTCCTCGTCCGCCCGGGTCTCGCTCGGTTATCTCTCCGAGGTGGAGCGGGGGCAGAAGGAGGCATCCTCCGAGCTGCTCTCCGCGATTTGCGACGCGCTTGACGTACGGATGTCCGAGCTCATGCGTGAAGTGAGTGACGAGCTCTCGCTCGCTGAGCTGGCCGAGTCGGCAGCTGCCAGTGATCCGGTCCCAGTACCGGTTCGTCCCATGCTCAACTCCGTCTCCGTCTCGTCGGTCGCAGGTGTGCCGTCGGGCCGGGTGACCATCAAGGCGCCCGCGGAAGCGGTGGACGTCGTCGCCGCCTGATCCACGCGGCACAGTTGCTCGACCGGAGTCCCGGTCGGCCCCCACCGGGGTCGGCCGGGACTTTCGCGTTCGACCTCCACGTGGCCGTCGGGTCCACCGTGTGGCCGGGCAGTCGCGTGCCTCATACAGGTGTGAGCCCTCGGCGGGTGGGCAGACGGAGGACAAGGCCCGCATGACCGTTTTGCTTTATATGTGCCATCGTGGGTGATGCACCGAGACGGTCAGCGAAACGGCTGACGGATGGGAGTAGCGCACATGTCTGTGGTCAAGAGCACGTTGTCCGAGAGCGATCTCAAGGTCGTGGGAACGGCGCTGCAGGGCGCTCTGGTCGACCTCGTCGACCTCTCCCTGGTGGCCAAGCAGGTCCATTGGAACGTGGTCGGTCCACGCTTCCGTTCCGTACACCTTCAGCTCGACGACGTCGTCGTCACGGCCAGGCAGCACTCCGACACGGTCGCCGAGCGCGCCTCGGCGGTCGGGGTCAACCCGGACGGGCGCTCCGGCACGGTGGCCAAGGAGACCGCCATCGCGTCCGTGCCCGAGGGCTGGATCAAGGACACCGACGCCGTGCGGATCCTGGTGGACGCGCTGGGCGTGGTCATCGGCCGGATGCGGGAGCGCATCGAGGCGACCGACGCACCTGATCCGATCACCCAGGACCTGCTGATCGGGCTGACGGCGGAGCTCGAGAAGCACGCCTGGATGTTCCAGGCGGAGAGCGCCTGAACCGGCGCCCGACCGACGACCGCGATAGACCCGAGACGACCGCGATACGACCCGAGCGGAAGGAGCGACATCATGAGCGACGGATCCATGGACAAGCTGAAGGGCAAGGGCAAGGAAGCTGTCGGCAAACTGACCGGCGACCGCCGCAAGGAGGCCGAGGGCAAGGCCGATCAGGCCAAGGGTGGGGCCAAGGACGCGGCGGGCGGAGTCGGCGAACGCGCCAAGGGCGTGAAGGACTCCCTCCGCCGGGACGACGACAAGTAGTCCTGAGTCTGACGACTGCGACGTAGTCCTGAGTCTGACGACGACAAGGCAGTCCTGAGCCTTCGGAGCCACTGCCCCAGGGTTCGAGTGCCCCCGCCGATTCGGCGGGGGCACTCCTGTGTGGGTGAACCCTCGGCCGGGCGTTCTGGATGCACCGCCGCCGCTGCCAGGGGAAACTGCCGGAAAGGACGTCGGCCGCGGGAGGCAGCGGATGATACGGCGATGGGTGCCGGCGCTGGTTCTCGGCGGACTGTGGTGGTGGGCGGTGCTCCGGCTGGTGCTTCGTCCGGAACAGGCGGGGCTGGTGGAGGGGGCTGTGG
>NZ_JAAXYC010000014.1 GCF_018619185.1 Streptomyces sp. McG3 | reverse complement strand
CCCTCCACCCCGACCCACAGGTCGTAGCACCCCCGCTCCCGGGCGACGGCCACGAGCGCCAGCGTCAGGGCCCTGCCGATGCCCCGGCGGCGGAACGGGTCGTCGACGGCGAGTTCGTACAGGCACATCTCCGTGCCCTTGTCCGGGTGCAGCATCTCGATGCCCGTGACGAAGCCGGCCGGGACGCCGTCCACGTACGCGATCAGCAGCACATGACCGTCCGCCGCGAGGAAGCGGGCGGCCCATTCCTCACGGGGCGGTGCGTCGTAGAGGTGGCCGGCGGCCAGGAGTTCCCTGACGGTCGTAGCGCGGCGAATGTCCACAATGGCCTCCCGGGGCAAGGGGTCTGAGGGCATTCTGTACCGCGTCCGGAGTACGGCGGGGGCGCGCCGTACCTCTCAGGGAGGCCGCCCGCCTCCCCCTGGCGGCACGCAACCGACTTGCGTCCTCCGCTTAGGGTCGAGGGATGGAGACCTCTACTGCTCGATGGCGGCGCCTGCTGCCCCGCACCCCTGGCCGGTGGGCCGCGGTCGGCGCCGCGCTCGCCGTGCTCGTGGGCGGCGGCACCTGGACCGCCGTCGCCGACGACGGCACGCCCGCCGTGCAGCGCGAGGACCGGACACTGCGCATGGACGGGGTGCCGATCGACACCTCGTACTTCCACGCCGAAGGCTCCGGCAAGCGGCCCGCCGTGCTCATCGGACACGGCTTCGGCGGCAGCAAGAACGACGTACGGGCCCAGGCCGAGAAGCTGGCCGCCGACGGGTACGCCGTGCTGACCTGGTCGGCGCGCGGCTTCGGCAAGTCCGGCGGGGAGATCTCCCTCAACGACCCGGACCACGAGGTCAAGGACGTCTCGCGGCTCATCGACTGGCTCGCGGAGCGGCCCGAGGTGGAGCTCGACGAGAAGGGCGACCCCCGGGTCGGGCTCACCGGCGCCTCCTACGGCGGGGCCGTCTCGCTGCTCGCTGCCGGGCACGACGAGCGGGTCGACGCCATCGCGCCCGTGATCACCTACTGGGACCTCGCCGACGCCCTCTTCCCCGACGGGGTCTTCAAGAAGCTCTGGGCCGGGATCTTCATCACCACCGGCGGCGGCTGCGAGAAGTTCGAGAAGCGGCTCTGCGAGATGTACGAGCGCGTCGCGGTCAGCGGCAAGCCCGACGCCGAGGCGATCGACCTCCTCACCGAGCGTTCGCCGTCCGCCGTCGCCGACCGCATCAAGGTCCCCTCGCTGCTCCTGCAGGGGCAGTCCGACTCCCTCTTCCCGCTCGGCCAGGCCGACGCCATGCAGAAGGCCATCAGCGCCAACGGCGCTCCCGTATCCGTCGACTGGATCTCGGGCGGTCACGACGGCGGCGACAGTGAGACCGGGCGGGTCCAGGGCCGGGTCGGCTCCTGGTTCGACCGCTATCTCAAGGAGGACACCGGCGCCGGCACCGGGCCCGCCTTCCGCGTCACCCGTACCGGAGGCGTCGACTCCACCGACGGCGCCGCCCTCCTGCGCGGCGCGAGCGGCGACACCTACCCGGGGCTGCGCGGCGGCGGCCGGGACATCGCGCTCGGCGGCGGGACGAAGACCTTCCGCAACCCGGCCGGCGCCGCACCGCCCGCCATCTCCGCCGTGCCCGGCGTCGGCGGCGGACTCGCCCAGCTCTCCTCCCTCGGCGTCGGGCTCTCGCTCGACTTCCCCGGACAGTTCGCCCGCTTCGAGTCCGCCCCGCTGGACACCTCCGTACGCGTCACCGGCACGCCCACCGTGAAGGTGAACGTGACGGCGAGCGGCGGCCGGGACGCGGTGCTCTTCGGCAAGGTGTACGACGTGTCGCCGGACGGCAGGCAGCAGGTGCTGCCCCACCAGCTCGTCGCCCCCTACCGGATCACCCCCGACCAGCAGGGCAAGCCGGTCGAGCTGGCGCTGCCCGCCGTGGACCACGAGTTCGACGCCGGACACCGGATGCGGCTGGTGTTCTCCGCGACCGACCTCGGCTACGCGTCCCCGGCCGAGCCGGCCACGTACACCGTCACCGCCGACGGACCGCTGACCGTCCCCACCGCGCCCGCCGTGAAGACCGCGGCGGCCACCCTCCCGTGGTGGACCTGGGGCCTCCCGGCCGCCGCCCTCGTCATCGCGGCCGGGCTGCTGCTCACCGCCCGCCGCCGGACCGCGACGCCCGCGCCGGACCCCGCGCTCACCGACGTACCGCTCCAGATCACCGGTCTCTCGAAGAAGTACGCGAAGGCGGTCGACCGGTACGCCGTGCGCGAGCTGTCCTTCCGCGTCGAGAAGGGCCAGGTCCTCGGACTCCTGGGGCCCAACGGCGCGGGCAAGACGACCACCCTGCGCATGCTCATGGGGCTCATCACCCCCGACGAGGGCGAGATCCGCGTCTTCGGGCAGGCCATCAGGCCGGGCGCGCCGGTGCTGTCCCGGGTCGGGGCGTTCGTGGAGGGGGCCGGGTTCCTGCCCCACCTCTCCGGGCGCGCCAACCTCGACCTCTACTGGCAGGCCACCGGCCGCCCCGCCGAGGACGCGTACATCGAGGAGGCCCTGGAGATCGCCGGGCTCGGCGACGCGCTCGCCCGTGCCGTACGGACGTACTCCCAGGGCATGCGGCAGCGGCTGGCCATCGCCCAGGCCATGCTCGGCATGCCGGACCTGCTGATCCTCGACGAGCCGACCAACGGGCTCGACCCGCCGCAGATCCGCGAGATGCGGGACGTGATGATCCGGTACGCGGCCGGCGGCCGGACCGTCATCGTCTCCAGCCACCTCCTCTCCGAGGTCGAGCAGTCCTGCACGCACCTGGTCGTCATGGACCGGGGCCGGCTCGTCCAGGCCGGACCGGTCGCCGAGATCACCGGATCCGGCGACATGATCCTGGTGACCACGGCGGACGAGGTGTCCGAGCCGCTGGCGGAGAAGGTCGCCGCCCTGCCCGGTATCGGCTCCGCCGTCCGCACCGACGACGGGCGCGGACTCCTCGTCCGCCTCGACGGGGCCACCACCTCCCGGCTGGTCTCCGATCTCGTCCGGCTCGACGTCCCGGTCACCGGCGTCGGACCGCACCGCCGCCTGGAGGACGCCTTCCTCACCCTCATCTCCGGAGGAGCAGCATGAGCGCCCCCGTACAGCCCCCCGAGGCCCGGGTGGAGACCGAACACCCGGAGGCCCCCGGCTACCGTGCCGGGCGCACTCTTCCCCTCCGCGTCGAGGCCATGCGGCAGTTGCGCAGACGGCGCACCCTGCTGATGGGCGGAATCCTCGCCGCCCTCCCCTTCATCCTGATCATCGCCTTCGCGATCGGCGGCACGCCGGACGGCGAGGACGGCGGAGGAGGCGGCGGCGGGGGCGGTGGCCGGATCAACCTGATGGACGTGGCGACCGAGTCCGCCGCGAACTTCGCCGCCACCTCGCTGTTCGTCTCGGCCGGATTCCTGCTGGTGGTGCCGGTGGCCCTGTTCTGCGGGGACACCGTCGCCTCCGAGGCGAGCTGGTCCTCGCTGCGCTATCTGCTCGCCGCGCCCGTGCCGCGCGTCCGGCTGCTCTGGTCCAAGCTCGTCGTCGCCCTCGGCTTCAGCCTGGCCGCGATGGTGCTGCTGCCGCTCGTCGCGCTGGTGGCGGGCACGGCGGCCTACGGATGGGGGCCGCTGAAACTGCCCACCGGGGGAGCGCTGTCCGCCGGGGACACGGTGCCCCGTCTCGCGATCGTCGTGGCATTCATCTTCGTCTCCCAACTGGTCACCGCGGGGCTGGCGTTCTGGCTGTCCACGAAGACGGACGCCCCGCTGGGCGCGGTCGGCGGCGCGGTGGGCCTCACCATCGTCGGCAATGTGCTCGACGCGGTCACCGCGCTCGGCTCCTGGCGCGACTTCCTGCCCGCGCACTGGCAGTTCGCCTGGGCCGACGCCCTCCAGCCGCAGTTGGAGTGGGGCGGCATGATCAAGGGCACGGCCGTATCAGTGACCTATGCCCTGATCCTGTTCGCGCTGGCCTTCCGCGGGTTCAGTCGTAAGGACATCGTGTCCTGAACCTGATGTTCCGCCGGTTTCCCGCCCGCTGTTGCCGCATCGAGATGGTTCCGCAACGCTTTCGCCGACTCCGGTCGGCGACCCCGTACGTCACATTCACAGATGTCGAGGACATCGTGACGACGTGGGGGGTTACACATGCACCAGGCAGGCCGACGACACGAGAAGTGGACGGAAGGCAGGGCAGGTGTCCGGGCGGGGGGCCGGGCGGGCGCCATGGCGCTCCTTCTGGCGGGCGCCATGGTCCTCACCGCGTGCGGCAGCGGCGACAGCGCCTCGGAAGGCAAGCGCGACCTGACCTCGGATACGCGGAACGGGCAGGGATCGACCGGCGGCGGACAGCCCGCGCCGGACGCGGCGGCGCCCGAGAAGGGCCGGTCTGCCGCGCCGACGGGGGAGTCCGGTGACGAGAGCGGGCCGGGCTTCGCGGCACCCGACTACCTCTCCACCTTCGCCCTGGACGTGGACACCGCCAGCTACGGCTACGCGCGCCGCACCCTCGGCGACGGCAGGCTGCCCTCTCCCGAGGAGGTGCGCCCCGAGGAGTTCGTCAACAGCTTCCGCCAGGGGTACGAACGGCCCAAGGGCCCCGGCTTCTCGGTGAACGTCGACGGGGCGCGCATCGGCTCCGGGAAGGGCGGGGGCGGTGGAACCGGAGCCTCCGACTGGTCGCTGCTCCGCGTCGGCCTGGCCACCGAGGCCGCCCCGTCGACCGCCGAACGGCCGCCCGCGGCCCTCACGTTCGTCGTCGACATCTCGGGGTCCATGGCCGAGACCGGTCGCCTGGACCTGGTCAGGAAGTCGCTGACCATCCTCACCGACGAACTGCGCGACGACGACTCCATCTCCCTGGTCACCTTCAGCGACGCGGCCGAGACCCGGCTGCCGATGACCCGCCTCCAGGGCAACCGGAACCGGATCAAGGACGTGGTGGAGGAGATGCGGCCGGACCAGTCCACCAACGTGGAGGCGGGCATCACCCTCGGCTACGAGGAGTCGGTCGAGGGCCACCGCAAGGGCGCCACCAACCGGGTCGTGCTCCTCTCCGACGCACTGGCCAACACCGGCGACACCGAAGCCGAGGGGATCCTGGAGAAGATCGACTCCACCCGCCGGGAGTACGGCATCACCCTCTTCGGCGTCGGCGTCGGCAGCGACTACGGCGACGCGTTCATGGAGCGGCTCACCAACAAGGGCGACGGGAACACCACGTACGTCGGTGACGAGACGCAGGCCCGCAAGGTCTTCGTCGACCAGCTGCCCGCCCACCTGGAGATCCGGGCCCGCGACGCCAAGGCCCAGGTGGCGTTCGACCGGAAGACCGTGAAGCAGTTCCGGCTGATCGGCTACGAGAACCGCAAGGTCGCCGACGAGGACTTCCGCGACGACAGCGTCGACGGCGGCGAGGTGGGCCCCGGCCACACGGTGACCGCCCTGTACGCCGTACGGCTGCGTGAGGGCGCGTCCGGCACCGTGGCCAAGGCCACTGTGCGCTGGCTCGACCCCAAGACCCGCGAGGCCCAGGAAGAGACCGGAACCGCGACGACCGGGGCGGTCGACGGCTCCCTGTGGAGCGGCGGGGGCGACCGGCTCCAAGTAGCGGCGGTGGCGGCCTACTTCGCCGACCACCTGCGCGGCGGCGACCTGCCCGGCGCACCCGGCCTCGGCGAACTCGCCTCACGGTCCGCCGGGCTGGCGGAGGCGACCGAGGACAGCTCCGTCACGAAGCTGGCCAAGGCCATCGGGCAGGCGGACCGGATCGAGCGGGGATCCGGAACGGACGACGAGCCGGAACCGGGCGAGGGCGAGATGGGCTGAGGCGGAGCGGCCGGAGGTCCGAGGAGGCCGAGCGGGCGGAGGAGGCCGAGCGGGACGTGTGTCCTTGGGGGCCCGCTCGGCCCGCCCGCTCGGCCGACTCGGCCCGCTCGGCCCGGGGCCGCCGGGGCCACCGGGGCCGAAACTCTTCGCACGGTCATTCGAAAGTGGGTCCGGTGAAACGCCGTTCCGGGTCATGATGTCCGCCATGACCTCCCTCTTCCTCGTGCTCGCCACGATCGTCAACGGCCTCTACGCGGGCTTCATGCTGACCTTCCTGATCGCGATCATGCCCGGCCTCGGCGACCTGACGGACGAGCAGTTCACGGCGGCCATGCGCCGCTTCAACGAGAAGGTCCCCGGCCCCGTCTTCCTGGTCCTGTTCCTCGGCGTCGTCGCGCTGCCCGCCGCCGCGTTCTTCACCGGCCTCGGCGAGCCCGGCGAGGCGGCGGGGCCCGCCGTCCTGGGGGCGCTGATCTGCGTGGTCGCCGGTCACCTGGTGACCGTGGTCGGGAACATCCCGCTCAACAACGCCCTCGCCGCCTCCGAGGGCGGCGACGACAGTGCGGCCCGCGCGGCCTTCGAATCCCGCTGGAACACCCTCCACCGGGTGCGCACCGCGTTCGCGCTGGTGGCGTGCGTCCTGCTGGCCGTCGCGCTGTAGGGCTGGGCGCCCCTCCGTACGCGGGGGGTCACCGGTCTCCCGCCCCCGCCTCCGCCCGCCGCGGATGGCGGGGGCCGAGCAGCACCACGAGACCGGCCGCGCCGGGCACGGGCGCGTCGACCCGCTGCCAGCCGGCCCGCTCGTACAGGCGCAGCGCCGACCCGGCCCGCACGGAGGTCAGCAGCCAGCAACGGCCGTCCGGGGCGGGCCCCGTCACCGCGTGCAGCAGCGCCGCGCCGAGCCCCGCGCCGTGCGCCTCCGGCGCCACCGCCAACTCGTTCACCTCCAGCGCACCGCAGAGCCACGCCCGCGTCCGCCCGGGCCCCAGCGCCTCGGCGACCTGCCCGTAGCTGCGGTCGGCCGGAAAGGCCTCCGGGGTGATCCAGGCCGTGGCGAAACCCGTCACCGTCTCCCCGGCCGTCGCCACCGCGGCCGTGAAGCCGGGCCGGAGCGCGTCCCGTGCGAGCCGCTCCGCATAGCTGTCGGCCTGCGCCGGATCCTCGTTCCAGGGCGGGGCGGCGAACGCCCGCGCGTACACGTCGCGGATCCCGTCGGCGTACCGGTTCAGCTCCCCGGCCGCCACCGTTCGCACCTCGGCCCTCATCGCACCGTCCCTCGGATCTCGTCGGCGCTCCATCGGCGGGCCGCCGGGCGCCACCGGCGCTACGAGGAAACCACAAGGAACCGCCGTGGCCGTCGACGCCGCCCGGCTCCTCCCCTTCACCCGGGGCGGCGAGGGGGAGGAGCCGGACGTGCTGCGGTCACACGTTGGGCACCTTCAGCCGGTCCCAACTGCTCTTGCCGGGAACGCCGTCCGCGTCGCCGCCCGTGTAGCCCAGCTTGCGCTGCCAGGCGGCGTACGACTTCCGGTCGGCCTCGGACCAGGCCGGGCCGGGACCCACCGTGTACCGGCCGCAGCCCTCGGACACCAGACGCCTGCCCATCGCCGTGACGACCGCACTGGTGCGGCCGACCTTGAAGAACGCGGCCCCCGGGAACGGCTCGTACGTCGGCTTCGGCGGCGGATCGGAGGGCCCGTCCGGGGAACCGCCCAGCCGCTTGGCGATCCGCGTGCGCATCGCGTTCATGGTGAACCCGCGCGGATCGATCTTGCCCGGCTGCCACTCCAGGTGCCCGATCACCGACCGCTGCGACCAGCCGTGCGCCCGGCAGACGGCGGCTGCGGCCCGCTCGATCGCCAGCAGCTGGGCGGCCGGCCAGGGGTCCTTGCCGTCACCGAGGTTGACGCATTCGAAGCCGTAGAAGTGCCGGTTGCCGTCGGTGTTGGCCTCGTTGTCCGGGGGCAGCGCCTTCTCCGCGACGACCGCGCGCAGGACGTCGTCGTCGCCGAGCCCGGCGTGGTTGGCCCGGCCGTTCCCCACGAGGTGGACGGACCCGTCCTTGGCGATGACCCCGTGGCAGAGCGGGCCGGGCAGGGCGGAGTGGCCGTTGTAGCAGAGTTCGACGGAGGACGCGGTGCCCGAGGTGACGGTGTGATGGATCATCACGCCGTGCGTCGGACCCCAGGGTCCCTTGTGGTTCCGGTTGTTGGTACGCCAGCTCCGGTGTTCGACGACGTGGAGGCCTTCGTCGCGGAGGGCTTTGAGCAGCCTGGCTGCAGACAGCGGCGTCGCCATCGCGGCGCTCCTTTCCCTGATGGTGCGTAGTTCACGCGGGCGCTTCGGTGTGGGGTCGGCGGGACCGGCGGGCGGACGGCGGCGGGGAGCCGCGTGCGCCCGCCGGGTGACGGGACGGTCGGGAGCGCCCTGCGGCGGGGATTCCGCCTTCGGGCCCACCTGATCGATTTGCCCGCTCCCACGCCCTGCCGAACGTCCTGCCGGACGGAAGGTTGCGCCGTGCCCGAACTCCCGCCCGGGTATGTCCGAACTCCTGCCCGATGTGCACGGCCGCCCGAGCCGCCCGCCGCCCTCCCGCAGCTACTCCCGCTGTCGTATGCGGCCCGGCCCCCTGCCTCCTACCGTGAGGGGGTGATGACCTTCGACCGCCTGGCCGCCCGTGCGCGGGTTCTGCCGCCGATCGTCGCGGACCTGCTGGTGGTGACGGTGGTGGGGGTGTTGACCACCGCCGACGCGGCCGTCAACGAGCCCGGCTACCGGCAGGCCGACGCGCTGACCTGGGTCCTCCTCGTGGTCTCGCTGGCGGCGCTCGTCTGCCGCCGCCGTTGGCCCGTTCCGGTGGTCTGTGTGACCGGGGCGGCCTGTGCCGGGTGGGCGCTGCACGGGCACATCGGCGAACTGCTGAACCTCCCGGTGATCGTCGCGCTGTACACGGTCGCGGTGCTGGGCGACCGCCGGCGCACCCTGTGGACCGGGGTGATCGCCGCGACGGTCTCGGGCGCGGTGGCGCTGAAGGTCGGCCGGGACGTGGTCAACCCGCAGGGGCTGCCCGTCCTGGAGCTGGTCTGGCCGCTCGTGCCGCTCCTCCTGGGTGAGGTGGTGCGCACCCGCCGGGAACTGCTGACGGAGTACGCGGCGCGCGCCGCGCGGGCCGAGGAGGACCGCGAGCGGGAGGCCGCCCGCCGGGTGCGCCAGGAGCTGGCACGGGTCGCCCGGGAGATCCACGACATCCTCGCGCACACGGTGAGCGCGATGACCGTGCAGGCCGGGGTGGCCCTGGACGCGCTGGACGCCGCGCCGGAGGTGTCGCGGCAGGCGATGACCCAGGTACGTGCCTCCGGCAAGGAAGCCGTACGGGAACTGCGCGCCACGCTGTCCGTCCTGCGCGCTACGGAGTCCACGGCGCCGGCGCCCCGCCTCGGCCAGCTGGACGAACTGGTCGCGGGGGTCGAGGCGGGCGGCGTGCGGGTCAGCCTGCGGCGGGAGACGGGGGGCGCCGGCCTACCCGCGGTCGTCGAGGCCACGGCGTACCGGATCGTGCAGGAGGCGCTGACCAACGTGGTGAAGCACTCCGCGGCGCGGCACGCCGCGGTGTCGGTGACCCGCGACGCCACCCGGGTGACCGTCGAGGTCGTGGACGACGGCCCCCCGGCGCCGCCGCCCGCCGTCCCGCCCGCCGACCGGGGCTTCGGCCTGATCGGCATGCGGGAGCGAGCGGTCGCGGTGGGCGGCGACGTCACGTACGGTCCGGTGCCGGGCGGCGGATTCCGCGTCCGCGCCGAACTGCCGACGGAGGGAGCGGCCCCATGAACATGACGCCGTACGGAACCGGGGGAGCGGCCTCATGAGCACGATGCCGTACGGAACCGGGGGAGCGGCCCCGTGAGCGGGCAGGTGGAGCGCGCGGCGGGCCCGCCGGGGATCGTCCGCGTGGTCCTCGCCGATGACCAGACCGTCGTACGGGCCGGGTTCCGCGCCCTGCTCGACCTCACCGACGACCTGGTCGTGGTCGCGGAGGCCGCCGACGGGGCCCGGGCCGTCGAGGCGGTCCGGACGACCCGCCCGGACGTCGTGCTGATGGACGTCCGGATGCCCGGCGTCGACGGCCTGGAGGCCACCCGCCGGATCGCCGAGGACCGCTCGCTCGACCGGGTCCGTGTCGTCATGCTCACCACGTACCAGGTCGACGCGTACGTCTTCGAGGCCCTCCGGCACGGCGCGGCGGGCTTTCTGCTGAAGGACATCGAACCGGACGACCTGCGTGCCGCGATCCGCACGGTCGCGGCGGGCCGGAGCCTGCTCGCCCCCGCCGTGACCCGCCAGGTGATCGAGGAGTTCGCCCGGCTGAAGGCCCCCGAGGCGGCGGGCGCCGAACGGCTCGCCGTGCTCACCGGCCGGGAGCGTGAGGTGATGGCGCTCGTCGCCGCCGGGCTGTCCAACGAGGAGATCGGCAAGGCGCTGATCATGAGCCCGCTGACCGCGAAGACCCATGTCAGCCGGACGATGACGAAGCTCGGCACCCGCGACCGGGCCCAGCTGGTGGTCCTCGCCTACGAAACGGGCCTGGTCAGGGCGGGAGAACGCTAGGAGTACCCGAGCACGCCCGGTGCCCGGCGCGGAAGACCGCGCAGCAGGCGCGTGTACGGTTTCCGGCGCGCCGGGTGCGCCTCCGTGCCCGTGTACGCCCGTTCGGCGTGGTCCAGGCCGTCCGCCGGCAACGCGTCGTGGGGTGGGCGTCAGAGGAGCGGCCAGGTGAGCCGGCCCGGCCCGGGCACCGGCTGCCCCCTCCGAAGAACGCGCGCGGGCGGCACCGGGATGCCCTACTCCGACGGGAGCAGGAAGCGACTTCCGGCGGAGGATTCGCCATCGGCCCCCCGCTCGTAGCGTCGGCCGCATGATCCAGGCAACGGAACTCACCAAACGCTACGGCGGGCGAACCGCCGTCGACCGGCTGTCGTTCACGGTCCGGCCGGGCCGGGTGACCGGCTTCCTCGGCCCGAACGGCGCCGGGAAATCGACCACCATGCGCCTGATCCTGGGCCTCGACTCCGCGACCGCGGGGCGCGTCACCGTGGGCGGCAAGGCCTACGCGGACCTGCCCGTACCGCTGCGGGCGGTCGGCTCCCTGCTCGACGCCAAGGGCGTCCACGGCGGCCGGTCCGCCTACCACCACCTGGCCGGACTCGCCGCGAGCAACGGCATCCCGCGCCGTCGCGTGGAGGAGGTGCTGGACCTGGTCGGCCTCCCCGTGGAGACGGCCCGCAGGCGCACCAAGGGCTTCTCGCTCGGCATGGGCCAGCGGCTGGGCATCGCGGCGGCACTGATCGGGGACCCGGAGGTGCTGATCCTCGACGAGCCGGTCAACGGCCTCGACACCGAGGGCATCCGCTGGATCCGCGGACTCATGAAGTCCCTGGCGGCGGAGGGCCGCACGGTCTTCCTCTCCAGCCACCTCATGAGCGAGATGGAACTGACGGCCGACCACCTCATCGTGATCGGACAGGGCCGGCTCATCGCGGACACGGGCATGCGCGACTTCATCGCGTCCAACTCCCGCGCGCACACCCTCGTCAGGTCCCCCGAACCGGAACGGCTGCGCACCCTGCTGGAAGCGGCCGGAGCGCGCGTACGACTGGACGCCCGGGGCGGCTGGCGGGTCGACGGCCCCGACGCCCCGGCCATCGGTGACCTGGCCCGGGACCACGGGGTCGCCGTCCACGAACTCATCCCCGCCCACTCCTCCTTGGAGGAGGTCTACACGACGCTCTCACGGTCATCGGTGGAGTACCGGGCCGAGGACAGGAGCTCGTCGGCACCCAGGAAGGAGACAGTCCGATGACCACGAACACGACCACGCCCGCGCTGTCCGACACCCGCCGTAACCGTAACCGGAACCGTAACCGGACCGGCTTCCGGGAGGCCCTCGCCTACGAAGGGATCAAGTTCCGCAGCGTGCGCTCCACGGTGTGGACGACCGCGGCCACCGGCGTACTGCCCGTCGTCGGCGCGGTGTTCATCGCCGCCACCGGCAGCCTGCAACCCGACGACACCGTCCTCGGCGGCAGCCTCACGCTCACCGTCGTCGCCCAGATGCTGGCCGCGGTCGTCGGGGCGCTCGTCGCCTCGGGGGAGTACAGCAGCGGCACCATCCGCACGACGTTCGCCGCCTGCCCCCGCCGGGGCAGGGTCCTCGCCGCCAAGGCGACGCTGGTGGCGGGCGCGATGTACCTCCTCGCCCTGGTCTCCTGCACGGCCGCCTACCTCGTCGGGGACGCCATGCTGCCGGAGGGCCGGTACGCCCGGGGCGAGCCGCTGCCCGCCCTGTTCGGCATCGCCGCGTCCTTCGCGGTGGCCGCCGTCCTCGGCCTCGCCGTCGGCACCCTCGTACGCCACTCCGCCGGTGCGGTCACCACGGTGATCGGCCTGCTGCTCCTGCCGTCCCTGTTCGGCCCCCTCTTCGGCGACGCCGAACGCTGGGTCGCCGGACTCTCCCCGACGGCTGCCCTGGAAAAGCTCACCCAGACCTCGGACGCCGCCGCCGACACCGTGGGCAGCCTGGGCCCCTGGCCCTCCCTGCTCCTGGTCGCCGCCTGCACGACGGCGCTCACGCTCGGGGCCCTGCTGCTGCTCCGCCGCCGGGACGCGTGAGGGGCGGGGCGCCGCTTACGCCGCCATGACGCCGCGCTCGCTAGCGTCCCCCTGACCGACGAAAGGCCCTCCGGTGCGGAGGGCCTCTCGGTGGTGCGGTCGGTGTGCCCCCGGCAGGACTCGAACCTGCGGCCAAGCGCTTAGAAGGCGCCTGCTCTATCCACTGAGCTACGGGGGCCGGGAGTCCTGATCGGTGGTTCCGTGGCCGTGCCGGGACAAGGATAGGGCTCCGATCCCCTGGACCCGGTTGCTTCACCTGCGTGGCACGATGTGGAGGTTCGGTGAAGCGAACCGATAATCGCAGGTAGGTGCGATTCCTGCATCGGTTTTCGCTCCCCTCGCGCCGGGTGTTGTGCACTCGTTATGCCCCCGCCCCACTCGTCCCCTCTGTCCTGACTCTGTCCAGAGGGTGGAACCGCCGCGCAGAGAGGGCTATACGCTTCAAAAAGTATCTAAAATTGGGCATTCTTCGCATGTGGTGACCATGGACGTACGGCCTCAGCTCATCGACGCACTTTCCGCCCTGCGCGACCGTGTCGCCGCCGTGCGTCTTCCACTGCCCCTGCCGGGGGCCGAACGCGCCCGGCAGACCAGGGTCGAACTCCTCGCCCAGCTCGACGACTACCTCCTGCCACGCCTCAAGGACCCCGAGGCGCCGCTGCTCGTCGTGATCGGCGGATCCACCGGGGCCGGGAAGTCCACCCTGGTCAACTCGCTGGTGGGATGCCGGCTCAGCGAGGCCGGGGTACTGCGGCCCACCACGCGGACCCCGGTGCTGGTCTGTCACCCGGACGACCACCACTGGTTCGCCGGGGTGCGGGTCCTGCCCCAGCTGACCCGGATCTGGCTGCCGCCGGGTCAGACGCCCGACCCGGACGGGCTGGACGACCTCGCGGCCCGGGGCGAGGACGGGGAGACCGCACTGCGGGTGGAGACCGCTCTGAGCCTGCCCCGCGGACTCGCCCTCCTGGACGCCCCCGACATCGACTCGCTCGTCGTACGCAACCGGGTCCTCGCCGCCGAACTCATCTGCGCCGCCGACGTCTGGGTGATGGTCACCACCGCCTCGCGCTACGCCGACGCCGTGCCCTGGCACCTGCTGCGTACCGCGAAGGAGTACGACGCGGCCCTCGTCACCGTCCTCGACCGGGTGCCCCACCAGGTGATCGCCGAGGTGTCCCGGCAGTACGCGGCGCTGCTGACCCGGGCCGGACTCGGGGACGTACCCCGGTTCACCATCCCGGAGCTGCCCGAGTCCGCGGGCGGCGGCAGCGGACTGCTCCCCACCACCGCCGTCGCCCCGCTGCGCGCCTGGCTCGCCCACCGGGCCCAGGACCCCGCCGCCCGGCAGCAGGCGGTGGGGCGCACCGCGTCCGGCGTCATCGAGTCGCTCAACGTGCGGATGCCCTCACTGGCCTCCGCCGTCGCCGCCCAGTACGCCGCCTCCGTACGGCTGACCGGGGTGGTCCAGGACGCGTACGGCAAGGAGGCCGCCCGGATCCGGCGCCGCCTCCAGAGCGGTGCCGTGCTCTCCGGGGACGCGCGGACCCGGTGGCGCGGCTACCCGCTCTACAGCTCGCCCGAGGAGCTCCTCGAAGCCCTCGTCGACAGCCTGGTGGCCCTGCTCCAGTGCTCGGTCTCCGCCGCCGACGAACAGATCCGCACCCAGTGGCGCCGCGAGCCCGCCGGGGGTCTGTTCCGGTTCGAGGACGCCGGACGGGAGGCCGGCGGCTGGGGGCCCGCCGAGGACATCGAGGGCCGGATCTCCGTCGCCGTACGCCGGTGGCGGCGGGTCCTGGAGGAACTGGCCGAGGAGGAGGTGCGCCAGCTCGAACGCAATGTGGCACCCGCCCCCGAGACCGTCGCCGCACTGCTCGCGGCCGCCCTCCTCGGCGGGCGGCGCGCCCGGGCGGCGGGGGAGCAGCTCGCCGAACGCATCGGTGCCCAGGGCGCGCTGCGCCTCCGCGACAAGGGCGGTGAGCTGCTGACGACCTACCTCGACCAGGTACTCGGCGGCGAACGCGACCGCCGCCTCGCCCCGCTCGACGCGCTCGACGTCGCCCCCGAACCCCAGGCCGAACTGATCGCCGCGCTTTCCGTACTGCAGAAGGAGAGGTGGCAGCGATGACCGCCGTCACGGACCAGGACAACAGCAACGGCAACGGCAGCAGCGGCAGTGACGGTGGCGGTGTCGGCAACGGTGGCGGCGGTGCGAAGCCGGACGGGGAGGTGGCGGGCCGGAGCGGGGGCGGGCGCTGGGACGACGGGCTCATCGCCCGGCGTGCCGCGGCGGCCGAGGCCCGTGAGGCCGGGGAAGCCGCCCCCCGGGCACCCGCCGAGGACGACGTGGAGCCGCAGGTCGAGGCGTACGTCCCCTCCGGCGGGCCGCTGCCGCCCCGGCTCGACGCCCTGCGCGAGCTCGTCGGGCTCTCCCGCGCCCGGCTCGACCGGGACACCCTCGCCGAGGCGGGACGCGTGCTGGACGAGGCCGCCGCCCGGCAGCGGCTCTCCTCGCGGCACACGGTCATCGCCGTCGCGGGAGCCACCGGCAGCGGGAAGTCGACCCTGTTCAACGCGCTCGCCGGAGCCCCGATCTCCGACACCGGGCTGCGCCGGCCCACCACCTCCCAGCCCATCGCGTGCAGCTGGACCGACGGGGCCGCCGGACTGCTGGACCGCCTCGCCGTCCCCGGCCGGCTGCGGCGCAGGCCCCACCCCGGTCCCGCCGCCTTCGACGAGGCGCTCCAGGGACTCGTCCTGGTCGACCTGCCCGACCACGACTCGGCGGCCACCGAGCACCGCGACCAGGTGGACCGGGTGCTGGCCCTGGTCGACGCGGTGATCTGGGTCGTCGACCCGGAGAAGTACGCCGACGCCGCCCTCCACGAGCGCTATCTGCGCCCGCTCGCCGGGCACGCCGAGGTCACCTTCGTCGTCCTCAACCAGACCGACCGGCTGCCGGGCGAGGCGGCCGACCTCGTCCTCGACGACCTGCGCCGCCTCCTCGACGAGGACGGCATCGCGCTCGGCGAGCACGGCGAACCCGGTGCCACCGTCATGTCCCTGTCCGCGCTCACCGGCGACGGAGTGCCCGAACTCCGCGAGATGGTCGGCCGGTTCGTCCAGGACCGCACGGCCGCCACCCGCCGCCTCTCCGCCGACGTCGACGCGGCGGCGGCCCGGCTGCGCCCGGTCTACGTGGCCGAGGGCCGGCCCGGACTCGGCGAGCTGGCCCGCGACGAGTTCACCGACCGGCTGGCCGAGGCCGTCGGCGCGGCGGCCGCCGGAGAGGCCGCCGAGCGGGAGTGGCGCAGGAACGCCGGGCGGGCCTGCGGGACGCCGTGGCTGCGGCTCTGGCGCTGGTACGAGAACCGGGGCCTGCCCGGCAGCCTGGACCGGATGGGCCAGGCGCTGACCCCGCCCGAGGAGGAACCGACGGCCCGGCAGCGGGTCGAGCAGGCGGTGCGGATCGTCGCGGACGACGCCGCCGACGGGCTGCCGGGACCCTGGGCGCAGGCGGTGCGCGAGGCCGCGTTCAACGGGGCGAAGGGGCTGTCCGAGGCGCTGGACGAACTCGCGGTCAAGGCCGGGACCGCCGGCGCGTCCAAGCGGGGCGGCGGAACGGGGGCGGGACAGGGGGCGATCGCCGGAACCCCGCTCGGCGGCCGTCCGGTCAAGCCGCCCCGGCCGAAGTGGTGGCCCGCCGCGGTGCTGGCCCAGGTGTCGATGACGCTCCTCCAGATCTTCGGCGGCCTGTGGCTGGTCGGCCAGATCATCGGCGTCCTGGAGCCGGGGCTCGTCACGCCCGCGCTCATCATGCTGGCCGGAGTCGTCGGCGGCCCGCTCGTGGAGTGGTCCTGCGCCGCGGCCATCCGGGGACCGGCCAGGCGGTACGGGCAGGACGCCGAACGGCGGCTGCGCGAGGCGGCCGCCGGATGCGGCCGGGCCCGGGTGCTGGATCCGGTCGCCGCCGAGCTGGTGCGCTACCGGGAAGTGCGCGAACGGTACGTGGCGGTGACGGAGTTCTCCACAACCGGCCGGTAGTCCACAGGCCCCGACGTGATTCCCGCCCGGCGTCCACCATGGAGTCCGCACCCC
Organism: Streptomyces sp. McG3; assembly: GCF_018619185.1. Lineage (GTDB taxonomy): Bacteria > Actinomycetota > Actinomycetes > Streptomycetales > Streptomycetaceae > Streptomyces. Next base: position 40,295 of record NZ_JAAXYC010000014.1, on the reverse strand, counting down.
ACCGGCGCCCGCGGAGGTACGAGCGGTGCGATGCGGTACGAGCGGTGCGATCCGGTACGACAAGGAAAGCGGGGCGGGAAATGAACGAGACCTTGGTGACACTGGTGGGTAACGCCGCGACGGCGGTCGAGTTCCGCGAGACGGCCACCGGTGGAATGGCGCGATTCCGTTTCGCCGTGACTCCGCGGCGCTGGGACCGTGAGAAACAGCTCTGGGCCGACGGCCGCACCAGCTTCTACACCGTCTGGTCCTGGCGGACGCTCGCCGCGAATCTGGCCGGTTCCGTTTCGGTCGGCGAACCCCTTGTCGTGCACGGCCGGTTGAAGGTCCGTGAGGAGGAACAAGCCGGTCAGCGAAGGACGTTTGTCGATGTCGAGGCCGTCGCGGTCGGCCACGACCTGAGCCGGGGAACGGCCGCCTTCCGTCGAGCGGCCCGAGCGGAACCTGTTCTGACGGAGCGTCCGGAAAGTGTCACGGACGGCGATGCGCGGGAGTCGCCGAAACAGCGGGAACACGTCGACGCAATGGCCGCGGTGTCCTGAAAAGGCCGATCGCCGACAAGCGCTGCCGGCCGTCGCGCGATAACGATTCCGATTCGGAATGGTTGTGCAAGGGCAGTACGGGGGACTGCCCTTGCCCCGTTCTTTAGGATTCCCAGTGCTCACGGGTCACTTGGGTCTGCTGGCGAGGCATTCCCCACACGCGCACCATGCGCGAGGGCCTCGCCCGGAGGGGAATTCTGTGTTTTCTGCGTCTTCAGCGTCCGCTGCGTCGTCCGGCACGACAGGGGCGCCTCCCGGCCGCGGCATCCGCCGCCCGGTCGCCGCGCTGCTGCTCTCCGGTCTCGTCGCGGCTGCCGCACTCGTCGGCGCCGGACCGGCGGCGGCCGACGACCCGGGCCGGCACCACGGCGGCGCGGCCGCGGTGCTCGACGGGCTGAAGACCTTCGACAGCGCCGTGCTCCGCGTCGCGGGGGAGGGCGGCGCACCCGACCGGACCCAGGTGCTGCCCGCCGGACTGTTCGAGATGACCGTGGACGGCGGCGGCAAGCTCAAGACCTACTGCATCGACCTCCACAACCCCACCCAGGACCAGGCGAGGTACCTGGAGACCCCCTGGGCCGAGACCTCGCTGAGCACCAACCGGAACGCGGGGAAGATCCGCTGGATCCTCCAGCACTCCTACCCCCAGGTCGACGACCTGGCCGCGCTCGCCGACGCGGCCGGCACCGGCCCGCTGACCGAGCGGACCGCCGCGGCGGGGACCCAGGTCGCCATCTGGCGCTACTCGGACGACGCCGATGTCACGGCCTCGGACAAGCAGGCGGAGAAGCTCGCCGACTGGCTGCACCGCAACGCGCGCGAGACGAAGGAGCCCCGGGCCTCGCTCACCCTGGAGCCGGCCGCCGTCTCCGGCCGGGCCGGTGAGCGGCTCGGCCCCGTGACCGTCCGCACCGCCGCGGACCAGGTCTCGGTGTCGCCCCCGGTGGACGCGGCGGTCAGCGGCATCGCGGTCACGGACGAGAAGGGCGCCCCCGTCACCGCCGCGGCGGACGGGGACCGGCTCTACTTCGCCGTGCCGAAGGACACCGCCGACGGCACCGCCTCCCTGACCGTCCAGGCAACCACCTCCGTGCCGGTCGGCCGGGCCCTCGTCGGGACCGGCCGCACCCAGACCCAGATCCTGGCCGGCTCCAGCGAGTCCACGGTCTCCGCGCGGGCCGGCGCCACCTGGGCCGAGAAGGGTGCCGCCCCCGCACTGACCGCGCGGAAGAACTGCGCCGAGGGCGGTGTCGACATCACGGCCGCCAACCGGGGCGACCTGCCCTTCACCTTCGAGCTGGCCGGAACCGAGCACACCATCGCCGCCGGGGCCACCCGCACGGTGACGGTCCCCGTCGCCGAGGACCAGGCGTACGACTTCACCATCACCGGGCCCGGCGGGTTCGCCAGGACCTTCACCGGGGTGCTGGACTGCGCCACCAGCGGCAGTGTCCTGGACCGCGAGGGCGCGGGCGACGCGGGCAACGACATCGGCACGCGGAGCGCCCAGCAGTCCGTCCCGGCCACGACCGGCTCCGCCACCTCGGGGCCGGCGGGCGACCTCGCCGAGACCGGTGGCTCCAGCGCCACCCCGATGCTCGCCGCGGTCGCCATCGGACTGCTCGTCGTGGGCGGCGGCGCCGTCTTCCTCCTCCGCCGGAAGGCACCGCACTCCGACGGTGAGTGACCAATCGCACGCGGGAAGTGACGTCGCTCCCGTGTCGGTCCCCGGACGGGTTTCCGTCCGGGGAGGGCTGTCAGGCAAGATGGGGTGTATCTGCCCACACCTCTATTGCTGCCGGACGGTTTCTCTTGGCTGAGTACATCTACACCATGCGCAAGACGCGCAAAGCGCACGGCGACAAGGTGATTCTCGATGACGTCAACCTGAACTTCCTGCCCGGCGCGAAGATCGGTGTCGTGGGGCCCAACGGTGCCGGTAAGTCCACGGTGCTGAAGATCATGGCGGGCCTGGAGCAGCCGTCCAACGGTGACGCCTTCATCTCGCCCGGTTTCAGCGTCGGCATCCTCATGCAGGAGCCGAAGCTGGACGAGGAGAAGACCGTCCTGGAGAACGTCCAGGACGGCGCCGCCGAGGTCATGGGCAAGCTCAAGCGCTTCAACGAGGTCGCCGAGCTGATGGCGACCGACTACTCCGACGCGCTCATGGACGAGATGGGCAAGCTCCAGGAGGACCTGGACCACGCCAACGCGTGGGACCTGGACGCGCAGCTGGAGCAGGCCATGGACGCCCTGGGCTGCCCGCCCGGCGACTGGCCCGTCACCAACCTCTCCGGTGGCGAGAAGCGCCGCGTGGCGCTCTGCAAGCTGCTCATCGAGGCCCCGGACCTGCTCCTCCTCGACGAGCCCACCAACCACCTCGACGCCGAGTCGGTGAACTGGCTGGAGCAGCACCTCTCGAAGTACCCGGGTGCCGTCGTCGCCGTCACCCACGACCGGTACTTCCTGAACAACGTCGCCGAGTGGATCCTGGAGCTCGACCGCGGCCGCGCGATCCCCTACGAGGGCAACTACTCCACGTACCTGGAGCGCAAGGCCACCCGTCTCAAGGTCGAGGGCCGCAAGGACGAGAAGCGCCAGAAGCGGCTCAAGGAGGAGCTGGAGTGGGTCCGCTCCAACGCCAAGGGCCGCCAGACCAAGTCCAAGGCCCGACTCGCCCGGTACGAGGAGATGGCGGCCGAGGCGGACAAGATGCGGAAGCTGGACTTCGAGGAGATCCAGATTCCGCCGGGCCCGCGGCTCGGTTCCATCGTCGTCGAGGTCGAGAACCTCTCGAAGGCCTTCGGCGACAAGGTCCTCATCGACGACCTGTCGTTCACGCTGCCCCGTAACGGCATCGTCGGCATCATCGGTCCGAACGGCGCGGGCAAGACCACGCTGTTCAAGATGATCCAGGGCCTGGAGACGCCGGACAGCGGCGCCATCAAGGTCGGCGACACGGTCAAGATCTCCTACGTCGACCAGTCCCGCGCCAACATCGACCCGAAGAAGACCCTCTGGGCCGTCGTCTCGGACGAGCTGGACTACATCAACGTCGGCCAGGTCGAGATGCCCTCGCGCGCCTACGTCTCCGCGTTCGGCTTCAAGGGCCCGGACCAGCAGAAGCCGGCCGGCGTCCTGTCCGGTGGTGAGCGCAACCGCCTCAACCTGGCGCTGACGCTCAAGGAGGGCGGCAACCTGCTGCTCCTCGACGAGCCCACCAACGACCTCGACGTCGAGACGCTCTCCTCGCTGGAGAACGCCCTCCTGGAGTTCCCGGGCGCCGCTGTGGTCATCTCCCACGACCGCTGGTTCCTGGACCGCGTCGCCACGCACATCCTCGCCTACGAGGGTGACTCCAAGTGGTACTGGTTCGAGGGCAACTTCGAGTCGTACGAGAAGAACAAGATCGAGCGGCTCGGCGCGGACGCGGCCCGCCCGCACCGTGCCACGTACAAGAAGCTCACGCGAGGCTGATCGTCTTGGCTCGTCACCTCTACAGCTGCCCCCTGCGCTGGTCGGACATGGATGCCTTCGGCCACGTCAACAACGTGGTCTTCCTCCGCTACCTGGAGGAGGCGCGCATCGACTTCATGTTCCGGCTGGCGCCCGGGGACGGCTCGCCGTCGTTCTCGGGCGGGTCCGTCGTGGCCCGTCACGAGATCGACTACGTGCGGCCGCTGGTCCACCGGCACGAGCCGGTGACCGTCGAGTCGTGGGTCACGAAGATCGGTGCCGCGTCCCTGACGATCGCCTATGAGATCAAGGACGCCGACCAGGTGTACGTACGCGCCTCGACCGTCGTCGTGCCGTACGACCTGGCGGCGGAGCGGCCCCGGCGGATCTCCGCCGAGGAGAAGCTCTTCCTCCAGCAGTACCTGGCAGAGGAGCCCGCCGCGGCATGACCGTGCCCGTGCAGTCGCTGCGGTTCGCCGACGCGAGGGAGGCGGCGGATCTCGCCGCCTTCCTCGGCCGGCTGCTCCACTACGACCGGGCCGCCGCGGTCCGGTTGCAGGCGGGCGGCGGCGACGCACTGGCCGTGTTCGGCCGTCCGCCCTCCTTCGAGGTCCTCGCCGTCCGCGCCGCCCGCCTGGCCCGCCCCGAGACGCTCGACGTCACGGTGTCGGCCGGGGAGCTGCTGGAAACCCTCGACGTGCCCGCCCCCGGCGACCCCGCGGGTGCCCCTGAGCCGGGCGCCGGTGCGCTGCCCGCCCCGGTCACCGGGCCGCCCTGGACCGGTGTCCTGCCGCCCCGGGGGCCCTGGCGGGAGCAGCCGGGACTACCGGGGCCTGACGCCCTGCGCGCCGCGCTGGACGGAGCCGTCACCGAATTCCGCACCCGGGACGAGGCCCTGCCCGAGGAACGGCGCACCCGTGCGGAGCGGGACCGTATCGGCCGGGAGATCTGGTCCCGGCCGGTCGGGACCACGGATCTTCCGCTCCGGGCCGTCCACGCGGCCCAGTCCCTCGGCTTCCTCCGGGCCGACCCGCGGTTCCCGGTGTCGCTGCTGTCCTCGGGCAGCTGGCTCCGGCTGCGGACCCCGTACGGCTCGATCGCCCTGCGCCGCGCGACGAGCGGCGAGCTCGGCGCCCTGCCGTTCACCGTCGGCCCCCGCTGAGCCGAAGGCCCCGCGCCCCCGGACGCCCGCTGATCATCGCTCGGACCTCCCTGCGGCGCGGCAGGTGAGGTCGTGCGCGGGCAGGGTCCCGTCGCGCAGATAGTCGTTGACGGCCCGGTCGGCGCAGGGCACCGGCCGCAGCCCGTCGGTTCCGCGCCCGTAGACGCCGTGCGCGCGGATGTCCGCCGTCACCAGCCGCGAACCGGTCAGCCTGCGGTGCAGGGCCAACGCCCCCTCGTACGGCACGTTGTTGTCGCGGCGGGCCTGGAGCATCAGGACGGGCACGTCGTTGCCGATCGGCGTGCCGGGCTCGGCCGGTTCCGTCTCCCAGAACGCGCAAGGGGCCGTCATCCCGTTCACGAACGGGCCAAAGACGGGCTGCTCGGCCCGGCTGCGCAGGGAGTTCTCCCAGTACGTCTCCGGGTCGGGCGGCCATCCGCCGGCCGGCCAGCCGCCGTCCCCGCACATGAACACCGCACCGCCCAGCATGCTGTCCGCGAGCTCGGGGGAGGCGAGCATCTCCAGCATCGCGGCCAGTTCGGGGCCGGGCTCGACCGGCTTCCCGGCGGCCGCGTCCACCAGGTCCCGTACCGTACCGGCGAGCGCCGCGTCGTACTCCTCGTGCTGGATCAGCTGCCGGAGCACGAGCCGCAGGACGGGGGCGTCGAGCCGGACCCCGGCGACGGGCACCGGGCGTCTCTCCGCCCCGTCGAGGAGCCGCTGCACACGGGCCCGCACCTCGGCGGCCGTGCGGCCCAGGGCATAGGCGCCGTGGCGTCGGGCGGTCCAGCCGGCCCAGGCGTCCAGGGCCTCTTCGAGCGGCTTCCCGGCCGACCGGAACAGCTCGTACTGGGTGGCCGTCGGGTCGGTGCTGGAGTCGATCACCATCCGGTCCGTCCGCCTCGGGAACAGCTGGGTGTAGACGGCGCCCAGATCGGCCCCGTACGAGACGCCGTAGTACGAGAGCCCGCGCTCGCCCAGCGCCGCCCGGATCACGTCCATGTCGCGGGCCACATTGCGCGAGGAGGCGTGCGGGAGCAGCGTGGTGTTGTCCCCGTACCGGCCGCAGCGCCGCGCGGTGTCACGGGCCGCTCGGACCGATCTGTCGAAGTCCTGGCGCGCGGAGGTGACGGGACCGGGCGGCACGGCCGGCGCCGCCGGGGCGCAGCCGACCGGGGTGGAGTCGCCGAGGAAGCGGGGATCGAAGCCGATCAGGTCGTAGCGGTCCGCCACGTCACCCAGCGCCGGTCGCAGGCGCAGGGTGTTGTCCAGTCCGGCCCCGCCCGGTCCGCCCGGGTTGGAGAGGAGGATGCCGCGACGCCGGGAGGGGTCCGCGGCCTTGATCCGGGAGATGGCGACCTGGATCGTGCGGCCGTCGGGATCGGAGTGATCGAGGGGCACGGTGACGTCGGCGCACTGCGCGCCCGCCGCGTTCAGCTCCTCGTACCGGTCCGGGCAGGGGCCCCAGTCGAGGTGGTGGCGCGCGGGGGAGGGCGACGGGGAGGCGGCGGTCGCGGGCACCGCCCCCGCGAGCAGACCGGCCAGTCCGAGGCCGGCGAGGTACAGCGGGGCGACGCGCATGGCGCTCCTCGGAACAGGGGGAATGACCTGATCGACGCTACGGGCGCACCCGATGCCGCAACCATCCGGACAGCCCCCCGAACTGTCCTGGTGCCGGCCCTACTTGCCCGGCTCCTCCGGGGCCGCTCCGTGCGCGTCCGGCCAGACGCCGATGTGGTCCTGCTCCAGCTCCAGCAGCACCCGGTGCTCCATGCCCAGCGCCTGCGTGTAGTCCGCGGGCAGTTGGAGCCGTCCCGCCCGGTCGAGCATCGCGTACTCCCGGGCCACCTGCGACTCCTGGCCCGTCGCCGCGTCCACCTCCGTGCGGCGCAGCACCTCGGAGGAGGTACGGCCGTCGCGGATGGCGACCGTGCGCCGCACCTCGTTCGCGACCGCCTGGTCATGGGTGACGATCACGATCGAGGTGCCCAACTCCTCGTTGGCGCGCCGGAACGCGGCGAAGACCTGCTCCGCGGTGGCCGAGTCCAGCTCACCGGTCGGCTCGTCCGCGAGCAGCACGGACGGGGAGTTGGCCAGCGCCACCGCGATGGCCACCCGCTGCTGCTGCCCGCCGGACAACTGCTGGGGGCGCCGGTCGCGGCAGTCCACAATGTCGAGCATGGTGAGCAACGACTCGGCGCGGGCGGCCCGTTCGCGCTTGCCGCCGCCACCGCGCAACTGCATGGGCAGGGTGATGTTCTGGATCGCGGTGAGATACGGGAGCAGATTGCGGGCGGTCTGCTGCCAGACGAACCCGACCACGTCGCGGCGGTAGCGCAGCCGTTCCTTCGGGCCCATCGACAGCAGATCGCAGCCCGCGACCTTCGCCGACCCCGCCGTCGGCACGTCCAGGCCCGCCAGGATGTTCATCAGCGTCGACTTGCCGCTGCCCGACGCCCCCACCAGAGCCATCAACTCGCCCTCGGTGACGAGCAGATCGAGGCCCTGGAGGGCTTGCACCTCCACCCCGTCCGTGGTGAAGATCCGCACCACGCGGTCGCAGGCGATCAGCGCGTCGTGCCCGTAGGAAGGGCGGTCCCGGTGGGCCGCGGCCCGCTGCTCCAGCTCCGCCAGCGTCGTTTCGGCCGCGCGGGCCGTGCCTTCCGTCTCGGTGGACGAGGTCATCGGGAGTCTCCTGCCCTGAGTTCGGTGATCGATCCGCGGCGGCTCGCCCACCACGCCTGAACGCCCGCCACCGCGGCGGCGAGCGCCACGACCCCGGCGGCCGGGAGCGCCAGCGACCAGAGGTCGGTGCGCAGGAGGACGGGGCTCGTGTCCGATCCGGCGACGCCCGCGAGCGCCAGCGGGACCAGATCGACGCCGGGGGAGAGCAGGGCGATGGTCGCCCAGCCGGTGAACAGACCGCCGCCCGCCGCCAGCAGGGCCTGCGGCGTCGCCTCGAAGGCCAGCAGCCGCCTGCCCTGCCCGGTGGTGAGCCCCATCGTGCGCAGCCGTGCCAGCAGCGTCTTGCGCTCCGGCGCGGTCTGGAGCAGCGACAGCAGTACGGCCAGCAGCGCGTATCCGGCGCCCGCCGCGACGGCCGCGAGGTAGATCCGCTCGGCCCCCGCCTGCATCGGGGTGTTCACATACCGCGCGCGCTCCTCGGAACGCAGCTGTACGGCGTACTCCTTGCCGCTTCCCTCGACTGCCGCGTGCAGCTTCCCGGGGTCCGGGGCGCCGGTGAGGAGCAGCGTGGTGGGCGCCCGCTGCTCCAGGGCGGCGGAGTTCACGATCAGGAAGTTCGTGGTGGAGACCGAGGCGACGCGCGGGGTGGTCCCCACGACCTGGACCTTGAAGTTCCCGGACAGCGTGTCCAGCGCCTGCGGCTCCTTGCCCAGGCGGGCCGCCACCGCCGGGGAGGCGATGGCCGGCAGGACGCGCTCCGGGCCGGACCCCGTGCCCTCGGGCAGGGGGGCCGAGGGGCCGGTGGCCTTCAGCCGTGCGGCCGGGAAGGCCGGCAGCCCGGTCGCCCGGGCCAGCTCGGCGTACCGGGCGGGATCGACGCCCACCATGGCCGCCGCCCCCACGTCCTCGGCGCTGCCGCTTCCCGTGCCCGTACTCGTACTCGTATCCGTACCGGCGCTGTCCCCGTTCGCTCCGCCGTCCCCGGCCACGGGCTCCGGCAGGGCCACGCTGTGTTCGATCCGCAGCGGTGCCGCGCCCCGTACGCCGTCCAGGTCGCGCACCGTGCGGACCAGCCCGTCGGGCAGCGTCGTCCGCTCGCTCACGCCGCTGATCCTGGCGTCCGCGCCGACGGACGCCAGCGCCGCGTCGTCCCGCGCGTCCCCGATGCCGGCGATCACCGAGCCGCCGAACGCCGCCGTGGCCAGCGCCAGCAGCAGGGCCAGCAGCGGCAGCGCCCCGCCGGCCGAGGAACGGCCGGCGCGGGCCAGCGACAGGAAGCCGATCGCCCCGCGCAGCCGGGCCATCGGGCGCGTGGCGAGCCGCAGGGGCAGCGGGTAGAGGCGCACCAGCACCAGCGCCGCGATCAGCGCGACCAGCACCGGCGCGGCGCTGACCAGCAGGTCGGTGCCGCCCTCGGACGACGTACCGCGACGCCGCAGCGCCGTCACCGCGCCGACCGCCAGCACGAGCAGGGTCAGTTCGGCCACGGTCCGCCGACGCGAGGGCCGGGCGCTCACCATGTCCTCGCGGGCCCCGTGCAGCAGGGGCCGGATGTGCTGGAGCGTCGTCCGCAGCGGCAGGGCCACGCACACCAGGAGGCCGACGCCTGCGGCCGCCAGCGCTCCCGGCCACCACCGGCCCTCGCCCACGGCCAGCACCGCGAGCAGCAGCCCGAGCGCGGTCGCGGGCAGCACGGTCACCGCGGTCTCCGCGAGCAGCCGGCCGCCGATACCGCGCAGCGAGCCGCCGCGTGAGCGCATCAGCGCCAGTTCGCTCCGGCGGCGGGCGGCGATCAGGGCCCCCGTCATCAGCAGTACGACGGCGGCCACGGAGCCGATGCCGAGGGCGGCGACCGCGATCACGGGACCGATCGCGTCGCGCATCCGTGCGTTGGCCTCCACGACGTGGCCGAGTCCGGTGGCGAACACCGCGGTCTCGCCGGCGGTCTCCCGCACCTTCAGCAGCCCGGGGCCGCTCTCCAGAGAGGCGATGACGGACGTCAGCCGGGCGCCGTCGGGGCCGGTCAGCCCGGCCGGGTCGGGCGGGATCCGCCAGAAGAGGACGGGCTCGGTGGCCGTGCTCAGGAGCGCGGGACCGGCGTCCTCGGCCAGCAGGACGGTGCCGGTCCAGTAGTACACCGGGAAGGGGGCCTCGGGGTCCGGGACCAGGGACGGGGTGCGCAGCAGCGGATCGGCGGACCAGTACCCGCCGCGCGGATCGCGCGGGGACACGATGCCGGTGATCGTCACGGTGATCGGTTCCTGGGCCGCGGTGAGCAGCTCGACGGTCGCGCCGACCTTCACCTTCAGCTCGGCCGCCGTCTCCTCGGTGACCGCGCCCTGCACCTCACGGGAGTCCGATGTGACCTCGCGCGGCGTCGTCGGCCAGGCGCCCGAGGCCAGGGTGGCGTGGTCCTTCAGGCCCGACTGCGCCACGTAGGAGAGCCGCGGCGGAATCGCGTCGGGCCTCGGCAGCCAGGGCTCGTCCGCGAGGGCCGGCTTCGTGGTGCGCACCCCGTACGCGACCGACGACGTGTCGGCGCGCAGCGGTGCGGGCAGCGCCTTCACGAGCCCGGTCCCGACCCGTGTCAGCTCGGGGCTCCGGGCCTCGGCGTCCCGCTCCGCCTGCGGCAGTTCCAGCCCGGGCTGCGGGCGGGCGACCTCCAGAACGCTGCGGCTCCCGTCCGCCGACCGGATGTCGTGGCGCAGCCCCTTCGTCTCGTACGCGTCCACGGCCCGCGGGAACGCCGCGGCGAGGAACGCCGTCACCAGCACCAGCACCGCGAGTGCCGCCGCCGCACCGGGCGCGGTACGCAGCCGGGTACGGATCCACGGGGCGGTGGCCGCCCGGTTGTCGTGACGCATGTCAGTGGTCCCCCTGGTGGCGCAGTGTGACCGCCGGGTCCCCGCGGCGGAGCGCCATCGTCGCGACGATCACGAGCGGCAGCGCGGCGACCCCGGCCAGCAGCGCGCCGACCTGCCCGGCGGGCAACTCGACCAGCACCGGTGGAACGGGCCGGTCGGCCTGTCCGGTCAGCACGATGAGCGGAACGACGGCCCGGGTCAGCACCGTGCCGATGCCGAGCCCGATGAGCAGCGCGAGAGCGATCAGTACGCCCTGCTCGGCGGCGATCATGCGGGCCAGCTGGCGGCGCGGCGCGCCGAGCGCCCGCAACACGCCCAGCTCGGCGTAGCGTTCGCGCCGCGACCCCGAGGCACTGACCGCGAAGCCGACCGCCGCCAGCGCGGCGGCGACCACCGCCACGGCCGGCAGCGCCGACTGCGGCCCCGCCCCCAGCGGATCGTCCACCAGCCGCTGGGCGGCCTCCGCCCGGACCAGCACCTGGGCCGGATCGGTGTCGGGAAGGGCGCGCAGGGCGGCCGCCACCTTCGCGGCGTCGCCCGGGGCGGCGCTCAGCCACCATTCGGTCGCCTCGATCGTGGCGGTCGGCCGGTGGGCCAGCACCTCGGTGACGGCCTTGAGGTCCAGCAGCAGCGCGCCGCCGCTCGCCACCGGGTCCGGTGAGCCGGACGACCCGTCGGCCCCGGTGGTCGGCAGCCGGCGCACCGTCTGGGCCAGGGTCACCCGGACGGTGTTCCCGGCCAGGGTGACGTCGATCTCGTCGCCCAGTTTCGCGTTGGTGCTCTTCAGATAGGCGTCCGTCGCGACCGCCTTGACCGCGACGGCCTTCGGCCGGGCGGCGGTGACCCGCAGGGCGCCGCTGGTCGGCTCCCAGTTGTCCTCGTTGTCCACACCCGTGTCGTACGTGAAGTCCGGCAGGCCCGACGCGCCGTTGCGCACCGGCGGCTTGCCCGGCCGGTCCTCGCCGTACTCGGTGAGCGTCATGGCCGCGTCCCAGCGCAGCGACTCCGGGGCCGGCACCGGGCGTTCGGCGCCCGACCCGGCGACCACCCGCACGTCGCTCACCGAGACCCGGTGCTCGCGGGCGTAGTCGGACGGCGCCGCGGCGTCCACCTCGATGCCGGTCACGGCCAGACCGCCCGCCGCCGACACCGGGAAGGACACCGGGACCGGCCGTCCGTCCACCGGCACGGGACCGGCCAGGGCGCGGTAGGGGAGACCGTAGCGGTCCTCCAGGAGGACGGTGACCACCGGCGGATCCGGGTCCGGGTACAGGCTGTCCCCGGAGGGCTTCGACACCGTGGCGATCCGCAGGTCCAGCTTCAGCCGGGTGCTGTCCTCGGGGAGTACGAGCCCGGGGCGCGGGGCCCGCTCCGGGGCGATGGCCCCGAACAGCTCCCCGGGGCTTCTGTCGGCGAGGTCGGAGCGCATCAGCATCCGCTCGTCCGCGTGCGCGGTGTCCAGGGCGATGACCTCCGCGGTGCGCCCGCCGGAGACCTCCACGTCCGCCCGGTAGGCGGGGGCCGCCTGCCGCACCCCCTCCAGTGCGCTGTAGGAGCCGGCCGTGGCCGGACCGCTCCCCTGCCCGCCCACGAGCCGGACCGAGGCGCCGGAGCCGAAGTCCGCCTGGTCGGACTGCGAGCGGTTCCAGGAGGCGCTCTGCCCGATCGCCAGCATGCCCATCGCGACCGACAGGACCAGCAGCAGCACCGGCCCCGCCCCGCGCAACGGGCGCCGGCTGAACTGCCAGCCCGCCAGGGCCGCGGGCAGCCCCCGGCCCTTGGCCGCGCGCCGCTCGGCGAGCTTCGCCGCGGGCGGCAGCAGGCGCAGCGTGAGGACGGTCCCGGCGAGCAGCGCCAGCGCGGGGGCGGTGACCAGCAGGGGGTCGATCCCGAGGTTGCCCGCTCGGTCGCCGCTGAGCGCCCCGCTGCCGGACTGCCGGTCCAACTGCCAGTACGCCACCGCCGCGACGAGCAGCAGCCCGAGGTCCGCGCCCGCCCGCACCGGACCGGGCAGCGACGCGGCCCGGGTCCTGCGCCCGCCCGCCCCGGCCGTCAGGGACGGAGCCACCACGGCCAGGGCGCAGGCCAGCGCGACGGCCGCGGAGACCAGCCACACGGTGCCCGTCGAGGCCTCCTGGACCTTCAGCCCGATCCGGGCCAGGGCGCTGCGCTCGGCCAGCAGCCCGGTCAGCGGGCCCGCGAGCAGGGGGGCGACCACCGCGGCGGGCACGGCGAGCAACAGCGCCTCGATCGCGGCGAACGAGGTGATCCGGCCCCGCGAACCGCCCCGGGCCCGCAGCAGTTCGCGCTCCCCGTCACGCTCGCTGTTCAGCAGCCGGGCCACGAGCAGCAGGGCGTACGCGGCGAGCAGCACCAACTGCACCGCGACGATCATCAGCGTGGAGCGGGAGACCAGCAGCGCCCGGTCGAGCTGGTCGAGCACGGTGGGCAGCGACGTCCGCGCGGTGACCCCGGAGGCGAACACCGGTGCGGCCGTCAGTGCCTTCGGGGCACCGGCCGACGCCTCGCGCAGCCCCTCCATGGAGCCGGTGGTCAGCTCGGCGAAGTCGGCGGACGCCAGCCAGGAGGTCTCGCCCTCGGCGAGCACACCGGAGGCGAGGACGGAGGGGTCGGTGAGCAGGGGGCCGTACGTCGTGAAGGCGAGCTTGCGCACCCCGCGCCCGCCGAGCGGGTCCAGCTGCCAGTACGGGTCGGACTGGTCGGCGGCCTCGTAGACGCCGGTGACCAGGACCCGCTGCTTCTTGTCGCGCAGCCGGTCGGTGATGGTGAGCCGCGCGCCCGGCTCCAACTCCAGCGCCTCGGCGGCCACGACGGGCAGCGCGACCTGGACGGGGCCCGCGCCGTCGGGGGCCGCGGGCGCCTTGCCCCCCGTGATCCGCACCCGGCTCGGGTCGAGGGCGGCGAAGTGGGTGAGGTCGGGCTCCTTGCCCCGCCGGGCGGCCGGGTCCTGGAGGCTCCGCGGCAGCGCGTACGACCCCGAGCTCTCCAGCTTCCCCACGGTCACGGGCAGCCCGTCGAAGGCGTCGCGGGAGGCCTTGCGGACGGCTTCGTCGGCCTCCGCGCGCTGTTCGTGGTCCACGGACGCGGAGACGACGAGGGCGGCGGAGGCGGCCGACCCGTGGGTGAGCGAGTGGCGCAGGGCCGCGTCGCCCACGGAACCGGAGAACGCGGTGAGCGCCGCCAGGACGGAGGTGGTCAGCAGGACGGCCAGGACGGCCGCGGAGAGCAGGAGGCGATGAGCCCTCACCCGTAGAAGGACGAAACCCGTCACCTGATCCCCCAGCCCCGGAAACACCGCGTGCGCACGCCCCCCGACGTACCGGTGATGTTTTCAGAGGCGACAGGGTTCTGGTAACCGCTTACAGCTACACCTTGATGCGATCGTGATCGTTATGCGGAGGTGGAGTGCCGAATTCCGGAGTTGTCCGGTCACGGATCGTGCACAGGTGATCAGTTTGGCGCTGTTGGCGGTGATCAGTCGGCGGTGTTGACCATCGAGGCGGCGGCATAGGTCAGGTAGTCCCACAGCTGCCGCTCGTGCTCGGGCGCCAGCCCCAGCTCGTCCAGCGCGACCCGCATATGGGCGAGCCAGGCGTCGTGCGCCGCCCGGTCCACCCGGAACGGCGCGTGCCGCATCCGCAGCCGCGGGTGACCCCGGTGGTCGCTGTAGGTGCGCGGGCCGCCCCAGTACTGCATCAGGAACAGCGCGAACCGCTCCTCGGCCGGACCCAGATCCTCCTCCGGATACATCGGCCGCAGCAGCTCGTCGCCCGCCACGCCCTCGTAGAAGCGGTGGACCAGGCGCCGGAAGGTCGCCTCGCCGCCGACCTGCTCGTAGAAGGTCTGCTCCTGAAGCGTGTCGCGCGGAATCTCAGTCACCCGTCCATGGTCGCAGACGCGCCGACCGAGGACGGGGGTCCGGGGGCCAAGGGCCGAAAAGCCCGCCCGGCCGCTCGCCCGCGCGGCCCCGGCGCAGGACAGTGGAGGCATGGGTGCACACCGGCAAGGCTCCTCCCCGCCCGACGCCGAGGCCGACGCGGCGCGGGCAGCCCTCGTGCGGGAGATCGCCGCGCGGGGCGAACTCACCGACCCCGCCTGGCGCACGGCCTTCGCCGAGGTGCCCCGCCATCTGTTCGTGCCGTTCTACTACGTGCACGGAATCCGGGGCTTCGAGCGCCTCTGGGGCGAGGACCCCGACCCCGAACGGCGCTCCCGCTGGCTGCGCGGGGTGTACGCGGACGGGGCGCTGGCCACCCGCCTCAAGGACGGCGAACTCGTCTCGTCCTCCAGCCAGCCGTCCCTGATGGCCCTGATGCTCGACGCCCTCGGCCTACGGGACGGGCACACGGTCCTGGAGATCGGCACCGGCCCCGGCTACAACGCGGCGCTGCTCGCCCACCGGCTCGGCGACTCCGCGGTGACCAGCGTCGACCTCGACCCGGAGATCACCGAGTCGGCCCGGGGTCACCTCGCCGCGGCCGGGTACCACCCGACGGTGGTCACCGGCGACGGGGCCCGGGGCTGCCCGCGGCACGCCCCGTACGACCGGATCATCGCGACGTGCACCCTGCCGTCCGTACCGGGGACCTGGCCGGAACAGTGCCGTCCGGGCGCGCGTATCCTCGCGCCGCTCGCCACCGGCCTGGTCCTGCTCCAGGTCCGCGCGACGGAGCACGGCCCGCGCGCCGAGGGGCACTTCCTGCACACCCCGGCGTACTTCGTGCCGCTGCGCGGGGCGCTCCCGGGGCCCGGCGTGCTGCCGCACCTGGGCGGACTGCCGCGCCGGGTCGCCGGGGACGACCTGTTCCGGTTCCTCCTGACCCTGACCGCGGGCACCCTCGATCCGCACGAGGCCCTCTCCCTCTGGGAGCGCGAGGAGCGCCCGCGGCGGGAGAGGTACGGCATCACGGTCGGCCAGGGCCGGCAGTGGGCCTGGCTGGATGACCCGCAGGGCCCGTACACCTGGCCGCTCGCCGCCGGGTGAGGCGCCGCGCCGCGCGGCGCCCCGGTCCCGTCAGTCCCGGCGCACCGTGATCGTCGTCCACGCCCCGACGTGCACCTGGTCGCCGTCCTGGAGCGGTACGGGGACGTAGGGCTGGATCGGGTCCTCGGCGCCGTTCAGCGTGGTGCCGTTGGTGGAGTTCTGGTCCACGACCGCCCAGCCGCCGTCGGGCTGCTGCACCAGCACCGCGTGCTGGTGCGAGACGCCCGGGTCCTCCGGGGGCACCGACAGATCGACGTCGGGGGACTCGCCGGTGCTGTGCCGGCGACGCCCGATGGTGATCTGGCTCCCGGTGAGCGGGAGGCGCTGCTCCGGGGAGTACGCGGGCAGGTTCAGCCCGGTCGCCTCGGGGCCGCTGCGCTGCATCATCGCGAGGAAGTACGCGCGGTCGGGGGCGATCACGGCGGTCCAGGAGGCGGACTGCTGGGGCCGGCCCTGACCGGGCACCCCGCCGTGCTGCTGACCCTGGTCGTAGCCCTGGTCCTGGCCGTGCCCCTGGTCCTGTCCGTGGCCCTGCCCCTGGTGGGGGCCGGGCTGCTGGAACCCCTGCGGTGGCTGTGATTGCTGTGACTGCTGGGCCTGGGAGGGCGGCGGCAGCATCCAGTCGTCCCCGCCGCCGGTGTGCCCCGAGGGCTGGGGCGGCCCGGGCGGCGCCGACTGCTGCTGCTGTTGCGGCGGCGCGAAGGGCGAGGCCTGCTGGGGCTCGAACGGCGAGGGAGCCGACTGCTGCGGTTCGAACGGCGAGTGTGGCGAGGGAGCCGACTGCTGCGGCTCGAACGGCGAGGGGCCGGACTGCTGCTGCGGCGGCGGGCCCTGCTGGAACGAGGGCGGCGGCGGGGGTCCCTGCCGGAAGGCCTGCGGCGGAGGCCCGCCCCGGCCGTCGTTCCCGTGCGGACCGCCGTTCCCGTGCGGGCCGTGCTGCTCGGGAGCGAGCGGCTCGGCGGGGCGGTTCATCTGCGAGGGGCGCGAGCCCTGGTAGTCGAACGGGTCGCGCGGCTGGGGAGCGCCGGGCGGACCGCCCTGGCCCCCGGGAGCACCGGGTCCGCCAGGACCGGGCCCGCCACCGGGTCCGCCGGGGCCGGGCCCCTGTGCCTGGAATCCGGGCGGCAGATTGAGGCCGGGCGGAGGTCCGCCGGGCGTGCCGTGCTGCGGGGCCAGCGGGGTGTAGGAGGTCGCCGTGTTGGTGAGGAAGTTCCAGCGGCACTCCTCGCAGTACGGCGCCATCGCCTCACGGGGCGTGCGGCACTGCGGGCACAGCTCCGCCTGCATGGTGGGCTGGCCACCGCCGGAACCCTGCTGCGGGTAGCCGTAACCGGGCGCGGGCGGCGGAGGAGGCGGCGGGGGCACCGCGCCCGCGGGCGCACCGCCGGTGGCCATGCGGTGTCCGCAGACCTCGCACCAGTCCTCGGAACCCGACTGGTGTCCGTTCGGGCAGGTCGGCATGTCGGCGCTTCCCCCTCTCCTCTTCCGGCCCCGGGGGCCGTCATGCTGTCGATCGCGGGCGTCCTTGCCCCACGCATACGTATGGTTGCTCTGTGCTCACGGCCCGGCGGTCGTCCGATGACCGTGCCGTGCTACTTCTTGACGCGAACGGTCTTGGTGGAGCGCGTTTCGAGGGTCATCTCGTCCGCTTCCGCAACCTTCGCCTTCAGTCGCACAGTACCTGTCGCGGCATCGACGACGTCGACCACCTTCGAAAGCAGTTTCGCAGTGTCCTGGTTCCCGGACGCCGACGCCAGCTGCACCGCACGGCCCAGCTTCGCCGTCGCGCCGTCGAAGTCGCCCGACTTGCGCGCGTCCAGACCCTGCTGGATGACTTGTGCCAGTTCCGCCTGACCCGTGTAGTGCGCGACCTGCGGATTGATCGAGGTCGAGGCCACCATGTCGTCCGTCCACACGGCCCGTACGAGCCCCTGCGACAGCGTCTGCGGGGCGCCCGCGCCCGAGGGGTCGGGCAGGATCAGCGAGACCCGGGCGGCCAGCATCTCCTGGCCGATCCCGGCCTCCGGCACCAGGACGCACACGTGGTAGTCGCGGGACTCGTCGCCCCAGGAACCGGTCGGGTAGTCCCCGGCCCGGGGTCCCGCCTCCGTCCGCCGGCCGGTCAGGTCGGCGACGGTCGGTGCGACCTGCTTCACGAACCGGATCTCCACCCCCACCGGCGTCCAGAGCCGCAGCGCCACGTCCGCGACCTCCTTGCCCATGGCGTTCTCCATCATCCGCGTGAAGTCCGCGGCCAGGCCCGCCGGGTCGGCGACGATGTCGGCGGTGCCGAGGAGGGCGGCGGCGATGCCGGTGACCTCCTTCACCTCCCAGTCGGTGCCCACCCCGCGGGCGTCGCAGGTGAACCGGCCGGCGCAGGAGTCCAGGGCCGCCCGCAGATCCTCGGGCGCCTCGTGCTCGTTGCGGCCGTCGGTCAGCAGGATGCCGTGCCGGATGCCCACCTCGGCCGCGCCCAGCAGCCGGTCGGCCAGCCGCAGCCAGGTGCCGATCGCGGTGCCCCCGCCCGCGCTCAGCTTCCGCAGGGCGTCCTTCGCCCGGGCCTTCGTCTGCTGGTCGGCGACCGCGAGCTGCCCGTTGCCCGGGTAGACGTCCTTGGCCACATGCGTCCCGGCGACCACCGCGAACCGGGTGCCCTCGCGCAGGGCGTCGATGGCCGCCGCCGTCGCGTCGCGCGCGTTGCGCATCTTCGTCGGCGGGTAGTCCATCGAGCCCGAGCAGTCGACCATCAGCACCACGGCCGCGTCGGGACCCCGCCCCGGCCCGTGCGCGGGCGCCGGCGCCGAACCCGCCAGCGGTACGCCACCGGTGGTGCCGCCGCCGGTCGAGGTCACGGTGACGATCGCGTTGACCTCACGACCGCCCTCGGGCAGGAACTCGTTCTGGTACACCTCGACGGAGAACTGCGGCACGTTCGACTTGGAGAAGTTGGCCATCTGGTCGGCTCCTTGAGGCTCCACAGGGGATCAGGTGAAGAGGGGAAGCGGGCGGCTGACACGGGTCGGGGCAAGGGCGGAGAACCGGCTCAAACGGTGTCGCAGGCCGATCCTGCCCCTTGCGGCCGTACGGCGAACGGCAGAAGCGCCACTGTTACGTTGTCGTGGCCCCCGCCGTCGAGAGCGTGCCCGACGAGCATCTGGGCCGCGCGCAGCGGCTGTTCCTGGGCGTCGGCCGGGACGGCGGCGGCCATCTCCTCGGCGGATTCCGCGTAGTTCCACAGGCCGTCCGTGCACACGACGACCAGGCCGGGCCGGTCCGGCTTGAACGCGGCGGTGTGCGGCTCCAGTTCGTACGCGTCGGCGCCGAGCCAGCCCGTGATGGCGTGGGCGCGCTCGTCCGCGTACGCCTCCGCCTCGTTCATCAGGCCGGCCGCCACCATCTGCGCGGCCCAGGAGTCGTCCTCGGTGAGCCGGGCGGTCGGCCGGGTCCGGTCCTCCGGCACCCAGTAGACGCGGCTGTCGCCGACCCAGCCGACGATCAGCAGGCCGCCCGCCATGATCGCGCCGACCAGGGTGCAGGCCGGGGCGTTCTGGTGGCGGTGCGCGTCGTGCTCCCTCGCCCCGGTCGGCTCCTGCGCCAGGGCGTTGACCGCCTCGGACGCGGCGACGATAGCCTCGTGCATCGCCGTCTGCGGATGGGTACCGCGCGGCAGGGACTCCAGCAGCGCCTCGTTGGCGGCGCTCGCGGCGGCGGCCGAGGCCTCGTCGGGACGGCTCGCCGAGGAGACGCCGTCGCAGACGATCGCGACGACGGCGGCCGAGCCGTCCGGCAGCGCGGTGGAGGACACCGCGAAGGAGTCCTCGTTGCGGTGGTGGCGCAGCCCCCGGTCGCTGACGGCGGCCACCGCGTCGAGCTCCTGCTCCATGTGGTCGCGCTCACGGGGCTGCGCGTGCCCGCAGTTCTCGCAGTAGCCGTCGGGGTCCACCCGGCCGGAGTGGCAGGCCACACAGACCTTCGCCCCGGGGGCGGGCGCGGCCGCGGGCGCGGCGGCATGCTCCGCCGCCCGGGGATCGGGCGCGGCCAGCGCGAAGTCACCGGAGGCCTCCGCACCGCCCGGGTCCGCCCGGTCGTCGTGGCGCACCTGGACGGCCTCGGCCTCCGGGCCGCCCGCCCGCACCGGCTCGGGCGGCGACGCCGCGCCCCGCCCGGACACCGCGTCCGGCGTGTCCGGTTCCGCCAGGGGCCTGCCGCCCGAGTCCGTCCCGGGCACGTCCGCCGGACGGACCACGGGCGCGGGCACGTCCGAGCTGTCGGTCTCCTCGGCGGCGGGCCATCGCACCGCTCCGGCAGCCGGAGCCGCCGGAGGCACGGTGATGGCCATCGTCGGCCGGTCATCGGGGCGCGCCGGAACGGCCGAGAGGTCGTAGCCGCACACCCCGCAGAACAGATCGCCCGCAACCGGCGGTTCCTCGCAGCCCGGGCACCTCGACAGGGCGGGCTGCTGGTGGCTCTGTGACATCTTCACACCCACGTCCGGGGGCGGAAACGGTTGGCCCGCTCCACCAGTTCGATCCTCTCGTCGCCCCGCTGCGCGAGCCGGGCGAGCATCCGGTACGAGCGTTCCAGCCCGAACCGCAGCCCCCGCTCGTTCAGTTCGGCGCCGAGCAGCTTGCCTGCCCCGGACGAACCGGCGGCCGGTCCGCCCAGCCCCGGGACACCGGGACTACCGGAGAGTACCCAGTCGAGCGCCTTGCCCAGTACCTCGGTCGACAACTGCTCGCGACGCACCGGGTCCAGGCCGAAGGCGGCCAGCGCCGCCACCTGGACGCCGGCGGCCGTCAGGTCGGCCAGCAGCGGCTCCCGGTGCGAGCGCTCGCGCAGCCGCGCCCGGACGGCGGCGACCCGCGCCGCCGTGTAGTGGATCGAGGCCTCCGGCACCGACTCCAGGGTGCTCACCGCCCCGGCCCGCTCACCGGCGGCGATCTGCACCCGGGCCAGGCCGAACGCGGCGCTGACGAACCCCGGGTCGGTCGCCCACACCAGGCGGTAGTACTCGGCGGCGTTGTCCAGCTGACCCAGCACCTCCGCACAGATCCCGAGGGCCAGCTTGGGCGCCATCTCCCCGGGGAACGCGTCGTAGACCGCGTCGAAGGAGAGCGCCGCCGTCTCGTGGTCACCGGTCACCAGCGAGGTGACGCCGCGATACCAGACGACCCGCCAGTCGTCCGGGTGTTCACCCTCCAGGGTGGTCAGCGCACGGGCGGCCGACTCCAGCTCCCGCATCTCCAGCCGGGCCCGCAGCTCCCGCAGCCGGGTCTCCAGCGAGGGGGCCGGCACCGTGTGCAGGGCCGTGATCAGCTCGGCCGGGGCGGAGGCCATGAGACCGGCGAGGAAACCGGCGTTCGGGTCCATCGCGTCGACCCGGGGGACCGGCAGCGCCAGTGACGTGGCCCGCGTGTCGAACAGGGCGAGCAGGACACCCCCGGAGGTCGCCCCGAAGGGGCCGTACGGTCCGGTCGCGACGTACGGCCCGTACGTCGCCACCGGGGCCGGCTCGGCCGACCGGGGCGCCGGGAGCGGAGCCTGTGCCGGGGGAGCGTAGGCGAGCGGGGCACCGCCCTGCGCAGGGCCCCGCACATGGGTCGGCGGCGCGGCCAGCGGAGAGGCCCCCGCCGGACCCGACGGTCGGGCCCCCGCAGGACCGGGCGGCTGGGTGCCCACCGGCAGCGCCCCGGCCACCGCGGACGTCACGGCCCCCGGCGCGACCGGAGTCGCGCCGCCGTGGGGCTGCCAGGTGCCGCCCTGCGCCGGAACGCCGGACGGCGGAAGGCCGCGGCCCTTGCGGCGGCCCCGGAGCCCGCCACGCCCGGAGCCGGTTTCCCGGCCGCCCAGCCGCGAGACGTCGTCCGTCTGCTGCGCGAACAACTCGGTGTCGATCAGCCGTAGTTCCGCGCCGAACAGCGTCGACAGAGCGGGGCGCGGCCGACCCGTCTGGAGTGCCACGACCTCCCGCAGCACCCCCGTCAGCTGCTCGGCCATCTCCGCGGCGGAGGCGAACCGGCGGGCCGGGTCCGGGTCCGTGGCCCGCACCAGCAGCCGGTAGAACGACTCGTAGGTCCGGAACACCTCGATGTTGTCCGGGTCCGGCAGCGAGTCCACGAAGACGTTCGTGTACCCCTGGAAGTCGAAGGTGAGGACCGCCAGCGTCCGGGCCACCGTGTAGAGGTCGGAGGCCACCGACGGGCCCACTTCCGCGACCTCGGGGGCCTGGTAGCCGACCGTGCCGTAGATGGCCGACTCCTCGTCGTCCATCCGGCGCACCGCGCCCATGTCGATCAGCTTGAGCTGGTCCTCGGTCTGGATCGCGTTGTCGACCTTGAAGTCGCAGTAGAGGAGGTTGCGGCTGTGCAGATGACCGAGCGCCTCCAGCGCCTCGATCCCGTATGCGCAGGCCTGTTCGACCGGCAGCGGGTCGCGCTTCCCGGCCGGGGTGCGGCGTTCGTTGGCGATCTCCTTGAGCGCCTTGCCGCCGACGTACTCCATCACGATGTAACCGTCGAGCGAGCCGGTCCGCTGGTCCAGGTGTTCGACGAAGTTGTAGATCCGGACGATGTTGGAGTGCTCGATCTCGGCGAGGAAGCGGCGCTCGGAGATCGCGGCGGCCATCGCGTCCTGGTCGCCGGTGTCCAACAGGCCCTTGAGGACCACCCAGCGGTCCGAAACGGCCCGGTCCACCGCCAGATAGACCCAGCCGAGCCCGCCGTGCGCCAGACAGCCCACGACCTCGTACTGGCCGTGCACGATGTCGCCGCCGGTCAGCTTCGGCACGAAGGAGTACGGATGGCCGCACTTGGTGCAGAACCCCTCGGTGCGGCCCGGCCGCTCACCGCGCGAACGGCCCACCGGCGCACCGCAGTCCGAACGGGAGCAGAACCGCTTGCGCTCGGGCACCTCCGGGTTCTCCATCACCGCCGTGCGCGGATCGGGCCGGGGCACGTCCGGGACCTCCACCAGACCGACGCCGAGCCGCCCCCGGGCCGAGGCCGCCGATGTCGAGCCGGAGGAGCGCACCGAGACCGAACGGGAGGTGGACGCCCCGGACAGCGAGCGCGACAGCCGGCCGGAGACCGAGCGGCGCGAGGTCGACGAACGGGACGAGGCGCGTCCGGAGGCGCGGGAGCTGGAGCGGGACGACGAGCTGTCCCGGCTGCTCGCCCGGCCGCCCCCGGCGATCCCGGTCGGCGGCGAGGAGACCATGCCCGTCGGCGAGACGACCGGAGCCAGACCGCAGGTGTCGCAGTACGTCTCACCGCCGCCCATGTCCTCGTAGTTCCCCTCGCACGCGGGGCGCTGGCACTGCGTACTCATCGTGTCTCCCCCTCTTCGCCGGTGCCGGTGCCGGTGCCGGTGTCCCGCCGGTCCTGCGGTCCGTCGGGCCGGCGCGGTGTCAGCGTCTCCGCGACCGCGTGCTGGTAGCGCAGGACGGCCTGCTCGGCGACCCGCAGATCGCACGGCGCACTCCACAGCATGCGGCGCGCCGCGTCGTACCGCTCGATCAGCACCGGATCCTCCGCCAGGCCGTGCCGGGCCACTTTCGCCTTGTACGCGTCGAGCCGGCCGCGCAGCTCCGCGCGGACCGCCAGCGGGGCCGTCACCGAGGTCAGCGACTCCCGGGCGCGCAGCAGTTCGTCCTCGGCCTCCTGCTCCAGCGACTCCAGCAGCGGCGACAGCCGGTGCCACTGGGCGTACCTGCGGTGGTCCGACGCCGCCGCCAGCCGCTCCTGGAGGGCGGTCGGCGGGCCGCTGACCGCGGGCACCTCGGAGGCGGCGATCTTGGCCAGCACCTCGCCGCGCGCCGCCCGTGCCTCCGTCAGGGTGCGGTCGGCCCGCGAGAGCACGTCCCGCAGCCGCACCAGCCGCGCCTCGGCGTCCTGCCGGACCGTGAGCACCGCCTCGATCTCCCGCCGCACGTCCTCCAGGGCACGGGCCGCCCGGTCGTAGCGCGAGGTGTCGGGACGGCCGCCGCCCGGTGCGGCGCTGCCGGGCCCCGGCAGCCAGAACGCCAGCGGGTCGGAGATCACCTGCACCCGCAGCGTGGCCAGCTCCTCGGTGATCTCCGCCAGATCGTCCCCGGCCGGATGCTCACCGGGCCGCACCCCCACGGAGTGCGCCAGCGAACGCGTGCGGTGCAGCTCGGCGGCGAGCAGGTCGATCCGGGCGGGCAGCGCCGACCACACGGAGTCGGAGGAGACGACCATGTCCAGGGACCTGGCGTACAGCTCGTTCATCCGGGCGACCAGCTCCTGGAGGGAGAACCGCTCGGAGAGCCTGGCCGGACCGGCGACCGAAGGCGGGGGCACCGCACCCGGGTTGGCGACGGTGACCGCCTCGCCACGCAGCAGCTCGGTCAGCGCGGTCAGGTCCTCCCGGTTCGGGTGGCGCCGCCGCGCACGGATCTCCCGGGCCTGGGACAGGGCGCCGGCGTACGCGTCGAAATAGCCCCACAGCAGGGTGATCGACTGTTCGGTCGTGGCCCAGCGCTCCCGGGTGACGCCGGTCAGCTCGGCACCCTCCAGGAGCCGGCGGCCGGCATGGTCCTGGAGCGCGAGGAGCGAGGTCTCGATGGCCTCGTGCTCCGCACCGAGCCGGGCCAGCGCACGGTCCGCCTCCTCCCGGTCCATGACCGGGCCGGGGGGCCTCCCCGCGAAGCTGGGGAAGGATCCCGCGACGCCCATCGATCACCTCTCCGCTCTCCCCGCCGGGCCGGTGGGCCCGGCGGGATCGGTCTGTCTCGGTCTGCTCGCCCTGTATCGGTCCGCTCGCCCCGGCCCGTGCGCGTGGGCGCGCTCCGGGTCAGTCGCCTCGGTACTTGGGGGCGGGCGGGCCCGCTATGCCGGGCAGCCCGGCCGCCAGCCACTTGCGGTACGACGTCATCCAGGGGCTGTCGTCGCCGCCCGCCCGGTAGTCGACGAGGACCTTGTTCACCCGGGCCACCAGGTCGTCGGCGCCCTTCTTCGTCGCGACGCCGTAGTACTCGGTGGTGAACGGGGCCTTCCCCTTGAGCTCCACCGCCGGGTCCTGCGCCGCCTGGCCGGCCGCCAGGGCGTTGTCCGTGACGACCGCGTCGACCTCGCCGAGCTGGAGCCGCACCAGGCAGTCCAGCTGGTTGGGCACGGTCAGCAGGTCCGGGTCGCGCTCGGTGCCGTCGAAGTCGTCCTTGTAGAGCGCCCCGAACGACTGCTTCTCCAGCGCCTCGTACGCCGTGGAGCCCTCGGCGGAGCAGACCCGCTTGCCCTTCAGCGACTTGTCGTATCCGGTGATCGTCGACCCCTTCGGGGCGAGCACCTGCTGCCCGGCCTGGAAGTAGGCGGTGGAGAAGGAAACCTGTTCCAGCCGCTTGCAGTTGATCGTCATCGTCCGCACGACGACGTCGACCCGGTCCCTCTCCAGTGCGGCGATGCGCTGGTTGGTGGGGATCGCGCGGAAGATCACCGCGTCCGGGTCGCCCAGGACGTCCTTGGCGATGGCCCGCACCAGATCGATGTCGAACCCCTCCAGCTCCCGGGCCTCCGGATTGCGGTAGCCCCAGCGGAAGCTGTTCTGGTCGACGCCCGCGATCAGCTTGCCGCGCTCCTTGATCTTCTCGATGCTGGGCCCGTCGGCGCTCGACGCGGGCAGGCTCGCCTCCGGCTCGGTGCACTCCTCGGCCCGTGCCTGGTCGGCCGCCACCGCTCCGCCGCCCGGGGCATCCGCTCCGGCCGCCCCGCCGCTGTGGTGGGCCAGCGGCAGCAGGGTGACCGCCGCGGTCACCGCGCACGCCGCCGCCATTCCCGCCACGCCGCCCCAGCCGCGCAGGCCGCCGCGTGCGGGACGCTCCTTCGACCTGCTCATCGCTGCCCCTCTCACCGGTACTCCGAGAGCCTGCGGTTGACCCCGACGATCACGGCGGCGGCCCCCAGGACCGCCAGCGCCGCGGCGCCGACCGGCAGGCCCCGCAGGGCCCCCCGCCCGTTCTTCGCCGCCGCGGTGAACTCGCCCTGCTCATGGGCGAGCGCCTTCTCCAGCGCGGCGTCCACCCGCTGGAAGGCTTGCCCGGTGGAGCCCTCGGTCCCGATGATCTGCTCCAGGGCGCCGTCGTAGTCGCCGCGGTCGTCCGTGGCGCGGGCCTCGCGGTGGCGGGCCTGCCACTGGGCCACGTCCTCGGTCGCGTCGAGGACCGGCGCGTTGCCGGTCTCGTCGTCCGCGAGCCGGTCGGCCTTCTCCAACCGGTCCTTCAACGCCTTCATCCCCGTGGTGTAGTCCGCCTCGTACTGGTCGGCGGAGCCGTCGGGGGTCAGCACCGCACCGCGCGCCACCAGGGTGAGGTTCTCGTTGGCGCGCGCCTTCAGGGAGTTGATCCGCGCGTCGTTGAGCACGTCCAGGGACGCCTGACCGTGCACCATCGCCGACCGCAGCTCCGTACGGGCCACCGCGTGCCCCACGGCCAGCCAGAGCACCACCACCGAGGCGGCGGCCGTCGCCGCCAGCAGCCCGTGGTTCAGCACCCGGTTCGTCCGGCGGTAGGTCCGCCGCTGCATCCACCCCAGCGCGCCGAGCACCAGAATCCCGGCGCCGAGCGACAGGAGGGGCCACTGCCGGGCGTCGGCCGAGTCCGTCTCCAGCCGGCCCGTCTCCGCCGCGTACAGCCGCTCGGCGGCCGGCAGCATCTCGCCGGTCATCTTCTGGTTCGCGTACCGGAGATAGGCGCCGCCCAGCGGCAGGCCCTGGCGGTTGTTGGCGCGGGCGCGCTCGATCAGGCCCGTGTAGACCGGGAGCAGCTTGTTGAGGGTGGCTATCTCACGGCTGGACGCGCTGTCGGAGTCGGTGCTCCCCGACGCCTTCACCAGCAGCCGGGCCGCCTCCTCGATGTCCTTCCGGTACTGCTGGTGCACGGCCTCGGGCTCCTGCGCACCCGCGAGGAACCCACTGGCCGCCGTCGTGTCCGCGTCCGCCAGGAAGCGGTAGATGTCCGCCGCGTCGGCGCTGAGCGGCTGGCTGCGGCTGACCACGTCGTCGGCCGACGAGGCCCGCGACGAGATCTCCAGGGTGGTCACCGCGCCGAACGCCACGACCAGCAGGGCCAGGACGGCCCCGATGATCTGGAGCCGGCCGGGCTCGGTCGTCGCCACGGCGCGCAGGCGCTCCGCCTGCGCGGCCCACGTGGTGCGGCGCTGTGCGTCCACGCCGGCGTGCGCGGACACCGGATCCGGCGTGCGCAGCGTCTGCCTGCCGCCGCTCGGCGGGTGTGTCACTCGACCTCCCCCTCGGTCACTGACGGCGGGCCCCCGTCCCCGGCCCATGGACGCGCGCCCGGCCAGAAGTATGGCCGCGGGGACGGACATCCACACCGGGAACGGCTGTTTCCCCCAGCGGCCCCCGCATCAGTCCCCGCATCGGTCCCGAAACCGGTCCCGACATCAGTCCCCGCATTCGATCAGGGCGGACGCGGCCGATCAAGACAAGCGGTGCAACGTGCCCTGATACATCCCCATAAGCGAACGGACTCCCCATCAGGTACACGTTCCAGGAGCCCGATCGGTTCCCTCGCGCCCCGCGCGTGCCGGGCGTTCACCCGTACGGGGAACGTCCCCCCACGCGAACCGCGTGAGGGGACGCCCCGTGACGTACGACGTGCTCCCGTCCTCAGACGTACTGCGCGCGCAGCCTCCGGTGGACCTCGGGCGCCGCGCCCGTACGGTCCAGGCCCAGCAGCGCCGACCCCAGCACCGGCGGCTCGGACACGACGCGCACCTCGGCCTTCGGGGCGCGTGCCGCCAGGAGCGCGGTGATCCGGTCGTCCAGCTGCGGATGGCGCGCGGCCAGCACACTGCCGCCCAGCAGCACCGGAGCCTCCTCCGTCAGCAGACCGAGCCGCCCCAGCGCGACCGAGGCCATCGCCACCACCTCCTCGGCCAGCCGCTCCACCAGCGCGAGGGCCACCGGGTCCCCGCCCGCGGCCGTCGCGAACAGCACCGGCGTCAGCTCGTGCCGGCGCGCCGACGGGATCCCGCCCCGGTGCAGCGCCTCGATGAGCGCGTACATCGAGGCGAGCCCGAAGTGGCCGGGCAGCGCACGGGCCAGCTCGGAGGGTTCGCCGCGCCCGTCCTCGGCGCGCGCGGCGAACCACAGCGCCTCCTCCGCGAGCCCCGAACCGCCGCCCCAGTCACCGGATATCCGCCCGATCGCCGGGAAGCGGGCGGTCCGCCCGTCCGGGGTCATGCCCACGCAGTTGATCCCGGCCCCGCACACCACCGCGACGCCCCGGGGCTCGTCCACCCCGGCGCGCAGGATCGCGAAGGTGTCGTTGCGCACCTCCACCGAGGAACCCCAGCCGCGGGCCTCCAGGGCCCCGGCCAACTCGGCCTCCTCGACCGGCAGATCGGCGTTGGCCAGGCACGCGGAGACATGGGCGGACGCGCCGAACGCGCCACCGGCGTCCGGCAGCTCCGCGACGGCCCGCTCCAGCGCGGCGGCCAGCACGTCGATCGCGGCCTCCACCCCGACCACGGGCGGCTGGAAGCCGCCGCCGCGCGCCGAGGCCAGCACCGTGCCGTCCTCGCCGATCAGTGCCACGTCGGTCTTGCTGTTGCCCGCGTCGATGGCGACGACCGACACGTTCACGCCCACGAAAGGTGCTCCCGGTTGTGCGCGATCAGCCGGTCGGTGAGGCCCTCGGCGTAGTCGTACTGGCCGATCAGCGGGTGGGCGAGGAGCGCCTTGAAGACCCGGTCCCGGCCGCCGCGCAGCGCGGCTTCCAGGGCGAGGTCCTCGTACGCCGTCACGTTGGCGATCAGACCGGCGTACAGCGGGTCCAGCGCCGGCACGGCCAGCGGTGTCGCGCCGTCGTGCCCGACCCGGGCCTGGACCTCGATCACCGCGTCGTCCGGGAGGAACGGCAGAGTCCCGTTGTTGTACGTGTTGACCACCTGGACCGGGGAGCCGCCGTTGCCCAGCAGGGAGGCCGCCAGGTCCACGGCCGCCTCGGAGTAGAACGCGCCGCCGCGCTTGGCGAGCAGCTCGGGCTTCTCGTCCAGCGTCGGGTCGCCGTACATCGCGAGCAGTTCCTTCTCCATCGCCGCGACCTCGGCGGCCCGGGACGGCTTGGTGCCGAGCTCCCTGACCACCTCGTCGTGGGAGTAGAAGTAGCGCAGGTAGTAGGAGGGGACGACGCCGAGCCGGTCGACGACCTGGCGGGGCATGCGCAGGTCGTCGGCGATGGTGTCGCCGTGCTCGGCGAGCAGCCTGGGCAGGACGTTCTCGCCGTCCGGGCCGCCCAGGCGGACCCCCAGTTCCCAGGTCAGGTGGTTGAGCCCGACGTGGTCGAGGTGCACCTCGGAGGGGTTGACGTCCAGCAGCCGGGCGAATTTCCGCTGGAAGCCGATCGCCACATTGCACAGGCCGACGGCCTTGTGCCCGGCCTGGAGCAGCGCGCGGGTGACGATGCCGACCGGGTTGGTGAAGTCGATGATCCAGGCGTCCGGGTTGGCGCGGCGGACCCGCTCGGCGATGTCCAGGACGACCGGCACGGTACGCAGGGCCTTGGCGAGGCCGCCGGCGCCGGTGGTCTCCTGGCCGACGCAGCCGCACTCCAGCGGCCAGGTCTCGTCCTGGTTGCGCGCGGCCTGTCCGCCGACGCGCAGCTGGAGCAGGACCGCGTCGGCGTCGGCGACGCCCGCGTCGATGTCGGTGGTGGTCGTGATCCTCCCGGCGTGGTCCTGCTTGGCGAAGATCCGCCGGGCGAGACCTCCCACCAGGTCCAGGCGGTCGGCCGCCGGATCGACGAGCACCAGCTCCTCGATCGGCAGCGTGTCCCGCAGCCGGGCGAATCCGTCGATCAGTTCAGGGGTGTAGGTGGACCCGCCACCCACTACTGCGAGCTTCATGTCAGCCCTTTACTCCGGTCAGTGTGACGCCCTCGACGAATGCCTTCTGGGCAAAGAAGAAGACGGCGATCACGGGGGCCATGACCAGAACGGTCGCGGCCATGGTCAGGTTCCAGTCGGTGTGGTGTGCGCCCTTGAAGGATTCGAGGCCGTAACTGAGCGTCCAGGCGGCCGGGTTCTCGGAGGCGTAGATCTGTGGTCCGAAGTAGTCGTTCCAGGCGGCGAAGAACTGGAAGAGGGCGATGGCCGCGATACCCGGCTTGGCCATCGGCAGGACGACCTTCATCAGCGTACGGAACTCACCGCAGCCGTCGACCTTGGCGGCGTCCAGGTACTCGTTCGGGATGGTCAGCAGGAACTGCCTCAGCAGGAAGATGGAGAACGCGTCGCCGAAGGCCATCGGGATGATCAGCGGCCACAACGTGCCGGACAGGTCCATCTGCTTCGCCCAGAAAAGGTACATCGGGATGATGACGACCTGCGGCGGCAGCATCATCATCGAGATGACGAGCATCAGCGACAGCTTGCGGCCCCGGAAGCGGAACTTCGCCAGGGCGTACGCCACCGGGACGGAGGAGACGACGGTCAGGACGGTGCCGACGCCCGCGTACAGCAGGGTGTTGCGCCACCAGGTCAGGAAGCCCGGGGTGTTGAAGACCCGCTCGTAGTTGCCCCACTCCCAGGTGTTCGGGGTGAGGTCGCGGGTCAGCGCCTGCTGGTCGCTCATCAGCGAGGTCAGCACCACGAAGACGAACGGCAGCACGAAGAAGAGCGCGGCGGCGATGCCGAGCGAGTGCACGGCGATCCAGTGCAGCAGCGCCTTGCGGCGGGCGGTGCGCGCGGCGGGGGTCCGGCCGGAGCGCTCCGGAGAGGAGGCGGCGGTCTTGCCCACGGGTTCGAGGAGTTGGGTCATGGCTCAGTCACCGGCCTGGATCAGGTTGTTGCGGCCCCGCATCAGCAGCGCGGTGAAGGCCATGGCCAGGGCGAACAGGACGAGTGCGACGACGCAGGCGGCACCGTAGTCGAAGCGCTGGAAGCCCAGGTTGTAGACGAGCTGCGGGAGCGTCAGTGTCGACTTGTCGGGATAGCCGGGTTCGAAGGACTGGCCGGAGCCGCCGATGACTCCTGAGGCGACCTTTCCGGCGACGAGTGGCTGCGTGTAGTACTGCATCGCCTGGATGACGCCCGTCACCACGGCGAACAGCACGATCGGCGAGATGTTCGGCAGGGTCACGAAGCGGAACTTCTGCCAGGCGGACGCGCCGTCCAGCTCGGCCGCCTCGTACTGCTCGGTCGGCACGTCCAGCAGCGAGGCCATGAAGATGACCATCAGGTCCCCGATGCCCCACACCGCGAGCATGGTGAGCGCCGGCTTGGACCAGGAGGCGTCGTTGAACCAGCCCGGCGTCGGCAGCCCCAGGTCCCCGAGGATCGCGTTGACGGGCCCGGTGCCGGGGTTGAGCAGGAAGACGAAGGCGAGCGTCGCGGCGACCGGAGGGGCCAGGTAGGGCAGGTAGAACAGGGTCCGGAACAGCCCGGTCCCCGTCTTGATCTTGGTGATGAGCATCCCGATGCCGAGGCCGAACAGGACCCGGCAGGTGACCATGACGAGGACCAGCCACAGGGTGTTCCACAGCGACGGCCAGAACATCGGGTAGTCGCTGAAGACGTAGGTCCAGTTGGTCAGCCCGTTGAAGACCGGCGCCCCGAAGCCGTCGTACCGCGTGAAGGAGAAGTAGACGGTCGAGAGCATCGGATACGCGAAGAAGACCGAGAACCCGATCAGCCACGGCGACATGAAGGCCGCTGTGCGCAGCGCCGACCTGCGGCGCTTGGAGCGGAGCGTGTGCGTCGTCATCGGGGGCTACTTGGCCTTGGCGATGTCGGTGTCGATCTGCTGGGCGGTCTTCTCCAGACCGGCCTGGAGGTCCTTCACCGCGCCCTTCTCGTACTGGTAGCCGAAGTCCTGGAGCGTCAGCTGGTACGTCGACCCGTTGACGGCCCCGTCCGAGGTGCTGGACTTGGGGTGCTGGGCGATGTCCAGGAAGGTCTTGAACCTGGGGTCGAACTTCAGGTCGGGCGACTTCAGCGCGTCGAGGGTGGACGGCACGTTGCGGATGCCGTTGGCGAACTCGACGACCGCCTTCGTGTCGCTGGTCATGTACTTGATCAGCTCCCACGCGGCATTCTGCTTCTTGCTGGCCGGGGCGATGCCCACGATGGTGCCGGAGAGGAAGCCCTTGCCGTAGCTGTCGGCCTCGTCGTCGGCGACGGGCATCGGCGCGACGCCGATCTCGAAGCCGGCCTTGGCGCTCTCGGCCATCCCGAGCCGCCACTCGCCGTCCAGCTGCATGGCCACCTGGCCGGTGTGGAACGGGTGCTTGGCGCCCCACTCGTCACCGAAGGTGCCGCGGTACTTCTCCAGCTTCTCGTAGCCGCCGAGGTCCTCGACGAGCTTCTTCTGGTACGTGAACATCTCCGCGAACGCCGGGTCCTTGGCGATGTTGGACTTGCCGCTCTCGTCGAAGTACGTGTGGTCCCACGAGGACATGTAGTGGCTGGCGACGGTCTCGTAGCCGTGGAAGGTCGGCATGAAGCCGAGCTGCTCGTAGCTGTCGCCCTTCTCGACGGTCAGCTTCTTGGCGACGCTCGCCAGTTCGGACATCGTCTTCGGCGGGGCCTTGATCCCGGCCTTCTCGAAGGCGTCCTTGTTGTAGTAGAGGCCGTAGGCGTCCGTGAGCAGCGGCAGGGCACAGCGCTTGCCCTCGAACTGGGTGTAGTCCAGGAGGACCTTCGGGAAGGTCTTCTCCAGGTCGAGCTCCGACTTCTCGATGAACGGCTTCAGGTCCGCGAACGCGCCGGACGAGCAGAACTTGCCGACGTTGGCGGTGGTGAAGGACGAGACCACGTCGGGCCCGTCCGAACCGCCCGCGCGGAGCGCCTGGTTGAGCTTGTCGTCGTTGATGTTGCCGGAGACCTTCACCGTGATGTTCGGGTGGGCCTTCTCGAACCGGTCGATGTTGTCCTTGACCGCCTTCACCTCGGCGGGAGCGCTCCAGCCGTGCCAGAAGTTGATCGTGGTCTTCGCGTTCGGGTCGTCGGAGGCGCCGGCCTCGGACTGGCCGGTACACGCGGTGGCGAGCACCGATATCGCGGCGACGGCGACAGCGGTGGTGGTGAGACGGCTTGTGCGCATGACAAAACTCCCAGGGACGGGGAAGAGGCAGACGGCGGGGAACGGGGGGAAGCGTGGTTCAGCGCGAGGTGTCGAACACTTCGTCGCGGGTGTCGGCGAGCGCCCTCTCCAGGGCGCCGCGCAGTACGGGGGTGCGGTCGATCTCGCCGACCACGAGCCGCGGCCGGGAGGCGGCGAGTTCGGCCAGCTCGGACTGGATCAGGGAGCGCAGGATCTCGCCGCCCGCCGCGACCGCCTGGCCGGAGAGCACGATCAGCCCGGGGTCCAGGACGGCGGTGACGGAGGCGAGGCCGGTGGCGAGCCGCTGGGCGTACTGGCGCAGCAGCTCGGTGAGCGCCTCGTCCCGCTCGTACGCGTCGGCCGCCCGCGCCAGCAGCTCGGCGGCGACCTTCGCGTACGGCTGCTGCGGGGTGTCGACGCCCAGCGCCTTCGCGAGCCGGGGCACCGCCTGGGCGCCCGCCAGCTCCTGGAAGCCGCCGCTGTTGGCCTTGACGACCTGGCGCACGAGCGGGGTGCCCGGCACCGGCAGGAAGCCGACCTCGCCCGCGCCGCCGGTGAAGCCGCGGTGCAGCCGGCCGTTGATGACGAGGGCCGCGCCGAGGCCCTCCTCGTTCCACAGCAGGACGAAGTCCTCGTGGCCGCGGGCCGCGCCCAGGCGCTGCTCGGCGACGGCGACCAGGTTGACGTCGTTCTCGTACTCCACCGGCATCGGCAGGAACGCGGCCAGCTCGTCCAGCAGGGTGGAGGAGTGCCAGCCGGGCAGGTGCGAGGCGTAGCGCAGCCGTCCTGTGCCCGGGTCGAAGGCGCCCGGAGTGCCGATGACGAGTCGGTGGACGTCGGCGCGGGTGAGCCCGGCGTCCTTCACCGCCCCGTCCAGCGCGTCGGCGACCTGGCGCACCACGCTGTCGGCGCGCCGGCCCGGCGTCGCCAGCTCGAACTCCCCGACGGTCTGCCCGGTCACGTCCGCGACGGCGGCGACGATGCGCCGCCCGTTCACGTCGAGCCCGGCCACATGGGCGGCCCGCGCGTTCACCGTGTAGAGCTGCGCGTTGGGCCCGGGGCGCCCCTCGCTGGTCCCGGTGGCGACGACCAGCCCGGCCGCCTCCAGCCGGGCCAGGAGCTGGGACGCGGTGGGCTTGGAGAGACCGGTCAGCTTCCCGATCCGGGTCCGGGAGAGCGGCCCGTGCTCCAGCAACAGATCGAGGGCGGCCCGGTCGTTCATGGCCCGCAGCACCCGTGGTGTGCCCGGTGTGCCGGGTGCGCCGGGAGTGGTTCCCGCCATCGTGGATGCACCGCCCTCTGTTCGGGACCTCCGGAGCGGATCCGGAGAAACTCTGTTAGGAAAGTTTCCTATTCGGTTGAGAGGACGGTAGGGCGCAGGTCACCGGGGCGTCAATGGGTGACCCCCGTCCGGCAATCAAAGTGTTACCCGGCACGGCGACGCCCCCGGCCGCCACCCTGGGGTCCAGGGGGCGGCCGGGGGCGTCGCGGCAGGTGCTACTTGGCCAGGTTCGGCGGCGGTATCGGGGTCGCCGCCAGCGACTGCGGGGAGGTCGCCGAGGCGTACGCGGAGGGGGCCGCCATCGCGGCCGTCGGGTCCGCCGTGGACGCGCCCTCCACCTGGAGCGGCAGGGTGCCGACCATCCGGATGCCCGCGTCGTCCAGCGCCTGCTTGATGCGCCAGCGCAGCTCGCGCTCCACTCCGAGCGCCTTGCCCGGCATCGTCTTGGCGGTGACGCGGACGGTCATGGAGTCCAGCAGGACCGCGTCCAGGCCGAGCACCTCCACCGGGCCCCACAGCCGCTCCGACCAGGGTTCTTCCTTCGTCATGGTGTCGGCGGCCGTGGCGATCGCCTCGCGGACGTGCTCCAGCTTCTCCGTCGGGCGCACCGTGACATCGACCCCGGCCGTGGACCAGCCCTGGCTGAGGTTGCCTATCCGCTTCACCTCGCCGTTGCGGACGTACCAGATCTCGCCGTTGTCGCCGCGCAGCTTGGTGACGCGCAGCCCCACCTCGATGACCTCGCCGGAGGCCACGCCCGCGTCGACGGTGTCCCCGACCCCGTACTGGTCCTCAAGGATCATGAAGACACCGGAGAGGAAGTCCGTGACCAGGTTGCGGGCGCCGAAGCCGAGTGCCACACCCGCGACACCGGCGGAGGCGAGCAGCGGCGCCAGGTTGATCTTGAAGGCGCCCAGGACCATCAGGGCGGCCGTGCCCATGATCACGAACGAGGCCACCGAGCGCAGTACCGAGCCGATCGCCTCCGAGCGCTGGCGTCTGCGCTCGGCGTTCACCAGCAGCCCGCCCAGCGCCGTGCCCTCCACCGCCTGGGCGCTGCGGTTCATCCGCTCGATCAGATTGGTCAGGGCGCGCCGGATCAGATAACGCAGCGTGATCGCCACAGCCACGATCAGCAGGATGCGCAACCCGGTGCTCAGCCAGGTGGACCAGTTCTCCTCGACCCAGCCCGCGGCGTTCCCGGCCTGTTCGGCGGCTTCGTCCAGCGAGCCGCCCGGCTCGGGAGACGGGGCTGCGGCCAAGAGGACGGACAGCGACACGACAGGGACCTCCAGGGGGACGACGGCTGGTCAACAACACTAACGAAGCCGGGGGAGTGGATCGTTGCCGTCGCGCGAGGAGAGACAGGTCTCACCGGGAACACCTCCGTTGTGGCCGATCGCACAGTGCGGACGGCCTCCCAGGTGAAACACCTGTTCGGTACCGCCGAGCGGTGTGCGGAGCCCGGAGTGAGAAAAATCCTCCCGGCCCGTTACCCGTACGTGGTGGCGCTTTGACCAGGCATGAGGAGAGACTGAGATCGGATCGTCCCGGCGCGAGCCACGCGCCGCCGGCGTACAAGGAGGCATCCACCGTGCCGCACGTCCTGGTTCTCAACGCGTCGTACGAGCCGCTCGGCGTCGTACCGCTCCGCCGCGCGCTCGTCCTCGTCCTGGAGAACAAGGCCATCTGCCTTGAGGAGTCCGGCTCCTTTCTGCACAGTGCCACCCGTGCCGTGCCCGCACCCAGTGTGGTCCGGCTCAAGCGCTTCGTCCGCGTCCCCTACCGGGGCCCCGTCCCGCTGACGCGGCGGGCACTGTTCGCCCGGGACGGCGGGCGCTGCATGTACTGCGGGGCCGCCGCGACCAGCGTCGACCACGTCATTCCGCGCAGCCGCGGCGGACAGCACGCCTGGGACAACGTGGTGGCGGCCTGCCGCCGCTGCAACCACGTCAAGGCCGACCGCCATCTGCCCGAGCTCGGCTGGCGGCTGCGCCACCAGCCCGCCCCGCCGACCGGCCTGGCCTGGCGGATCATCGGGACCGGACACCGCGACCCGCGCTGGCTGCCGTATCTGCAACCGTTCGGCGCGGACGACGTGATGGCCCGGATCGACGGCGTGTCCGCCTGAGATCCGGGTCTTCGCCGTTCTTCCCGTGTACGTAAGCGGTCCCGTGTACGTACACGGTCCCCTGTACGTACGCGGTCCCCTGTACGTACGCGGTCAGTCGTCCACGACCGCGTACGCCTCCACCGACCAGAGCGAGTAGCCGTACTCCGTCGCCCGGCCGTCCCCCTGCACCCGGATGAACCGGGTGTCCTTCGCGTCCATCCGGACCGACTCGCGCCCGCCCCGGCCCTCCGTCACCGTCGCGGCGGTGCGCCAGACGCGGCCGTCGGCGGAGACCTGTATCCGGTAGCGGGAGGCGTACGCGTCCTGCCAGTTCAGCACCACCTGGCCCAGGCGCACCGGCTTCGGCAGCTCGGTTCCCCACCAGGCCCCGTCCTCCACCGGTGAGGACCACCGGGTCTCCGGATCGCCGTCGGAGGCCGCCGACGCCGGGAAGTCCGGGGTCTCGTCGCCGGAGGACGAGGCCTTCGCCGTACGCGCCAGATCCGGGCCGCCCGTACGCGGGAAGGCCCGCACGGTCAGCGTGGACTCCTGGCCGCCGAAGGCCAGCGGCACCTCGTACTCGCCCGCCGGGGTGTCCGCCGGGACGGTGATGTCCACGGGCACCTCCGTACGCGATCCGCGCGGCACGGTCGTCTGCTTCGGGATCCGCACCTCGATGCCCTCGGGGGCCTTCGCGGTGAGCTTGCCCTTCACCTCGGCCGGACGCCGCCCGGCCAGCCGGGCCTCGACCCGCTGGGGCTCGCCGCCGATCTCCGCGTCCGTCTCGCCGCGCGTCAGGTCGAGCGTGGCGGCGGGCTCGTCGCCGAACCACGGCACCAGGGCGCGCACCTGCGGGGACCCCGCCACGACGGCGGGGGAGCGGGGCAGGGTGGGGCTCAGGTACGAGGGCGGGACGGTCCGGGCGGCCTCCGGCACCGTGACCCGCACGGCGTCCGCGCGCAGCCCCTTCGCGGCGGTCTGGGTGAAGCCGCTCGGCGAGAGCTTCCCGAGCGCCCGCCACCCCTCACCGGGCACGTGGGCCTCCACGACCGCGTCGGTGAGGGCGCCGCCGGGCTCGGCGAGCGCCGTGACGGCCTCCACCGGGCGGGGCCCGGCCAGCCGGACCGTATAGCTGTGCGCGTCCTTCGTGACCCGGCCAGAGGCGCGGTCGGTGCCGTTCCATCCGGCCGACACCTTCGCCGCCCTGTCCAGGAACGGGTCCAGCACACCCTTGCCGACCGTGGCCCGGCTCGCCCCGATCTCCTCGCGCAGCGGCTCCAGGGCCAGCTGGACGCGCCAGGCGGCGGCGCCGTCCCCGGCGGCCTGGGCCTGGAGCAGGTCCACCGCGAGCTCACCGGCCCGGCCGTAGCGGGCCAGCTGCTCCGTCCAGGGGCGCACCTCCGCGGTCAGCCGGCCGTCGGCGGGGGTCTTCAGCCGCTCGGGGGCCCCTCGCATCACGGAGAAGGCCGCGCGCAGCTCGGCCGCCGCCCGGTCGCGGCGGGTGGCGTCGGCGCGGGAGTTCCAGAACGCGTCGAACAGGGGCTGGAGGTAGGCGGACTCCTCCGCGCCGAGCACCGAGCCCGCGCTGTTCCCGGCCAGCGCCAGCAGCGCCTCCCGGGCGCCCGCGTCCCCGCCCGCCAGATCCTCGACGGCCGCCCGCCACGACTCGTCCGGGCGGTACCCCTTCGGGTTCCAGGCGAAGTCGGCGGCGGTGAACAGCGGGATCCGCGAGGCGGACGCCTGCTCCATCGCGTTGGCCAGCAGCGCCGCCGAACCGCTCGCCACCGCCGGGTCCCGGCCGGTGTACGGGCCGAGGAAGATGCGGTCCTGGGCGTAGTCGTTGACCGGGTAGTTGTCCATCGTCACCAGCGGGTGGCGGAACGCGGCGCGGGCCCCGGCCAGTTCACCGCCGGTGATCTTCTTCGGCACCACGCCGACCCCGGTCCAGGCCACCTGCACCCGGTCGTCCAGCTCGGCCGCCAGCGCGGTGCGGTAGTCGGTGGCCCCGTCCTGGTAGAACTCCGTCGGCAGCACCGACAGCGGGGCCGCGTCCGGGTGCCGTTCCGCCAGATGCCGGGCGAGGGCGCCCGCAACCCGGGCCTGCGCGCGGGCCGCCGCCTTCGGGCCGCTGCGATAGGTCTCCGCGTCCAGGTCGCAGTGCCACTCGCTGTAGCTGACGTCCTGGAACTGGAGCTGGAAGACCCGGATGCCCAGCGCCCACATGGCGTCGACCTTCTTCGTCAGCGCCCGGACGTCCTGGTCCGAGGCCATGCACATCGCCTGACCGGGAGAGACCGCCCAGCCGAGCGTGACGTGCTCGGCGCGCGCCCGCTCGGCGAGCGCCCGGAAGTCGGCCCGCTTGTCGGCCGGGTAGGGCTCGCGCCAGCGCGCCAGCCGGTAGGGGTCGTCGCCCGCCGCGTAGAGATAGCGGTTCTGCTTGGTGCGGCCCATGAAGGAGATCTGGGCGAGCCGCTCCTCGCGCGTCCACGGCTCTCCGTAGAACCCCTCGGCCATGCCGCGTACGGCGGTTCCCGGCCAGTCCCGTACCGTCACGCCGGCCACCGAGCCGTCGGCGATCAGCTGGCGCAGGGTCTGGACGGCGTGGAAGAGGCCGTCCGCGCCGAGCCCGTCCAGCGCGACGGTGGCGCGTCCGGAGACCTCGCCGACCGCGATCCGGTAGCCGCCCGAGGGCAGATCGGCCCGGTCGGGAGCGCGCAGCGCCCGCAGTGCCTCGCCGGCTCCGCTGCCGCCGATACGGACCACCGGCCCGCCGCCCGGCAGGCTCTCGTGCAGGGTGCGGACGCCCGCCCCGCGCAGCAGCGAGCGCGCCTGTTCGACGGCGTACGGATCGGCGTCGGGCGCGGCGACGAGCGTGGCCTCGGAGCCCAGCGGTACGGCGGGCCCGGTGGTCCTCAAGCTCTGCGGCCGGGGCCAGACGGACGGGGTCCGCGCGCTGTCGGCGCGGTCGGCGGAGCCGACCGCGGGCCTGCCGGGATCGG
Source organism: Streptomyces sp. McG3 (assembly GCF_018619185.1). Taxonomy (GTDB): domain Bacteria; phylum Actinomycetota; class Actinomycetes; order Streptomycetales; family Streptomycetaceae; genus Streptomyces. The sequence goes on along the minus strand of NZ_JAAXYC010000014.1, from coordinate 1,111 downwards.
CGGGAGCGGCCGTCGCGGCCGGAGCGACGGAGACGGATCCGAGGAGTCCGCCGATCACGGCGGCGGCCACGGCCGTTGCCTGCCTTCTGCGCCCGATCCGCACGTCGCGCTCCCCTTCGTAACGACCAACCGCCGGCGATGGACCGCCGTGCCGACCCCTCGGACCGCAGGCGGTGGGCCCCGGCGGGCTCCGAGCCCACCACCCGGGCGCGAGGGTGTCAATGCGCATGGCCGTTCTGCCGTATTTGCCGGGAATAGCGACGTCTTCGAGCCCTCTGGGGCTGGTGTGGCGGGCGGGAGTGGCTGAAAACGGCCCATACCTGCCGTCCGGGGGAACGGAGTGTGACCCAGAGCACGTTGGGCTCGTTGTCATAACGCCTGCATCACGTTCACGTCTGCCACGACGAGGCCTGGGTAGGCCTGCTGTGTCCTGTTCTCCATGGCCAGGAGGCCACCATGCCCGCTGCCGCGCAGCTTCTGCTCTCCGCCCTCTCCAAACAGGTACCCACGCGGACCGAATCCGCACCGCTGACCAGCGAACTCCCCCTTGCCGACGTCGCCCACCTGATCAGCGGGCCGCCGCTCGCCGATGTCTCCCTCCTCCTCGGCGAATCCTCCTTCGCCGATTCCGCGCCGCTGACCAGCGAGCCGCCGCTCGCCGATGCCACCCCTCTCACGAGCGAGCCTCCGCTCGCCGCCGTCGCCCCTCTGACCAGCGAGCCGACCGCACCCGGCACCGCAGGGGGCATGGAGTTCCCAGGAGTCTGAATGGGCTTGTCCCGGCTCGCCGCACTGCACGGTGTCGCCACCTCCTACTCCCCGTCGCCGGATGTCACGGTGTCCGTCCCCGACGACACGGTCATCGCCGTGCTCGCCGCGCTGGGCGTCGACGCCGGCACTCCGGCGGACGTACGGAAGTGCCTCGTCGCCGCGGAGTCCCGCTCGCGCCTGCTGCCGCCGACCGTGGTGGTCTGGGCCGGCGAGCCCCTGCCGCCCGCCCTCGCCGGGCTGCCCCCCGGCTCGACCGTCACGGTCGAGCCGGAGCCGGCCGAGACCCCGGGGCACCCCTCGGGCCGCCCGCCCGCCCCGCTGAGCATGCGGGCCCGGGCAG
>NZ_JAAXYC010000149.1 GCF_018619185.1 Streptomyces sp. McG3 | reverse complement strand
CTCCTGGAACGCGGCCCGCCCGCGTTCCAGGAGCAGGCAGAGGGCCGGCTGAGCACCGGGGCAGCCTCCGGTCGACGTCGAGGTTGGGCGTATCTCTGACGTGCACTGGTCGAGCACAGATGCACGTCAGCCGTCGAACCAGACGACCAGGCGGACTCCCTCGTCGCCGTGCAGACGCGCCAACGTGCGCATGACCGACCAGACGGCACCCCATTCGCTGTCGGGCACGACGTCCTTTCGCCGCAGGCGGCCGACGCGGAAAAGCCTGTCGCCGTCCGGCCACTCGGTGTCCTCGGGGTAGACGCTGCCCGCCGAGTAGAGCTGCCGGGCATCGGTGAGGCCGGACAGTTCGGCAAACCGGGTGAGTCCGGAGTTCCGTCCGTGCATCTTCCAGCTGCCGCCTGCGCTCCGGCGGAACTCGTGAACACAGCCGTCGACCTCGTTCGAGACCTCGTCCCCATCGGCGGCTGTCAGCTCCGCCCAGGAGATCCAGGACTCGCCGTGCAGCTCGTCACCCCAGGTCTCGAAGTCGGCGAGGACTCCCTTCGACACGTCGTGAGGGAGGCCCCGGTGATCGGCGAGTGCGCGGAACGAGGTGGTGTCGCGGACACCGAACAGGGAGCCGAAGGCAACGTAGTCGCGCCCGTTGTAGAGGTGCGAGAGGTCGATGGCCTGGAACCACTCGCGATCGTCCTCGTCCAGCCAGCGATCCCACCGGCACTCGATGAAGCCGTGAATGTCTGTCCCCATGCCCGGCATTGTTGTCCGTCGGCAGGCGGTGGGCGAGGTCATTTCTCGCTTCCCGCCCACCGGGTGCGCAGCCCCCCCGGGCAACGACTTCCCCGAGAGCACCCACCAGTGGAGAAACCACAGGTCAGGCATATCGAGGGGAGCTCGCTGCCAGGCTGACACCTATCCGCAGGAGTCGCAGACTCCTGTCACCGGAAGCTCGACGAAGCAGCTGGTGCACACAGGAGCCGGCGTCTCGCTTCCGCCTCGTCGGCGCTCGATGGCCGCTTGGTGCCTGGGAGAAAGCGCAGCGGTTCCGCCGCCGGCGGGGAGAGTCGCACCGAAGTGCCGGTAGCAAGCGAGCCGTGCTTCGGCAGCATGCCGTTCGCGCTCCTCCACTCCGTCCACAGGGGGCTGCCCCGCGGTCTCCAGGACGTCCTTGTAGCCCGCGCCCACCATGCCGTCGTCGGTGTGGACGACCAGGGCGGTCAGCGGCGGATCTCCTCTTCGGTGCGCTTCACGGACCACCCTGCCGAGGATCGGGCCGATCCAGTTGTGGAGCAGGACCTGGGTGCGGATGCCTGACCGGGCCTGTATCTCCTCTGCCAGCTCCTTGTAGGTGATGACCGCGTGATACGTACGAGCCACGTCGACCAACGCCGAGTAAGCCTCTTCTGCCCATCTCCTGCGGGCATCCTGTGCGTCGAGCTGTCCCACCGCGCCCCCATGCCCCTGCTCGCCCGACAGCCGGGCCGCCACGCGACGGACGCGGCAGGTGCCCAATCCTGCCCGTTGGGTCGCCTGGCGTCATGAGGTTCGGCAAGCACGAGGGGTATGCGCGTGCGGACACACGCGCGGGCAGGGGCCGTTTCCCCGGCTACACCCAGGTGTCCAGCCACATCCGGTCCCGCCACAGGTCCTCCGGGATCGACGTCCCGGTGAGCAGCGGCCAGAAGTAGATGAAGTTCCAGACGATCAGGAGCACCAGCACGCCCACCGCGATCACCCCCAGTGTGCGGCGGCGTTCGCCGGTGGGGTCGTGGGTGGTGAGGCCCAGTTCGGCCCGGGCGCCCGTGCCCGCCGCCGGGCCCGCGATCGCGCCCAGCATCATCGTCACGGCCAGACACAGGAACGGGACGAAGACCACCGCGTAGAAGAGGAAGATCGTCCGCTCCTGGTAGAAGAACCAGGGCAGCCAGCCCGCCACCACACCGCAGGCGATGGCGCCCGCCCGCCAGTCGCGGCGGAAGAACCAGCGCCAGACGACGTACGCGAGGGCGAAGCAGGCCAGCCACCACAGCAGCGGGGTGCCGATGGCGAGGACCTCGCTGGCGCACTTGCCGGTCGCCGACTCCTTGCAGCCCGCCTGCTCCTCGTAGTAGTACGAAACGGGCCGGCCCAGCACGAGCCAGCTCCACGGGTTGGACTCGTAGGTGTGGCCCGAGGTCAGGCCGACGTGGAAGTCGTACACCTGGTTCTCGTAGTGCCACAGGCTGCGCAGCCAGTCCGGGAACAGCCAGCTCCAGGAGGAGTCCTTGCCCTCGGTGGCCGCCCAGTTCCGGTAGTAGCCCTTGTCCGTGACGATCCAGCCGGTCCACGACACGACGTACGTGACGATCGCGACCGGCACCGTGGAGAGGAACGCGGGGATCAGGTCGCGGCGCAGCACCGCCTGGTACGGGTGCACGGCCCCTGCCGTGCGCCGGGCCCCGACGTCCCACAGGACCGTCATCAGGCCGAACGCGGCCAGGACGTAGAGGCCGTTCCACTTCGTGGCGAAGGCCAGGCCCAGCATCACGCCCGCCGCCAGCCGCCACGGCCGCCACCCCAGGCGCAGGGTCTCCGCGATCCGGGCGTCCGGGCGCAGGACCCCCTCCTCGTCGACCGGCAGCGCGTCGGCCAGTCGGCGGCGGGCATGGTCACGGTCGGCCACCAGGCAGCCGAACGCGGCCAGCACGAAGAACATGACGATCAGGTCGAGCAGCGCGGTCCGGCTCATCACGAAGTGCAGCCCGTCCACCGCGAGCAGCAGCCCCGCCAGACAGCCCAGGAACGTGGAGCGGAACAGCCGCCGGCCGATCCGGCAGAGGAGAAGCACGGAGATGGTGCCGAGCACCGCCACCATGAAGCGCCAGCCGAACGGCGTGAAGCCGAACAACTGCTCGCCGAGCCCGATGATCCACTTGCCGACCGGCGGATGCACCACATAGCCCGGGTCGGTCGGGATCGGGACGGACGAGGGGTCCTTCAGGATCAGTTTGTCGACGTCCTTGGGCCAGGACCCCTCGTACCCCTGGTTGACCAGCGCCCACGCGTCCTTCGCGTAATACGTCTCGTCGAATATCACCGCGTGCGGCTGGTCCAGCCGCCAGAAGCGCAGCAGCCCGGCGACCAGCGTCACGAGCAGTGGGCCGCCCCAGCCGGACCACCGCACCAGCCGGTCGGCCACATGCGGCGGGATCGCGAGCACCGACCACATCTGCCGTCCCGGCCGGGTGTACGGCGGGTCCAGCCGGTCGCGGAGAGAGGTCTCCGGCCGGGGAACATGGCCGAAGCGGCGCAGCCGCCGTTGCCAGGAGGTCGGCTGTTCGCCGAGCGGGTCCCCGGCGTCTTGGCCCCGCTGGGTCTCGGGTGCGGTACTCGTCACCGCGCCATCGTAGGGAACGCATCTGTGCGAAGGGCGCTGCCCGTGCTGCGAGGATGGCTGATGTGACTGGAACGACTGGAACGCTCGTGCTCGCAGGGACCCCCATCGGTGACGTGTCGGACGCCCCGCCACGCCTCGCCGCCGAACTGGAGCGGGCCGACGTCGTCGCCGCCGAGGACACCCGGCGGCTGCGCCGGCTCACCCAGGCGCTCGGCATCCACACCTCGGGGCGTGTCGTCTCCTACTTCGAGGGGAACGAGTCGGCCCGTACGCCGGAACTCGTCGAAGCCCTGACCGGCGGCGCGCGAGTCCTGCTCGTCACGGACGCGGGCATGCCGTCCGTCTCGGACCCCGGCTACCGGCTCGTCGCCGCCGCCGTGGAGAAGGACATCCGCGTCACCGCCGTCCCGGGGCCCAGCGCCGTACTCACCGCGCTCGCGCTCTCCGGGCTGCCCGTGGACCGCTTCTGCTTCGAGGGGTTTCTGCCCCGCAAGGCGGGTGAACGGCTCTCCAAGCTCCGCGAGGTCGGGGACGAGCGGCGCACCATGGTCTTCTTCGAGGCTCCCCACCGGCTCGACGACACCCTCGCCGCGATGGCGGAGGTCTTCGGCGCCGAGCGCCGCGCCGCCGTGTGCCGGGAGCTGACCAAGACGTACGAGGAGGTCAAGCGCGGTCCGCTCGGCGAGCTGGCCGTGTGGGCCGCCGACGGCGTACGCGGGGAGATCACCGTCGTCGTGGAGGGCGCCACCGACTCCGGCGACGAGGGGCTGGACGCCGAGGAGTTGGTGCGGCGCGTGCGCGTGCGCGAGGAGGCGGGGGAGCGGCGCAAGGAGGCGATCGCCGCCGTCGCCGCCGCGGCGGGACTGCCCAAGCGGGACGTCTTCGACGCGGTGGTGGCCGCCAAGAACGCGGAGAAGAGCGCGGAGAAGGGCGAGCCGGCGAAGCCGTAGCGCCGCGCCGAAGCCGTAGCGCCTACGGCGTCTCCGTCAGCAGGCCGTACGCCGTCGCGACGAACGTGTCCGCCCGGTGCACCCGCCGTGTCGCCGTCGCCGCCACCGCGAGGCCCGTCTCCGGCCGGAAGCCCAGGAACGCCTGCTGGCCCAGGGTCGCTCCCGCGTGGAAGAGGACCGGGCCGTACGGGGACGGGTGGTGGAACCACGTGAGCGTGTGGGTGTGCGCGTGCCGCAGGCCCCGCCGCAGCAGGGGGCGGGACACCTCGGTGAGCGCGGCGGCCAGCGTCGGGTCCCGGGGGTCGGGCCCGCCCGGACGGGCCTCCAGGTGCGCCTCCAGGAACGTCAGCAGGTCCAGCGGGGTCGCCCGGACCGCGCCCGCCGCCGTGAAGCCCCCGGTGTCCAGCGCGGGCACCGGCGTCCCGTCGCGGCGGTGGCCGACCGCCTCCGTGCCCTCCGGGCCCGGGCGCACCCGGGTCGCGTCCAGGCGCAGCGGGGCCAGCACCTGCTGGTGCAGCAGGACCTCCCACGGGGTCCCGGTGGCCGCCGCCAGGGTGTGGCCCAGGACCGAGACGGCGAAGTTCGAGTAGTGCCAGCGGGTCCCGGGGCGGTGGCGCGGGCGGGCCCGCAGGAAGGCCCGGACCACCCGGTCGGCCGGGTAGCCGCCGTACGGGTCGGTGGACCAGCGGGGCACCGCCTGCGGGTAGAAGTCGGCGGGCAGGCCCGGCAGCCCCGAGGTGTGGGTGAGCAGATGGCGCAGGGTGATCCGGCGCACCGCCGGGTGCACCGGGAAGCCCGGGGCCAGCAGGTCCGCCGCCCGGTCCTCGTACCGCACCCGGCCCTGCGCCACCAGCCGGGCCAGCAGCAGCCCCGCGTACGGCTTCGACGCCGAGCCCAGCTCGTGGCCCAGCAGCTCACGGGGGACCGGCCCGGGCTCCCCGCTCCCCCCGGTGTGGACGGTGCGCACCCCGTTCCGGCTGACCGCGAGCACCACGTCCGGGGCGTCGACCGCACGGGCCGCCTCGGCCAGGAGGAGGGCCGTGGCCGGGGAGCCGGGGGTGTCCACGCGGACCGCCGTCGCGTCCGTCATGCCGGGGCCGGGGCGGCGGAGAGGTCGGACAGGGCCCGGGACATCGCGAGCGCCGAGGCGAACGCGGCGACCAGCGTCGGGTGGTAGACGAGGTCGAACACCGCCTCCTCGTCGCCCTCCGGCATCCCGCCGACCACCGGCATCGCCCCGTCCGGCTGCTGGGCCTGCGCGAACCCCTGCCAGGCCGCCGGGTCCAGCGTCGGTTCGGGGAGGCACGCGTCGACGACCAGCAGCTCGCCCAGCAGGTCCCAGCGCTTCAGGTCCAGCCAGTCGTCCAGCCAGACCGGCAGCCACAGCGCCAGGTACTCCGCGATGTCGGCGGGCAGCCCGGCCGGCTTCTCGCCCCAGTCGGTGAGGTGGAACACCGTGTGCGTGATGTCGTAGCCGATGTGGCCCTCGACCGTCCACGGCTCGGCCCGCCGCGCCAGCCAGGTGTGGGCCAGCGCCGCCGTCTCCGGGATGCTCGGCTCCACCCCGAAGCGCCGCTCGATCGCGCTCAGGCCGAGCCGCCGCACCGGCAGCACCTCCAGCGCCGCCCAGCTCGACAGCCGGTGGTTGAGGCGGATCGCTGACTCCAGGTCCGGCTGCCGGTAGCCCAGCTCACGGAACGGTACGTAGACCTCCAGCGGCACCGGCGAGAGCGGTTCGCGCCGCTGGCCCTCCAGCAACCGTGTCCCGGAGCCCAGCAGTTCGTGCCAGGCGTGGTCCAGGAGCTTGTGGGCCAGGGAGGACTGCTGCGAGCCGGCCACGCCCTCGCGGAAGATGACCTTGCCGATCAGCGCCAGCTCGCCCAGCGGCTTGAAGCGGTCCAGCATCCCCGCCTCCGGGGACGGGTCGGCCTCCAGCCGGAACCCCTCCCGGTGTTCGTACAGCCAGCCCAGGGCCTTCGCCCCCACGTCGTGGATCTGCTGGATGCCGCTGCTCATGCGGTCCGCCTTTCCCGGCCGGGCACGGCCTCGCCGGCCCCGGCCGCCCCGCGCAGCGACCTCAGGGACAGGGCCGCGGCGAAGGCCGTCACGAGTGTGGAGTGGTAGCAGTCGATGAAGGGGTACGGGTCCGGCGCGGGGTCCTCGACCGGTACGCCGGTCTCCGGGACGCAGCCGGTCGGATGCTGTACGTCGGCGAGCACCGGCCACACCGCGTCCAGCAGCCCGACGGGCGCGGGCGCCGGCAACGACGCCGCCACCGCCAGCAGCTCGCCGGTGAGGTCCCACTGGCCGCTCTCCAGGCAGCCGTCGGCCCACGCGGGCAGCCAGGTCCGCAGATAGCCGTCGATCCTCGCGGGGACCCGGTCGGGCATCCGGCCCCAGTCCGTGAGGTGGAAGACGGTGTGGGTCAGCGCGTAGCCGGAGGGGCCCTCGAACATCCAGGGCTCCGACAGGCCGCCCAGCCAGGTCCGGGACAGGACCGCGCCGGCGTCGGTGTGGGTCACCACGCCGACCCGCCGCTCGGAGTTGACCAGGCCCAGCTGCCGGTTGGCGTGCTGCTCGGTGTGGGCCCAGGCGCGGGTCGCGGTGAGCGGGAGGGCCAGGGCCTCGAAGCCGTCGTGGCGCAGTCCGTACCCGGCGAAGGCGGCGTAGATCTCGTACGGGTACGCGGCGAACGGCTCGGCGCGCAGCAGCTCCAGCAGCAGTTCGCCCGCCGCGACCTGTTCCCAGGCGTACGTGACGAGCTCCCCGGCCAGTTCGTGTTCCGGGGTGCCGGGGGTGGTGGTGCGGCGGATCGTGGAGCCGAGCTGGGCCAGTTCTCCCAGGGGCTTCAGCGTGGCGTTGACCTGGGTGTGGGGTTCCAGGACGTCGTCGGGGAGTGTGAAGTCCGCCCGGTGCGCGTCGGTCCAGGCGAGGGCGGAGCGCAGGACGCCGGGGAGCAGTGCGAGCGCGACGCCGGGGGCCGGATGCTCCCGGTCGGCCCCGGCCCCGGGCCCCGGGCGTCCCCGCGGGCCCTTGGCCGGGCGGTCCTGGGAGGGGCCCTCGGTCGCGGTCGTGGTCACCGTGCCCTCGCTTCGGCCATCAGCCGGGCGGCCCGCACATGGAGGGTGACCCGGGGGTCGTGGCCGCCCATCAGCTCGACGAAGTCCAGGCCGCGTTCCAGGCCCAGCGTCGCGGGTTCGCCGCCGATGGCCGCGAGCCAGCGGCCCGCGCCCGCCGCCTGGAGCCAGTCGCGCCGCCGGACCGCGCGGACGAAGCCGCGCGACAGGTCGACGGCCCGGTGCGTCGCGGCCTGCCGCACGGCCGAGGGGGCGGCCGGGACGGCGAGCGGTGCGAGGACCGAGAGCTGGTGGGTGAACGCCTGCCAGGGCGCCCCCTCCAGCCAGGCGGCGTCGGGCTCCGCGTACGTCGCGGGAGCAGCCGCACCCGGTGGGGGCGGCGCCATCCGCTGGAGCGTGGAGATCATGTGCCAGTGGCTCCACGCCGTCGCGGCCGGAGCGTCGGGCTTGGGCGGGAACTCCCGCACCGCCCGGTCGAGCACGGCGACGTCACCCGGATGCGGATGACGTCCGTAGAGAACACTGGGCAGCAGCAGGTCGGCCCCGATGACCCGTGCCGCCGCGATTCCGGTCCGATTCTCCTCGTCGATTCCCGCCGCGCCGCACACCGTGGCGAGGTGGTCCCCGCTCCGAAGAGCGAGGACCACCTCTGTTGCCAGGTCATGCACGGCGCCCGCGAGGGGCGACGAAGCATGTGTCTGGTCCATGTGCCGTCGACTAGCCCTTCTTCGGGCGCGGGGTCGGGGGCGAGAGGAGCAGCGCGCCGCCGCCCGCGAGAAGCGCGAGATAGGCGCACTCGCGGGAGTCGCGGTACAGGCCTTCGACCTCGCCCGGGTTGAGGGCGGCGTCGAGGTCGAGCTCGATGTCGGTGGCAGTGGTGTCCGTGGTGAACATGGGTTGTTCCCCGTCCTGTGGGAAATGGGGTGGACGTAATGAGTGAAAAGGAGGAATGGGGGCGCCGCAAATCGGCGTGTGACATCCGGGTACATCGCGATTTCAATTGAATGGTGAATTCATGGCGCGCGGGCGGATGAAAAGCCCGGGAATACAAGGAAGCGGGGAGGGTGGGCAGGGGTGGTGCGCCGGGCGCATTCACGACCGGTGCACGGCGCGCTCGGGGGCGCTCGACGATCCGGCGGTCACACGCCGCCCTCCCTTGGTCCAGTCCCCTGCCATGCGTCGGCAAAGGGCCTCCAAAGGAGGCCAAGAACGCACCAATATTGCCTCCGAGCTGGTGCGTCCGTACGGGTGCAGGTGTCCACTGGAGGGGACGGGCCACCTGCTCGAAAACCCTCGGGCGGGCCGCCCGCCCCCGGAGCGCGTGACCCGCGGCCAAGAGGAGCAGGCATGAGCGAGATCGCAGCCACCACCGTCCATGAGGCGTATGCCTTCGCCTGCATGAAGTGCGGGTACGGCTGGGAGCAGTCCTACGAGATAGAGCACCATGTCGACGTCCACGGTCACGCCTTCGTCGTCTACACGGCGGACGGCGAGCGCGTGCCGTCCCCGCTCTCCACGCCCACCTGCACGAACTGCGGCGGACACGTGGTGCGCATCATGCGGGCGGGGCGGGTCGCCGGCGTCCAGGAACTGCTGCGCAAGCAACAGGCGCCGCGCGCGGCGGAGGCCGCGAAGGACGGGACGGTGTCGACCGCCGCCACCCCGGCCCGCCACTGGCGCCTGTCCGACCTGCTCCACCCCTTCCACCGCAGGTGAGCCATCCCTTCCGCCGGGGTGACACCGGCGGACCACCGCGGGTGACAGAGACCGACCACCGCGGGTGACGTGATCCTTCCGGCGCGGACGGGGTGGGCCTTCCGTCGCGGATGACGTTCCCGGGTGGCTTCCGCAGCCGACGATCGTACGAGGGTGGGGCCCTCGTACGATCGTCGGCATGAGCCGTACCGAAGCCCCGCCGCTGCCCGAGCCCCTGCGGGTTCCGGTCGCCGACTCCCACACGCACCTGGACATGCAGGACGCCACCGTCGAGGAGGCCCTCGCCCGGGCCGCAGCGGTGAACGTGACGGCCGTCGTCCAGGTCGGCTGCGACGTGGCCGGCTCCCGGTGGGCCGCCGACACCGCGGCCGCGCACCCCGCCGTCCACGCCTCGGTCGCCCTGCACCCCAACGAGGCCCCGCGCATCGTCCACGGGTATGAGGGCACCGCCGGCACCGCGCGGCAGGGGGCGAGGGAGCCCGGCGGCAGGGCGGCGCTGGACGAGGCGCTCGCGGAGATCGACGCGCTGGCCGCCCTCGACCACGTACGCGGGGTCGGCGAGACGGGCCTGGACTTCTTCCGCACCGGACCCGAGGGCGTCGCCGCCCAGGAGGAGTCCTTCCGGGCCCACATCGAGATCGCCAAGCGGCACGGCAAGGCCCTGGTCATCCACGACCGCGACGCGCACGAGGACGTCCTGCGGGTCCTGCTCGACGCGGGCGCGCCGGAGAGGACCGTGTTCCACTGCTACTCCGGCGACGCCGACATGGCCCGGATCTGCGCGCGGGCCGGGTACTTCATGTCCTTCGCGGGCAACGTGACCTTCAAGAACGCCCAGCCGCTGCGGGACGCCCTGGCCGTCGCCCCGGCCGAGCTGGTCCTCGTCGAGACGGACGCCCCTTTCCTCACCCCCGCCCCGTACCGAGGGCGGCCCAACGCGCCCTACCTCATCCCGGTCACGCTCCGCGCCATGGCCGAGGTGAAGGGTCTCGACGAGGACGTGCTGGCCGCCGCGATCTACGACAACACCGCGCGCGCGTTTGATTTCTGACCGCCGGCCCGACCGGTGTGGGCACGCTGCGTAGTCGTGTCGCTTTGGAGAGTCACCGCCGCTCGGCTATCGTCCCCGCGCACGACGGGGCGGCAGCGGGCGGATCTTCGGGAGCGGCGTGAACGGCGTGAACACTTCGCAGGACAGGCGCCTCGGCGCGTTCCACGAGCAGCCGACCGTGGCCGGCACCCCGCTCGCCCCGCCGCCCGGGGTGCCCCGGCAGGGCCCCACCCGGGCCGACGCCCGGCGGGCCGCCAAGCGCCGCCGGACGCTCGTCGCTCACCCCGGGAGCCTGCGGCGCCTCGTCCCGAAAGCCCTCGTCGTCGCCTTCCTGGCCGGCGGCACCACCGCGTTCGTCGCCCACGACAAGGCCGTCCGCCTGAGCGTCGACGGCACACCCCGGACCCTGCACACCTTCGCCGACGACGTCACCGGGCTCCTGGCGGAGGAGGGCGTCACCGTCGGCGCGCACGACGTCGTCTCCCCGGCCCCCGGCACCGGCCTCGACCACGGCGACGAGGTCGTCGTCCGCCACGGGCGACCGCTCACCCTCACCCTCGACGGCGTCCGCCGCCAGGTCTGGACGACCGCCGACACCGTGGCCGGGGCCCTGCGCGCATGCGGGATCCGCGCCGAGGGCGCGTACCTCTCCGCCGCCCGCTCCGCACGGATCGCCCGCACCGGCCTGACCCTCACCGTCCGCACCGAACGCGCCGTGACCTTCATGGCCGACGGCCAGGAACGCACCGTGCGCACCAACGCCGCCACCGTCCACGAGGCCCTCGCCGAGGCGGGCATCAGCCTGCACGGCCACGACACCACCTCCGTCGACCCCGCGAGCTTCCCGCGCGACGGCCAGACGATCTCCGTCATGCGGATCACCGACACCCGCGAGGTGCACGAGGAGACGGTCCCGTACGCCGTCGAACGGAGCGAGGACCCCGAGCTGTTCCGGGGCGCCGAGGTCATCGAGCGGGCCGGCCGCAACGGGGTGCGCCGGGTCACGTACGCGGTCCGGACCGTCAACGGCGTCCGGCAGAAACCGCGCAGGACCGCCGAGGAACTCGTCCACCTGCCGGTCAGCCGCGTCGTGCGCACCGGCACCCGGCAGCGCCCCGCGTCGGTCGCCGGGGCGGACGGGCTGAACTGGTCCGCGCTCGCCGCCTGCGAGTCCGGCGGCCGTCCCGGCGCGGTGGACCCGAGCGGGACGTACGGCGGGCTGTACCAGTTCGACACCCGGACCTGGCAGTCCCTCGGGGGCAGCGGCCGCCCCCAGGACGCGCCCGCCACCGAGCAGACGTACCGGGCGAAGAAGCTGTACGTGCAGCGGGGGGCGAGTCCGTGGCCCCACTGCGGCCGTAGGCTTACCGGGTGAGCAGCACAGAGCCCGACGCCCTCCTGGGCCCCGCAGACATCCGCGACCTGGCCGCGAAGCTGGGCGTACGCCCCACCAAGCAGCGCGGTCAGAACTTCGTCATCGACGCCAACACCGTCCGCCGCATCGTGCGCACGGCCGAGGTCCGCCCGGACGACACCGTCGTCGAGGTCGGTCCCGGGCTCGGCTCACTGACCCTGGCGCTCCTGGAGGCGGCGGACCGCGTCGTCGCGGTCGAGATCGACGACGTGCTCGCCGCCGCGCTGCCCGCCACGGTCGAGGCCCGGATGCCGGAGCGCGCCGACCGCTTCGCCCTGGTCCACTCCGACGCGATGCAGGTCACCGAACTGCCCGGCCCCGCGCCCACGGCGCTCGTCGCGAACCTCCCGTACAACGTGGCCGTGCCCGTCCTGCTGACCATGCTGGAGCGCTTCCCCAGCATCGAGCGGACCCTCGTCATGGTCCAGGCCGAGGTCGCCGACCGCCTCGCCGCCCGCCCCGGCAACAAGGTCTACGGCGTGCCGTCGGTGAAGGCCAACTGGTACGCGGAGGTCAAGCGCGCCGGGTCCATCGGCCGCACCGTCTTCTGGCCCGCCCCGAACGTCGACTCCGGGCTCGTCTCCCTGGTCCGGCGCACCGAGCCGATCGCCACCACCGCGTCCCGCGCCGAGGTCTTCGCCGTCGTGGACGCCGCCTTCGCCCAGCGCCGCAAGACCCTGCGCGCCGCGCTCTCCGGCTGGGCCGGCTCCGCGCCCGCCGCCGAGGCGGCGCTCGTCGCCGCCGGGATCTCGCCGCAGGCGCGCGGCGAGGCGCTGACGGTGGAGGAGTTCGCGGCGATCGCCGAGAACAAGCCGGAGGCGGCCCTGTGAGTTCCGTGAGCACCGCCGTCACCGTCCGCGTCCCCGCCAAGGTCAACGTCCAGCTCGCCGTGGGCGCCGCCCGCCCCGACGGCTTCCACGACCTGGCCAACGTCTTCCTCGCCGTCGGCCTGTACGACGAGGTCACCGCGGCCCCCGCCGACGAGCTGCGCATCACCTGCTCGGGCCCCGACGCCGCCCAGGTCCCCCTGGACACGACCAACCTCGCCGCCCGCGCCGCCCTCGCCCTGGCCGAGCGGTACGGCGTCGAGCCCGCCGTCCACCTGCACATCGCCAAGGACATCCCGGTCGCGGGCGGCATGGCGGGCGGCAGCGCCGACGGGGCCGCCGCGCTCGTCGCCTGCGACGCCCTGTGGGGGACCGGCGCGAGCCGCGACGAGCTGCTGGCCATCTGCGCGGAGCTGGGCAGTGACGTGCCGTTCAGCCTGGTCGGCGGGGCCGCGCTCGGCACCGGGCGGGGCGAGAAGCTGACCCCGATCGAGGTCGGCGGCACCTTCCACTGGGTCTTCGCGGTGGCGGACGGCGGGCTCTCCACCCCCGCCGTCTACGCCGAGTTCGACCGCCTCACGGCCGGCACCGACGTCCCGGAGCCGACCGCGTCCCCCGCGCTGCTGGCCGCCCTGCGCTCCGGCGACTCCGGCGCACTCGCGGGCGCCCTGAGCAACGACCTCCAGCCCGCCGCGCTCTCCCTGCGCCCCTCCCTCGCCGAGACCCTGGCCGCGGGCACCGAGGCGGGGGCCCTGGCCGCCCTGGTCTCCGGGTCCGGGCCGACGACGGCGTTCCTGGTGGAGGACGAGTCGGCGGCCCGCAAGGTGGCCGACGCGCTGATGGCCTCCGGGACGTGCCGCGAGGCGCGCACGGCGGTGGCCCCCGCACCGGGCGCGAAGGCGATCTGACCCCCGCGCCGCTTCTTCCCCCTCCGCCCCTCGTGTCTTCCCTCCGACCCGCGTACTCACCCGGGATCTGAGTACGGTCGCGCTGCCGCGCCCCGCCCGGTCCGCGCGACCGTACGTCCATGGGATCAAGTGTTCGTGAACTGGCCGTGGCGACGCCCGTCACCCGGGACCGCTACGTCGACCTCCTGCGGGTCGCCTCGCTCGGCGCGGTCGTGCTCGGCCACTGGCTGATGGCCGCCGTCACCCCGGACGGGGTGGGCAACCTGCTCGCCGTCGTCCCGGCGCTCCAGCCGCTGACCTGGCTGCTCCAGGTCATGCCGGTGTTCTTCTTCGTCGGCGGCTTCTCCCACGCTCTCTCCTACCGCTCGCTCCTCCGCAAGCGCCCCGAGGGGTCCGAGGACTCCGTCTACCCGGCCTTCCTGCGCGCCCGGCTCCAGCGGCTGCTGCGCCCGACCACGGTCTTCGTCCTGGTCTGGGGTGCGGCGGCGCTGCTGGTCCAACTCCTCGGCGGGGGCGGCGGACTGACCGGCGTCACCCTGCGCATGGTGACCCAGCCGCTGTGGTTCATCGGGATCTACCTGGCGATGGTCGCCTTCACCCCTCCGCTGCTGAGGCTGCACGAGCGGTACGGCTGGGGGGCCTTCGCCGGACTGGCCGGGGCGGCGCTCGCGGTGGACGTGCTGCGCTTCGCGGCCGGAGTCCCGTACGTCGAGTTCCTGAACTTCGCGTTCGTCTGGCTGGCCGTCCACCAGCTCGGGTTCCTGCGCGCCGACGGCCGCATCCGCCGCCCCGCGCTCCTCGCCGGGGCGGGCCTGGTCACCGCGATCGCGGTGGTGGCGTTCGGGCCGTACCCGCTGTCCATGGTCGGGATGCCCGGCGAGAAGGTCAGCAACATGGCCCCGCCCACCCTCGCCCTGCTCTGCCACGGCCTCTGGCTCGTCGGCGCGGTCGAACTCCTCCGCGCCCCGGTCGCCCGCCTGCTGGAGCGCCCCCGGGTCTGGCGCACGGTGGTGGCGGCCAACGGGGTGGCGATGACCGCGTTCCTCTGGCACCTCACGGCGATGTTCGGGGTGTACGGGGCGCTGCTCGCCCTCGACGTCGAGCTGCCCGAGCCGGCGTCGGCCGCCTGGTGGGCCCAGGTCCCGCTGCGGCTCGCCCTCGCGGCGGCCCTCACCGCCGGGCTCGTCGCCGCCTTCCGCACCTTCGAACGTCCGGTCTCCGGGACCTCCCGGCCCTCCACGGCACCCGGGGCCGCCGGGGCCGGCCCCCTCGCCGCCCTCGGCGCGACGCTCTGCCTGCTCGGCGTGCTGGGCCTGTCCATGGTCGGCTTCGACGGCCTGCTGGACGGCCGTACCGCCCTGCTGATCGCGATCCCGGTCAGCGCCCCGGCCGCCGTCGCGATGACCCTGGGCGGCTGGCTGCTGGTGGAGCGGGCGGGGCGGGGGCCAGGGCGCGGCGGGCTTCAGCGGCCGTAGTGGTACCGGCAGGCAGCTCCCGCACCGTGCCGCCGCCGTTCTCCGGACGGTCGATCGAGGAGAGCAGCCGACGGGCAAGGCCGGGCGACCGGACCCCCGGCGCCGCGCCGTACCCTGGGAAGGTCGATCAACCCCTAGGCAGGAGTGAAATGGCCGTCAATCTGGTCAATGTCGAGCAGGTCAGCAAGGTGTACGGCACCCGTGCCCTGCTCGACGGTGTATCCCTCGGGGTCTCCGAGGGCGACCGGATCGGTGTCGTGGGCCGCAACGGCGACGGCAAGACCACCCTCATCCGGATGCTCGCCAAGCTGGAGGACGCGGACACCGGCCGCGTCACCCACAACGGCGGGCTGCGACTCGGCGTCCTCACCCAGCACGATTCCCTGGACCCGGAGAAGACCATCCGCCAGGAGGTCATCGGCGATCTCGCCGACCACGAGTGGGCGGGCAGCGCCAAGATCCGCGACGTGCTCACCGGGCTCTTCGGCGGCCTGGCCCTCCCCGGCTTCGAGCACGGGCTCGACACCGTCATCGCCCCGCTCTCCGGTGGCGAGCGCCGCCGTATCGCGCTGGCCAAGCTCCTCATCGACGAACAGGACCTGATCGTCCTCGACGAGCCCACCAACCACCTCGACGTCGAGGGCATCTCCTGGCTGGCCGGCCACCTGCGGACCCGGCGCTCCGCCCTCGTCTGCGTCACCCACGACCGGTGGTTCCTCGACCAGGTCTGCACCCGCATGTGGGACGTCCAGCGCGGCACCGTCCACGAGTACGAGGGCGGCTACAGCGACTACGTGTTCGCCCGCGCCGAGCGGGAGCGCATCGCCGCCACCGAGGAGTCCAAGCGGCAGAACCTCATGCGCAAGGAGCTGGCCTGGCTGCGCCGCGGCGCCCCCGCCCGTACCTCCAAGCCGCGCTACCGCATCGAGGCCGCCAACGAACTCATCGCCGACGTGCCGCCGCCGCGCGACACCAGCGAGCTGATGAAGTTCGCCAACGCCCGCCTCGGCAAGACCGTCTTCGACCTGGAGGACGTGACCGTCCAGGCCGGCCCCAAGACCCTTCTCACCCACCTCACCTGGCAGCTCGGCCCCGGCGACCGCATCGGCCTGGTCGGCGTCAACGGCGCGGGCAAGACCTCGCTGCTGCGCGCGCTCGCCCAGGCCGCCCGCACCCAGGGCGACGAGCAGCCCGCCGCCGGGAAGGTCGTCGTCGGCAAGACCGTCAAGCTCGCCTACCTCTCCCAGGAGGTCACCGAGCTCAACCCGAACCTCCGGGTCCTGGAGGCCGTCCAGCAGGTGCGCGACCGGGTCGATCTCGGCAAGGGCCGCGAGATGACCGCCGGTCAGCTCTGCGAGCAGTTCGGCTTCACCAAGGAGAAGCAGTGGACGCCCGTCGGCGACCTCTCCGGCGGTGAGCGCCGCCGGCTCCAGATCCTGCGGCTGCTGATGGACGAGCCCAACGTCCTCTTCCTCGACGAGCCCACCAACGACCTCGACATCGAGACCCTGACGCAGCTGGAGGACCTCCTCGACAGCTGGCCCGGGTCGATGATCGTGATCTCCCACGACCGGTTCTTCATCGAGCGGACCACCGACCGGGTCATGGCGCTCCTCGGCGACCGCGCCCTGCGCATGCTGCCGCGCGGGATCGACGAGTACCTGGAGCGCCGGCAGCGGATGGAGGAGGAGTCCACCCCCTCCGCCGCCGCACCCCGTACGTCCACCGCGGCCGCCGCGGCCCCGGCCGTCTCGGCGCAGGAGGCCCGCGCCGCGAAGAAGGAGCTCCAGAAGGTCGAGCGGCAGCTCGACAAGCTCTCCACCCGGGAGACCGCGCTGCACAAGCAGATCGCCGACAACGCCACCGACTTCGGGAAGGTCGCGGGGCTCGACGCCGAGCTGCGCGAACTCGTCACCGAGCGGGACGAGTTGGAGATGCGCTGGCTGGAACTGGCCGAGGACGCCTGACGGGCGGCGGCGCGGCAGGTGGTAGAACGGGACGGCAGGGACCGTACGTTCGAGGGGGACCACACCGATGTCGCAGCCGCCGCAGCCGCCGCCGCAGGGCGGGCCGGGGGAGCAGGAGGGCTTCGGCGCTCCGTACGAACCGCAGCCCGGTGCGTACGGAGCCCCCGTGCCGCCTCAGTACCAGCCCCAGCCGCAGCCCGGCCCGTACGCCTCGCCGCCCACGGCGCCGTACGGCTACCCGCAGCCGCAGCCGCAGCCGCAGCCGCAGCCGCCCACCGTGTCATACGGCCACCCGGGGCCCCGGCCCTCGCCCTCCGGCGGGCGCTCACGGGGCCGGGTCGCGGGTCTCGTCGCCGCCGTGCTCGCCGGGGTCCTCGTCATCGGGGCCGGCGTCTGGTTCGCGGTGGGCGGCGACGACGGCACCGACGACAAGCAGCCCCTCGCGAAGGAGAGCGCCGCCCCGAAGCAGCCCGGCGCCGGGCCGGGCCCGAAGGCGACGCGCGCCCCGGGGGCCGCGGAGATCAACAAGGGCCGCAAGGAGGGCGAGGCGAAGGCCCGCTGGGTCCAGAGGAACGGCGTGGACCTGCCGGGGGGCGGCGCCTCCGCCCTCGGCCCCTGGGTCGTCGGCGATGTCGTGGCCAAGGCCATGTACCGCACGGCGTCCGGCTATTCCCTCGACGACGGATCGCGGAAGTGGAGCCTGCGGCTGCCCTCCGACGTCTGCGCGGCACCCACCCGGCCGACCGCGGACGGGAAGATCGTCATCGGGCTCCTGACCGACACCTCCACGGAGGATTCGGTCTGCGACAAGCTCCAGATGATCGATCTGGCCACCGGTGAGGCGGGCTGGTCCGCGACCTTCGAACGGGCGCCGACGCAGGACGGGCTCGCGAACATCGTCATGGCGATCAGCGGCGACGTCCTGACGATCGGGCGCGTCGGCCGCACCGACGCCTACCGCGTCAGTGACGGCAAGCACCTGTGGGACGAACTGCCCGGCCCCTGCCAGTCGTACGGTCTCGCCGGCGGAGCCGTCCTGCTCGCCGCTGTCGGCTGCCGCGATCAGCCGGCCGGAGAGTCCGAGGCCGGCGATGTCATCGAGGAACTGCGGCGCATCGACCCGCCCACCGGCCGGACCCTGTGGACGTACAAGCCCGAGAAGGGCTGGCTGATCGACGAAGTCCACTCCGTCGACCCGCCGGTGATCTCGCTCCGCGAGGGCGGGGCGGTCGAGGGCAAGTGGGCGATCGCGGTCCTGAACGCCGACGGAACCCTCCGCTCCCGGCCCATCGCCGGCGACGACGTCCCCGAGGCCCGGTGCACCGGCATGCGGCGGAACGTGGGCGCGAACCTCGACACCTGCGTCGGCGTGACCGCCGACGCCGACACGCTCTACACCGCCACGAAGCACCGGTTCGAGGACGGGGTGCTGACCAACGACGTCGTCGCCTTCGACATGAGCACCGGCAAGAAGAAGTGGAAGGTCCCCGCACCCGCCGGCCAGACCCTGATGCCGCTGCGCGTCGAAGGCGGCAAGGCGCTGATCTACCTCAGCCCGCCCGGCGCGAAGAGCGGCACCAAGGGCGTCGGCGGCGGCATCGTGGCGCTCGGACCGGACGGCGGCGCACCGCAGCAGGTCCTGCGCCACCCGGCGTCGGCCGCGGTGACCGAGCGCACCTTCACCGATCCGCTCGTCCTCTACACCGGCGGCCGCTCGCTGCTCATGCTCACCTATGTCTCCGGGGCCTCCGACGAGGAGGAGACGGAGCTGCCGACGATGATCGCCTTCGGTGACTGACCATCACCTTCCGCCGGGGCGTAACGGAGGCATCACAAGGCGGTTCTCCCTTGGGAACAGGGGTTGGCCCGAACCGGTTCCCGGTGGGGGGCGGGTGGTAGAAAGAAGCCCCGCCCGACTGTCGCAACACCGCGGAAGCCATGCCCGATTCGCTCCTTTCCGAGGGGAATTGACCCTCTTGGGAATGCGGGGGAGACCGATTCGGGCACCGGACCGCACGAAGGGGGACGTGCTGATATGAGCCAGCCGCCCAGCCAGCAACCGCCGCAGGGAGGCTTCGGGGCTCCGCAGGAGCCGCCGAACGGAGCTCCTCAGCAGCCCCAGGACCAGCCGAACCCGGCGAAGCCGCCGCAGGCACCGCCCGGTCAGGCGCCCCAGGGGC
>NZ_JAAXYC010000148.1 GCF_018619185.1 Streptomyces sp. McG3 | reverse complement strand
CGCCCCGCAGGCCCCCGGCGCGCACGGCCTGCGCGCCTTCCAGCAGAGCTACGGCCTGCCCGCGACCGGCCGGGTGGACACCGCCACCGCGCAGCTGCTCAGGTCGGCCCCGGACAGCGAGCTGCGGGTGTTCTTCGCCGCCCCGGCCGACCTCGGCCCGGAGCAGCTCGCCCACGCCCGGTCGGTCATCGGCGTCGGGAAGGGGGCGGAGCTCTCCGAGGAGGCCCAGGTCATCGCACTGATGACGGCCATGCAGGAGTCGAAGTTCGTCAACTACACGTCTCCGGTCGACCATGACTCGCTCGGCGTCTTCCAGCAGCGTCCCAGCATGGGCTGGGGCACACCGGCGCAGATCACCCATGTGCCGACCGCGTCGAAGTCCTTCTACGGGCTGCCCTCGCCCAGCGCCAATCCGGGGCTGCTCCAGATCGACGGCTGGGAGTCGATGGAGCCCGGCGACGTGTGCCAGGCGGTCCAGCGGTCCGCGCACCCGGACCGGTACGCGCAGTGGGAGGACTTCGCCCGGGACCTGCTGGAGCAGGAGGGCCCGGACGCCGACCCGATCCCGTAGGGAAAGCAGAGCCGGTCCCGTGAAGCGGTGGGGGCCGCCCCGGTGCGGGGCGGCCCCCTCGGCCATCGCTGGTGTCAGCAGCCGCCGCAGTTGTAGTACGTCACGTCCCAGTGGTTGCCCTCGTCCGCGTAGATGTTGCCGGAGCCGGACTGGTACTGGCGCGCGCCGTCGCCCCGCGTGCCGATGTAGGTGAAGGTGCCGGTGACGTAGTTGTTCAGGCAGGTGCTCTTGCCGAAGTCGAGCTTGTAGCCGTTCCAGTGGGAGTACGTGCCGCCGGCGTGCCCGGTCTCCGTGCCGCCGGTGATGTTGAGCGCGCAGCCGGTGGCGCTCTTGAGGGTCTGCGCGCCCTGGGCGCTCGCCAGGTTGAGCTGGTCGAACGACGTGCAGGTGGGAACGTTCCGGTTGGAGCAGCCACCGGAGGACGACCAGGTGACCCCGGACGAGCTGAACCGGGAGGTCGCCTGCGCGTGGGTCAGCTTGGTCACGGCGTGCGCCTCGGTGGCGCCGCTGCCGAGAGCGCCGATACCGGGCGCGAAGAGGGCGCCGAGGACGAGGGCCAGGGCGGTGAGGGCGGAGCGGAGTCGTGGACGGGTCACCATGGGGGGATTCCTCCTGCTCATGACAAATCAGGGGGCGTACGGACACAGGGCCGCGCACGCCGGGCAGGGAGATAGTGCCCGAGTTCTACGCGCGTCCGCCAGAGGGCGGCACACCTCGGGGACCGTTGCCCCACTCCGCGCCGCGCACTCGATCGAGGGAACCCGGACCCCAGATGTTGAACTTTGAACTAGATGGGGTTACAGTCAAACTCGTTGAAGGTTGAACAACACCTTCGGCACCGCTCGATCCGTCCCCGTAGCGCATCCCGAGGAGGAGCCATGGCTCTGTTCACCCGCAAGTCGACCGCCGCCCCCACCGTCACCGAGGCCCCCGCGGTGGACCCGGCGCTGGCAGCCCTGACCGGCACGTACACCCTTGACCCCGCGCACAGCAGCATCGGTTTCACCGTGCGCCACGCGATGGTCACGAACGTGCGCGGCTCCTTCGGCGAGCACGAGGGCACCCTGGTCGTCGACGGCACGGACCCGGCGAACTCCTCCGCCTCCATCGACGTGAGGATCGGCAGTGTCGACACCGGCATCGCCGACCGCGACGGCCACCTGGTCAGCGGCGACTTCTTCGACGCCGAGAAGTTCCCCCTCATGACGTTCCGCTCGACCAAGGCCGAGCAGCTGGGCGGCGAGGCGTACCGGATCACCGGCGACCTGACCATCAAGGACGTCACGCGCCCGCTCGCCATCGACCTGGAGTTCAACGGCTCCGCCACCGACGTCTACGGCAACGAGCGCGTCGGCTTCGAGGGCAGCGCGGACATCCTGCGCTCCGACTGGGGCCTGACCTGGAACGCGGCGCTGGAGACCGGCGGCGTGATGGTCAGCGACAAGGTGAAGCTGACCTTCGACATCTCCGCGATCAAGGCCGCGGCCCCGGCGGCCTGACGCCCCCGGCCGCCGAGCGCGCCCACCCGGTCACACAGCAGCGCCCCGCACCCGGTTCTCCCGGGGACGGGGCGCGCGGTGCGTTCGGAGCTACTTCGCGACCTTCTCCGCGAAGAGCGGGACGACCTTCTCCAGCGCGTACGAGACGGACAGGACCGAGTCCGTGGCGAACGCCTGGGAGATGTCCTTGTCGTCGAAGACGAGGTCGTTGCCCGCCTTGACCGACGGGACCGCCTTGTACAGCGGGTCGCCGCTGATGTCGGTGGCCGGGATGCCGATCGGCGCCATGACCGTGAGGTCGGC
This sequence comes from Streptomyces sp. McG3, assembly GCF_018619185.1. Lineage (GTDB taxonomy): Bacteria > Actinomycetota > Actinomycetes > Streptomycetales > Streptomycetaceae > Streptomyces. The sequence continues at coordinate 16,664 of NZ_JAAXYC010000148.1, read as the reverse complement.
GTCGAGCATGTCCAGGTTCTCCTTGGAGACCGGGACGGAGAAGCTCTCGCCGGCCTTGGCCTCGGCCTCCGGGTTGTTCTCGAAGCCGAGTCGCTCGACGAAGTCGACGCGCCCGGTGCCGCCGACGTAGACGCCGAAGCCCTCCGAGGTGCGCGAGCCGAGGGTGATCGTCCTGCCCTTGAACTCGGGGTGGGCCTTCGCGGCGGCCTCGAACTTCTTCTCGGTCTCCGCGATCAGCTTCTCGCCCTTCTCCGGTACGCCCAGGGCGGCGGCGATCATCGTGGTCTGCTGTTCCCACGAGAGCTTGTACTGGTCGCCGCCCTTGGGGACGCCCACGGTCGGGGCGATCTTCTTCAGGGTGTCGTAGCGGGTCCGGTCGCCGCTGGACTTGGTGTCCAGGATCAGGTCCGGCTGGAGCGAGGCGATCTTCTCGAACTCCGGCTCCATCGTGCCGATCAGCTCGGGCTTCTGGTCGTACATGCCCTTGGCCCACGGGCCGACGCCCTCGCCGCCGAACGGCAGCCAGTCGCTGGCCCCGACCGGCTGGCCGCCGAGCGCGAGCACGGTCTCGGCATCGCCCCAGCCGAGGGCGACGACGCGCTTGGGCTGCTTGTCGACGGATACCTCGCCGAACTTCGTCGCCACCTTCGCGGGGAAGGCGCCCGCGGAGGCCCCTTCGGAGGCGGAGGCGGAGCTGTCGGAACCGTCCGACGAGCCGCAGGCCGAGAGACCGACGAGCAGGGCGGCGACAGCGCCGGCCGCGAGGACGGGGGTGCGGCGGGGGCGCCGGGCGCGGGGAGCGGAAGCGTTCATACCCTTTAGGTTAGCCTCACCTAATGACAACGGTGCCACCGGGTCGGCCCGCGTGGATCCTTACGTGGCCCACGCGGACCCGTCCGTGGCTCAGGCGGCCGGGTCCTTCACATGGTGGCGGCCCAGTGGCACGACCATCGGGGTGGCCGACGCCGGGTCCTCGATCACCGAGCAGCGCATCCCGAAGACCTCGCCGACCAGTTCCTCCGTCACGATGTCGACCGGCCGGCCCTCCGCGACGATCCGCCCCGCCTTCATGGCGATCATGTGGTCCGCGTACCGGCACGCCAGGTTGAGGTCGTGCAGCACGGCCACCATGGTGACGCCCTGCTCGCGGTTGAGGTCGGTGAGCAGGTCCAGGACGTCCAGCTGATGGCTGGCGTCGAGGAAGGTCGTCGGCTCGTCCAGCAGCAGGATGTCGGTGCGCTGGGCGAGCGCCATCGCGATCCACACCCGCTGGCGCTGACCGCCGGACAGCTCGTCCACCGACCGGTCGGCGAGTTCGAGGACGTCGGTCGACAGGAGGGCCCGCGCGACCGCCTCGTCGTCCTCGGCGCTCCAGCGGCGGAACCAGCCCTGGTGGGGGTAGCGGCCGCGTCCGACCAGGTCGGAGACGGTGATGCCCTCCGGGGCCGTGGGGCTCTGCGGCAGGATGCCGAGCACGGCGGCGACCTCCTTGGTCGGCGTCTCCTGGATGGACCGGCCGTCCAGGAGCACCGCCCCGGCGGAGGGCGCCAGGAGTCGGGCCATCGCCCGCAACAAGGTCGACTTCCCGCAGGCGTTGGGGCCGACGATGACGGTGATCCTCCCGGGCGGCACGGCCACGCTCAGACCGGGGACGATCTCGCGTTCGCCGTAGCCGAGCCGGACGTCCCGGGCTTCCAGAGTGTGATCGGCCACGAGGGGGCCACGCCTTTCGTCGTTCTTCTGAACTGTCTCTTCCGTCCCTGTCCGCTTCGCCATGTCAGCCCCCGCTGCCGACGCGGTTGGCGCGGGCGAGGAGCAGCAGCAGATACGGGGCGCCGATGATGCTGGTGACCACGCCCACCGGCAGCTGCACGGACGGCAGCGCGTGCTGCGCCGCGAAGTCGGCGACCAGGACCAGCAGCGCCCCCGTCAGGGCCGCCTGCGGCAGGGCCGCGCCCCGGCCCGGGACCAGGCGGCGGGCGATCGGGGCGGCGACGAACGCCACGAACCCGACGGGCCCTGCGGCGGCGGTCGCGACCCCGGCGAGCGCGGTCGCGCAGCCCAGCAGCGCGAGCCGCCCTCCCTCGACCTTCGCGCCGAGCCCGGCGGCGGCGTCGTCCCCGAGCTGGAGGGGGCGCAGCGCGTGGGCGGCGAGGACGGTGAGCGGGACGAGGACGCCGAGGGCGATGAGCAGCGGCCACACCTGGCCCCAGGAACGGCCGTTGAGGCTGCCCGCGAGCCAGCGGAACGCCTCCTGCGCGTCGGTGACCTCGGAGCGGGCCATCACGTACCAGACGATGCTGGAAAGGCCCATGCCGACGCCGATCCCGACGAGGACCAGACGCTGGCCGGCGATTCCCTGCCGCCAGGCGAGCAGGTAGATGGCCGCCCCGGCGACCAGCGAACCGGTGAGGGCGCTCGCGGAGAGGGCTAGTCCGCTGACCTGGAAGAGCAGGGCGGCGGTGACGGCGACCGCGCTGGCCCCCGCGCTGATGCCGATGAGGTCGGGGCTGGCGAGCGGGTTGCGCAGGACGGTCTGGAAGACGGCTCCGGAGAGGCCGAATCCCGCGCCGACGAGGAGCGCGAGGAGGGCGCGGGGCAGCCGCAGTTCCAGGACGACGAACTGTGATCCGCCGTCGCCGCCGCCGAACAGAGTGGCGACGACCTTCCCGATCGGCATCACCATGTCGCCGAAGCCGAGCGAGACGCCGAACATGACGACCACGGCGGCCAGCAGGGCCGCGCCGACGAGGACGGAGCGCCGGAGGCTCCGGCCGCGTACGGCGGACACCTGGCGTACGGCGTCGGCGAGCCGCTCCCTGTCCGCGCGGGCGGCTTCCTCGGCGAGAACGGTCTCCCGGCTCACAGTTCCACCAGCTTCCTGCGCCGGACCAGCCAGATGAACGGGATGCAGCCGATGGCGGCCGTGATCACGCCGACCTGGACCTCTCCGGGGCGGGCGATGACCCGGCCGACGATGTCGGCGACGAGGAGCATGACCGGGGCGAGGACCATGCTGTACGGGAGCACCCAGCGGTAGTCGGGTCCGGTGATGAGGCGGGCGGCGTGCGGTACGGCGAGCCCGACGAAGCCGATGGGCCCGGCGACGACGGTGGCCGCGCCGCAGAGGATCACCACGGCGAGGGCGGACACCATGCGGATGGTCCCGACGCGCTGGCCGAGGCCGCGGGCCAGGTCGTCGCCGAGGGAGAGGGCGTTGAGCTGCGGTCCGAGGGCCAGCGCGAGGACGACGCCGGCCGCGATGAACGGCGAGACCTGCCACAGCACCTCGGAGGACCGGGCGGTCAGCGCACCGAGCTGCCAGAACCGGAACTGGTCGTAGCTGCCACGGTCCTGGAGGAGGATCGCGCTGGTCACCGAGGTGAGCACGGCGGCCGTGGCGGCGCCCGCCAGGGCCAGCTTCACCGGTGTGGCGCCTTCCCGCCCGAGCGATCCGACCCCGTACACGAGGAGGGCGGCGAGCAGCGCGCCGAGGAAGCCGAACCAGATGAACTGGGTGGCGACCGTGAACCCGAGCAGGGTGATCGAGCACACCACGGCCACGGACGCGCCCGCGTTGATGCCGAGGAGCTGGGGGTCGGCGAGGGGGTTACGGGCGACGCCCTGCATCACCGCGCCCGCGAGGCCGAGCGCGGCCCCCGCCAGCAGCCCGGCGACGGTGCGCGGGATGCGGACCTCCTGGACGATGAGCTGGCCTTTGACCGAGGTGTCCGGGTCGAGGACCCCGTCGACGACGTCCCGGAAGGGCACGTCGCCGGAGCCGATGGCGAGGCTGGCGACGACGGTGAGGAAGAGCACGGCGAGGGCGGCGAGCAGCCCGAGGGCGAGAACGGGCCGGCTGCGCTTGCGCCGCGTCTCCTTGCCACTGCCCGACGGCTTCTCCTTCGCCAGGAGGGCCGGGGCGCTCACGACCCGGCCACCGGGGCAGCCGGAATGCGGTGGTGCACTGTTCGTTCCTCAACCCTTGCTCGTCGGCGCTGGGCTCCCCTCGGGCACGGGTGACGCCCTCGTCGGCCGGTCCACCCCGGACGGGGAGCACAGGGGGGCCCAAAGTAAGGTCACCCTAACAGCGCCTCTTCGACCGTGCGCTGCCGCACCCCACGAGCTCCGGAGCACTTCCTTGTCGTACGCCGCCGACCCCGCCGCCCCCGCCACCGGCCCGCTGGCCGGGGCCGTACCCCTGGGCTCGGCGGACGAACTGCGCGAACTCCTGGGGACCCCGCACCCGATCGTCATCGACAAGGTCCACGACCGGCTCACCGACGACGACCTGGACCTGCTGGCCCGCTCGCCCCTGTGCACCATGGCCACGTCGGACGCGGCCGGCAACTGCGACGCCACCCCGCGCGGCGACTTCCCCGGCTTCACCCATGTCCTGGACCCGGGCACCATCGCCCTCCCCGACCGCCCGGGCAACCGCCGCGCGGACAGCTTCCACAACATCCTGGCGAACCCGCGCGTGGGCCTGCTCTACCTGATACCCGGCGCGATGGACGTCCTGCGCGTCAACGGCCGGGCCCGCATCGTCACGGACGCCCCGTTCTTCGACGCGATGACGGTGAAGGGCCAGCGCCCGAAGCTCGCCCTGGTCGTCGAGATCGACGAGATCTTCCGCCACTGCCCGGCGTCGCTGAAGCGCTCGGGGGTGTGGGCGCCTCAGACGTGGGCGGGGGCGGAGACGACGGTGTGACCGGCGGGCGATGCGCTGTCACTGACGCGTGAAGCGGAGGTCGGAGGAGCAGACTTGGTCAAGATCGGCGATACAGAGGGACCGCCCTGCGTCGATGACGCTGAGGTCGACGTGACACCCGCCCCCTGCGCTTTCCGGAAACCTCACCGAGATGAGGCTTCCTTCGGAAGCTTCCGACGAGGTATGCAAGGATTCGCCCGCTTCGTCCATCGCGACGTAGAACGACCACTTCCCCACGCCGCCGTCGCCGCAGTTCTCCTCGCCCGAGTCGGAGAAGCCATGGGTCCTGACTTCCCGATCGGCGGAAAAGCGCATCGAATCGCCGCCCGAGCTTTTCCACGAACCCACCAGGTCACCCCGATTGATCGCATGGAGGGTTTCCGCACTGCCGCAGCCGCCGGCGAACAGCAGCACGGATGACACCAACGCCACCGCGCCAAGAGCACGTTTCCTGTTCGTCGACCTCACTGCTCTCTTACTTTGCGTTCACGGCGGCGCAGAAGCGTTCGCCCGCCCCGAAGGCCGGCGGTGCGCACGTGCGCTGTGGCGTCTGCCGGCGTCGTGGGCTCTCCGGCCGGATCGTCGCGCGGCCCTCCGGTGGGCCGGCTGCTCGTCCACGGATCCTACGGAGACAGCGATCTCGGGTGCAGCGGCCCCCGGGTCCCGGATCCCAGGCGCTGGACCCGGGGCCCTAATTCCCGGGTCTCGCTACGACGCGTCGGCCGGGGCGGGCTCCCGTCGCATCGCCCACAGCGCCGGGCCGCCGCCGGGCAGTGCCGCCTCGCCCAGTACCGTGAAGCCGAAGTGCTCGTAGAAGGGCAGGTTGTCCGGCTTGGAGGACTCCAGGTAGACCGGCAGGCCCGCCGCGTCCGCCTTGGCGAGCCCGGAACGCAGCAGCACCGCCCCGTGCCCCTGGCCCCGGGCGGCCGGGTCCGCGCCGAGAACCGCGAGGTACCAGTGCGGCTCCTTGGGTCCCTGCTGGGCGGCGGCCTGGACGGCCTCCCGGAACAGGGGAGCCCGGTCGCCCAGGATCTCCTCCAGCTCCGCGACGGTCTCCGCGTCGGGAACAGCCTTGTCCTGCCCCTCCGGCGACACCCAGAAGGCGGCCGCCGACGCGGTCCGCTCGCACACCCCGTGGCGTCCGTACTGCCGGGTGAAGATCGTGGCGAAGTAGCGGACCAGGTCGGGCTCGCGCGAGGCCCCGCCGGGGAAGAACCACCCCATCATCGGGTCGTCGGCGAAGGCGCGGGCCAGGGTGCGGCTGATCGACGGGGCATCGTCGGGCGTGGCCGCCCGCGGCGTGTTCGATATCGACATACAGGTCATTCTGCACCGTGATGATCTTGAGCGGTGAGGGGGGTGGCGAGACCAACGGGCGTTCGGCCAGGCCTGTGCGACCACGCGTACGCCGCCGGCTCCTCCTCTCGGTGAGCGACGGTGAGGCGCGCGGCACGGAAGCTTTGAACAGCACCCCCTGCTCCCCAGCGGATGAAGGATCGGAACATGATGGGCCAGCGATCTGTCCTGTTGCCGGTCTGCCTGGGTGTGCTCGGCTGCCACACCGCCCCGGCCTCCCTCATGTTCCTCTGGTTCCTACCGGTGTTCGCCGACGGAATCGGCCCGGGGTCCAGTGGTGGCGGCACTTCCGAGCTGATCGCCGGTGGGAGTTCCTCTTCGGTGCGGTGGTGGCCGGGGCCAATGCTGTCGCCGCCTTCAGAGTGTTCCGTGCTGCCCGCGCCGGCCGGAACGTGACCCGCCTTCTGATGGTGCCGGGCGGGATCCAGGTGGCCGCCACGGCCGTGGCGTTGTTCGTCGGCCTCACCCCGCTTCTCCTGACGGCGCTGCCCGCACTGCTCCTTCTCCCACTCTGCTACGGCGTGGAGCAGCGCCCGGCCCGTGACCGGCGGCACGACCCCCGACCGCCTCACAGGGCCTCCGCCAGGTCGACCCACTAGGGCCTGTATCTGGTCGTGATCAATCTGTGGGAGCACCCACGTCCCGTGGCGCGATCTGGTGGATCGTTATGCATGACGCGGGTTCAACTGTCGTACAAGCGTGGGAGTTCATCGAGCCGTGGCCACCACGGCAACCCCGCGCACATGGTCGGTCGTGGCCGAGGCGCCGGCGATACCCTCCCCGCATGGATCGGCGACTGGCCGCGTACGCGGTGTGCATCGAGGACGGGCGGGTGCTGCTCGCGCTCGCGGTGGGGCCGGGCGGCGAGCGGACGTGGACCCTTCCGGGCGGCGGGGTCGAGCACGCGGAGGATCCGTACGACGCGGTGATCCGGGAAGTCGCCGAGGAAACCGGTCTGGAGGCCGTGGTCGAGCGTCTGCTCGGCGTGGACTCGCGGGTGATTCCGGCGGCCGAGCGCCGCCGGCCCGGTGCGCCCGAGCTGCAGAACGTCGGCGTCTTCTACCGTATGCGCGTCACCGGTGGCCGACTGCGGCCCGAGCCGAACGGCGACACCGCCGAGTCGGTGTGGACCCCGTTGCCCGAGGTCGCCCGCCTGCACCGGTCGTCGCTGGTGGACGTCGGGCTCGCCCTGGCACGGACCCTTCCGCCCTCCGGGCACGTCGCCCCCGTCCCGGTCGGCGGCCTGATCCACCACTGAGAGCGATCAGGTCCGGATCATGCACGGCCGGTCAGGAACACCAGGACCGGACCCAGCACCACGACCACCAGAGCCACCACCGCGGCGACGGTCACCAGCACCAGCAGCCCGCAACTCCCGGCGAGGCCCGCGTGCACCTTCGCCTTCAACCCCTCGGCCTCGGCGTCGGGGTTCCTCTCCGACTCCTCGCCGCCGTACCAGTCGTACCGCCGCATCGCTTCGCCCCCCTGCGATCGCGGTCAGCATAGAACCGGCGACCAGGGCGTCCTCTCCCGGCCCATGGCCCGGGGAGGAAACGGCAAGGCCCTCGCCCCGTCGGTCCGACGGAACGAGGGCCTTGCCGTACGGCCGGGCCGCCTTCAGGCCTTGTGCTGCATCGACGAGCGCGCCGGGTTGCCCTGCTCGCCGGCCTTCGGGTCCTTCTCGCCCGCCTTGGCGCGGACGCCCTGCTCGACGCGCTTGCCGAGCGTGGCGTCCACGTTCGTCCAGTACTGGAACGCCCGCTGGAGGATCGGCTCGGTCACCCCGTTCAGCAGGTGGCCGACGATGTTGTCCACCAGCCGGTCCCGCGCCGCGTCGTCCAGGACCTCGCGGACCATGGTGCCCGCCTGACCCCAGTCGTCGTCCTGCGCGTGGTCGACGTAGGCGGCCCGGGTGATGTCGCCGTCCGCGTACCAGCTCGGCGGGGCGCCGTAGCGCTCCGTGTCGGCCGCCGGGCCGCCCTTGGAGTTCGGGGCGTAGACGGGGTCGGTGGTCTTCCGGTACGCCATCGCCCCGTCCTTGGAGTACGTGTGTACCGGGGCGACGGGAGCGTTGACCGGGAGCTGCTGGTAGTTGGCGCCGATGCGGTAGCGGTGCGCGTCCGCGTAACTGAACAGCCGGCCCAGCAGCATGCGGTCCGGGCTCGGGCCGATACCGGGGACGAAGTTGTTCGGCTGGAAGGCCGCCTGCTCGATCTCGGCGTGGTTGTCCGTGGGGTTGCGGTTCAGCGTCATCCTGCCGACCTCGATCAGCGGGTAGTCGCCGTGCGGCCACACTTTGGTCAGGTCGAACGGGTTGAACCGGTAGTCCTTCGCGTCCTCGTACGGCATGACCTGGACCTTCAGCGTCCAGCTCGGGAACTCACCGTCCCGGATGTGCTCGAAGAGATCACGCGTGTGGTAATCCGTGTCCGCCGAGGCCATCTGGTCGGCCTCGTCCTGCGTGAACGTCTCGACGCCCTGGTCGGTCTTGAAGTGGTACTTCACCCAGAACCGCTGACCCTCGGCGTTGATCCACATGTACGTGTGCGAGGTGTAGCCGTTCATGTGGCGCCAGGTCCGCGGGATGCCCCGGTCGCCCATCAGCCAGGTGACCTGGTGGGCCGACTCCGGCGAGAGGGTCCAGAAGTCCCACTGCATGTCGTGGTCGCGGAGGTTGTTGTCCGCGCGGCGCTTCTGCGACCGGATGAAGTGCTGGAACTTCATCGGGTCCTTCACGAAGAACACGGGGGTGTTGTTGCCCACCATGTCGTAGTTGCCCTCGCTGGTGTAGAACTTCACCGCGAAGCCGCGCGGGTCCCGCCAGGTGTCCGGGCTGCCCCGCTCCCCCGCGACGGTGGAGAACCTGATGACCAGGTCGGTCGTGGTGCCGGGCTGGAAGAGCGCGGCCTTCGTGTACCGGGAGACGTCCGCGGTCACCTCGAACGTGCCGAAGGCTCCGCTTCCCTTGGCGTGCGGCTGGCGTTCGGGGATGCGTTCCCGGTTGAACTGGGCCATCTGCTCGATCAGGTAGGAGTCCTGGAGCAGGATCGGCCCGCCCGGGCCGACGGTGAGCGAATGCTCGTCGCTCTCCACCGGGGCGCCGGAGTCGGAGGTGGTCGGCTTGCGAGAGGTGTCGGTCATGTCGTCGTTTCCTCTTGTTTGTCTTCCGCAGACGTGTCGGCGATGGCTCCTGCTACGGCTGCCCTGCTGACCCACTGCCAATGTAGGCAAACATGGACGAATTGACTCGTTGAGGAATCGCTCCCTCCCGAGCCCCCTGCCGCGTCGGCGGGACCGCCGTCCCGGCGCGCTCGTGGCGCCCGGAGCCCTCCGCGTATCCCCGATGCGGAAGCTCACACATCGGCCGGGCCCGGTTGCCCCAGGGGCCCCGGCCCTCTCCCGGGGTCCGTTCATTCGCCCGCACGCGTTACGCCGGACGGGAACGGGGGGAGCGCCGGGGGCGGACGTGCCGACGACACCGCTGCCGACGGAGCCGACTGAGTAATTCGCCCCTCCCCGCTGAGTACGACACCGCCTCGGCCCACGGGCCCCCACCGTGCGATTCTTCACCCCACGGAGCCGGGGGGCTCCGGTCACCGGTCTTCGGTGATGGGGCGGGACGGGGACGGAACCATGGATCTGTTCGATGCGGAGCTGGGCGGGCGGGACGAGCCCTCGGCGGGCCCCGGGGGCAGTTGCTCCTGGGTCACCGCCGTGATCCTGGGGGTTCTGGTGCTGCTGGCGGTGCTGGTGCACACGTTCTTCGGGTGGGCCCGCGACCTCCTCGGGGCCCTGATCCCGTAACGGCGCCCGCGCGCGCAACGCTCAGCCGCGCCGCCGCGCCTCCACCGCGTCACGGGTGTCCTCGGCGATCAGGTCGCCGTTGATCGCCCCTGCCGCCATGAGGCCGGCCGCGGCGGCGCCGATGACCTGCTCGGTGAGGCGGGTGACGTTCCCCGCCGCCCAGACTCCGGGGGCCTCCGTCGCGCCGGTCGGGTCGGTGGGGACGTACGTACCGATCACCTCGCCGCCCACCTCTTGGGCGACCGGGACCAGCCCCAGCGATTCCAGCACGGCCGAACGCGCGACGAAGCGCGCCTGGACCACCAGCGCCTCGCGCGGGATCACCCGGCCACCGGTCAGCCGTACGCCGGTGAACCGGTCGTCCGCGACCTCCAGGCCCGCCACCTCGCCGTCCACCACGGCCACGCCGCGGGCCGCCAGCTCCTCGTACTCCTCGTCCGTCGGCTCCGGGCCCGTGTGGCGGAAGAGGGTGACGTCCTCGCTCCACTGCCGCCACATCAGCGCCTGGTGCACGGCGAGGGCCCCGGTGGCGAGCACGCCGATCGGGCGGTCCGCCACCTCGTGGCCGTGGCAGTACGGGCAGTGCAGCACCTCGCGCCCCCAGCGCTCCGCCAGGCCGGGCACGGGCGGCAGCTCGTCGACGAGCCCCGTCGTCACCAGCAGCCTGCGCGCCTCGACGCTCCGGCCGTCCTCCGTCGCCACCCGGAAGCCCCGCTCCCCCGGCAGCCGCTCGGCCGAGGCCACCCGGCCCTCGACGATCTCCGCCCCGTACCCGGCGGCCTCGCCCCGGCCGATCGCCAGCAGCTCGCCGGGCGGGGTCGACTCACGGCCCAGGTAGTTGTGCACATAGGACGCGGGCGCGTTACGGGGCTCGCCCGCATCGATCACCAGGACCGAGCGCCGGGCCCGCGCCAGGGTCAGCGCCCCGCTCAGGCCGGCGGCCCCGCCGCCCACGATGACCACGTCGTACCGCTGCTGCTTCATGTCGTCACTCCTCTTCGCCATGCGGACCACCTCCGGTTGATGACGAGCGTGCGCCCACAAGGCCAAAACGACAAACATCCTTGCCGAAACGGCAAGTCATTCGATGCTGAACTCGCACCACACGATCTTGCCGGGGTTCCGCTCCCCCACCCCCCATGTGTCCGCCAGCGCCTCGACCAGCAGCAGCCCGCGCCCGCCCTCGTCGTCGGGCCCCGGCAGCTCGCCCGCCGGGCGCACCTCGCCGTCGCCGCTGTCGTGCAGCTCCACGCGGAGCACGTTCTCGATCCGCTCCAGGTAGATGTGGACCTTGAAGCCACGCCCCGGCGGTACGCCGTGGCGGAGGGCGTTGGTCGCCAGCTCGGTCACGCAGAGCAGCACATCGTCCGCGCGCTTCTCGCACTCCCACTCGACCAGAGCCTTACGGGCGAACTTGCGTACGACCGGGATCGACCTGCGCTCACGGCAGTAGAAGGCGGCGCGGTAGTACGGGAGTTGGGTTGTCTCGTTCATGCTTCCACGCTCACACGCTGTAACTAGGCTTCAGCAGAGACCAGAGACGTACAAAAGGTTTTGTACGGGTTCTGACGGGTTGACAGCGGGATCGGAACGGGGAGAGCCACGTCATGCAACCGGGAAAGCAGAGCGGCATCAGGCGAGTCACTTCATGGCAGCTGGTCGGGGCGCAGTTGCGCCACTTCCGCAAACTCACCCGGCTGACACAGGCCGCCCTCGCCGAGCAGCTCGGGGTGGGTGAGGACACGATCGCTTCGATCGAGCAGGGGCGTCGGGCTCTTCAGCTGGACCTGGCCATCCAGCTCGATGAACTACTGCAAACCAAGGGTGCGTTGCGGGTCGCGGTGGAGCGGATTCCACGGAAGGAGCGCTATCAGGCGCTGGTCAAGGACTTCGTGCAGTACGAGCAGAACGCGGTGAGCCTGCTCTGGTACGAGTCCCAGCTCGTACCAGGACTGCTCCAGACCGAGGCGTACGCCCGCTTCATCTTCGGCTGCGACTATCCGCCGCTCGAAGAGGAGGAGATCGAGCAGCGGGTGGCGGACCGGCTCGGCCGCCAGAAGATCCTTGAGCGCAAGCCCCGGCCGATCCTGCACTTCATCCTGGAGGAGAGCATCCTGGACGCCCAGCTGGGCGACCCGGAAGTGATGCGGGAGCAACTTCTGTACCTGCGGCGTTGCATGGACCTGCCGTTCGTCACCCTTCAGATCATGCCCCGCACCACCCTTCAGCACGCCGGGCTCGCGGGGCCGCTCGTCCTGCTGGAGACCCCCGACCACGACGGGCTCGCCTACATCGACGGCCAGCTGCGTGGAGAGCTGTACGACGAGCCAGCCGACGTCAGCGCTCTTATGCAGCGGTATGGGATGCTGCGTTCCCAGGCGCTCACCGTCGCGGAGAGCACCCGGCTACTGGACGCACTGCTTGACGCACTGCTTGGAGAGACATGCCCCGCGCAGCACACCCCGCCCCCGGCCCGACGGCCCTCCACTGGTTCAAGTCCAGCTACAGCAACGGCGACGGCGGAGCCTGCGTCGAAGTCGCCGCCCACCCCGCCGCCGTCCACGTCCGCGACTCCAAGGTGACCGGCGGCCCCGTCCTCACCGTCGAGCCCGCCGCCTGGAGCGCCTTCGTCCACGGCAGCGCGGCCGCCTGAGCCGTACCCGTACCCGTACACGTAAAGAGCCCGCCCCGCCCCCGGCCACCAACGCGGCCGAAAGCGGGGCGGTTTCCGTCAGCGCGGACGGGATGATCAGTAACGCACCCACAGCTCGTACACGCCCGGCTTGCCCGCGAACGGGTTGCAGATGAAGACGCGGCTCCAGAGAGCGTTGTCAGCGCCGGCGTTCCCTACGGCCTGGCACTCCGCCAGGCTGCCGTGATGGCTGCGGAGGAAGAAGCCGGGGCCCGTCGCGGAGGCGGTCGAGGCGGTGCCGAGCAGCATCGCGCCGGCGGTCGCCACGGTCACCGCGAGAGCGGCTATACGTCTGTGCATGTCGGTAACTCCCTTTTCAGTCAACGCACATGGCTGTGCATCAGTGAATGGTCAGAGCCGAACCGATCAGCGCGCGCCGCCGAGAGAAAGCTAGCGAGCCGAGCGCGCCCGCACAATAGGTCTGGACCAATAAGGCATCGCATATGCCCCATGGCCGTAAACCTGTGTCGTGCCGCATATTTCGTGCGGCTCACTCAGCCCCCGGCGGTCCGCTCCACCGGGATCCACAGCTCCGCCTCCGCCCGCTTCCCCTCATCCGTCAGCCGCACCCGCAGGATCTCCGGGCCGGGCCGGGAGGCGTACGGGTTCGACGGGAACCACTGGGTGAAGACGTCCCGCCAGAGGTACTGGAGGGCCCCCGGGAACTCGCCCTCGCTCTCGAAGACCGCCCAGGTCCCTGCCGGTACGGGCAGGGCGTCCAGGTCCTCCGGAGCCTCCGCGCTCGTCACCACCCCGTGGTAGTAGTCGAGTTCGGTGCCTTCCGCGCGGCTCGGGTCGAGCTGGTCGCTCACCCCGACGATCCCGGCCGGGTCCTGGTCGGAGAGGGCCGCGATGCGGTCCAACGCCTCCCGGCCGATCCCCCTGATGAACTCCGCGATGGCCGGATTCGGCCCCTCGTGGATCAGCGGGACACGTGCCCTCTTTCCGACCACCTGGAAGGCGTCCTTCTCCACCAGCCTGTACCGCATGTCACTACTCCCTTCGACGACGAGTCGGAAGGTCAGTCGTTGCTGGGACCGCAGAACCGCACCGCTCCGCCGGGCCTCGCCGGGGCCGATGCCGTGCACGGCCCGGAAGGCGCGCGCGAAGCCCTCCCCCGTGTCGTAGCCGTACCGCACCGCCACGTCCAGCAGCGTCCGGCCGGGGTCGCCGAGCACCTCGGCCCCCGCGACCGTCATGCGGCGGCGACGGATGTACTCCGACAGCGGGAGCCCCGCGAGCGCGGAGAACATCCGGCGGAAGTGGTACTCCGACGTCGTCGCGATCCGCGCGAGCTCCGCCACGTCGATGCGCTCACCGAGATGCGCCTCGATGTGCTCCATCGCGTCGTTCAGCCGTTCCAGCAACCGCTGACTCCTTCCCTTGCTCGTTCACCGTAGGAAGGGGCCATCCTGCCGGACCCGACCATCCGTGCCCGGATCGGTCGGTCGGGTCCGGCGAAGGGCTACTTCCCGGGCTTCGCCATCAGCTCCACCAGGGACGAGAAGCTGTCCGCGCCGTGCCCCGCCTCCACGCCCCGGCGGAACAGGTCGACGACAGCGGCCGGGAGGGCGGTGTCGACTCCCGCGTCGGCGTTGGTCTGCAGGACGTGTTCGACGCTCGCCATCCCCATGGCCAGGCGGTCCACGTCGCCGACGTGCACTCCCGCGTCGATGCGGTCGGCGTAGAAGGCGAAGAACTGCGCGAGGGAGTTCGCCGTGTCGTCGGCGTGCGGCAGGAAGTCGGCCGCCGTCAGGCCGTTCGCGCGGGCAAGGGCGACGGCCTGCCAGTAGCCCAGCATGGCGGTCCAGAACATCCCCACGCCGAGCTGGTAGAGCAGCGCGGCACGCCCCGGGTCCTCGCCGTGGTGCTCGGCCCGGCCCGTCAGCGCTTCGAGCACCGCCCGGTGCCGATCGAACACTTCGCGCGGCCCGCTGTAGAAAGTCGACGACTCGGGCTGCCCGATGCCGGACGGAGGCGAGTTGACACCGCCGGTGAGCTGTACGGCACCGTGTCCGGCCGCCCAGCGCGCTCCGGCGCGGGCCTCCTCGGGCGTGGCGGAGGTGAGGTTGAGCAGGACCCGGCCGTCCAGGGCCTGCGTCGCGGGCTCCAGTACGGCGGTGACCGCCGCGTAATCCGTGAGGCTGATGATGACCACCTCGTTCGCCGCGACGGCGTCGGCGGGGCTCTGCGCGAGGGTCGCCCCTCGGGCCACCAGGTCGTCCGCGCGGGAGGCGGTGCGGTTCCAGACGGTGACCGCGTGTCCACGGTCGAGTAGGACCGAGGCCATCGCCCGGCCCATGGGGCCCAGCCCGATGACGGTGACCGCGTTCTGTGCGCTGTTCATTGCCTGCCTCCAACAGGTCGGCCAGGGAAGAGGGTCAGGCCTCCGGCCCCGACTAAAACGATCGCTCTATTCAGAGCATGCCGAGAAGCTAGCACAGCTCTAGAACGAACGCTCTACCCAGTGCCCGCTACAGTGACGGCATGCAGACCAGCACCCGGGACCGGATCGTCGTGGCGACCGCACGCCTCATCCAGCGGCAGGGCTACGTCGGCACCGGCATCAAGCAGATCGCCGCGGAGTCGCAGGCCACGCTGGGGTCGATCTACCACTTCTTCCCGGGCGGCAAGGAGGCCGTCGCGGTCGCCGCGATCCGGTACAGCGCGCAGGAGTTCGCAGAGCTCCTGGAGGCGGCTCTGGACGGCGAGTCCGACCCGGCGGAGGCGGTGGTCTCCTGCACCCGCCAGTTGGCCGCCGGGCTCAAGGAGTCGGGCTGGGTCGACGGCTGCCCGGTGACGGCGGCTGCCCTGGAGACGCTCGGGACCGGCTCGGAGCTCCAGCAGGTCTGCGCCGACGCGCTGAACGGCTGGGAGGCGCTCGTCCGGGACAAGTTGCTGGGCTGCGGATTCCCGGCGGGGGCCGCCCGGGAGCTGGCGACCACCGTCATCAGCGCCGTGGAGGGTGCCGAGGTCACCGCCCAGGTCAACCGGAGCGAGGAGCCCCTCCTGGCGGCGGGCCGGCAGCTGGCCCGCCTCGTGAGGTCGTACGGGGTCGATACGCCGGGCCACTGAAGTACGACCGGTACGCCGGGGTACGGCCAGTGCGCCGGGGTGCGACCAGCACCCCGGCGTCGCGCCACCGCCCGGCCGGGTGCCGGGATCGGGCGGTTTCCGGGCGGTTGCCAGGTTCGCGGTCGACCGGCGAGGGTGGCCGGGTGGCCTTGCTGCTGACTCGTTCCCGGATCGAACTGGCCGTCGCCATGGGGACCATCGGCACCAGCGGTCCGGGCGCGGACGCCGCGCACGCCACTCCCGGGCAGGTGCTCCACGGTGAGCGGGCCGGTCGCGAGAGCAGCGACCAGATCACCGTCTACGCCCCCCTCGGGCTGCCCTGGCAGGACCTCGCCCTGGCCTGGCCCGTCTACCGGGCCGCCGCCGGAGCGGGCTCCTGCCCGCAGATCGACTTTCTGGCCTGACCGGGGGCTCACGGTTCCGGCCCGACCGGGGCCGCAGGGTCGGCCGGGCCCGTCGGCGGAGCGCGGGGAACAGGAACGGGGATGGGGGCGACCTTTCGGTCGCCCCCATCCCCGTTCCCAGCCGGTTCAGCTGAGCTGGGCGCCTTCCACGGTGCTGGTGACCGTGCCGGCGGTGGAGGTGGTGGCCCCCGCCGCGCCGTCGATCAGCGTGCCGAGCTCGCCGACGTTGTCCAGCGCGCCCAGGCTGACGGGCGGCTCGGCGGCGTGCGCGGTGTCCCCGCCTCCGGGGGGCGGGGAGATGGCGGCGATGACCGCTCCGGTGGCGAGGGTGACGGCGGCGAGTACGCTTCGCTTCTTCATGCCGGGTTCAACGGCTCGGACCCCGCAAAGGGCACGCCCCGATCGAGGATCACCGTCTCCGTGACGGCCGCCATACGACGGAGTCGGTGTCCGCGCGGCGCAGTTCTCCCACCGTCAGCACGCCGGCGGCGGCACCGGCGGCCAGGTGAGCGCGGCCGGCACCAGGGCGGCCGCCGCGCCGCCGTTCAGCTTGAAGCTCCGTCTCATGGGCCGGAGCCCGGCACAGCGTCCGGCCAACGGTCGCCCCCGCCCCCTCTCCCAC
>NZ_JAAXYC010000147.1 GCF_018619185.1 Streptomyces sp. McG3 | reverse complement strand
GCACGGCCCCCGTTTCGTCCCCCGCCCTCCGCCGGCGGACGATCTGGCGGCGTACGTCTCCCGGGGTGTCGCGGTCTCCGCGTACGCGGCGCGGGCCGTGGTCCTGCTGAAGGCCCCGCTGGCGGAGGCCGCTCGGCGGGTGTCGCCGTCCGCCGGGGTGCTGGAGGCCGTGGACGCGGACACCTGCCGGCTGACCGCGGGCGCGCCGGGCCTCACCGTGCTGGTGATCCACGTGCTGATGATGGGGATCGATTTCGAGGTGATCGAGCCGCCCGAGCTGATCGATGTCCTGCGGGAGGCGAGGGACCGGCTCACGCGCGCGCTCGACGGATCGTGAGACTCCGGGTGTGGTGCCGGGTCCGCCGTTCCGCGCCCGGCGGGCGGTCCGGGAAGCGTTCGGTTAAGGAAAGGCCGGTTTACGGGGGCGGGAATTTCCGGTGTCCCGGCCATTCGGGCGGCACTCCCCGCCGATGGGAAAAGAAGCAGGTCATCCCATGATTCCGGAAGGCCTCCGACACCCCCTCACGCCGGTGATCAGGGTTTCCCGTTAATGCGCGCCGATGCGTCCGGTCGGGCCGTTCGAGTGAATAGGACCGCGTATACACGTGTGGGGATCCTGTGACACAAGCGTGACCGCCACGGCATGTGGGGATGCAGGGGAACGCCCTCCCGGCCCGGCCTTCCGTCACGGTCCGGGGCCGCCTACGGTGAAGGCATGGCATCTCTACCGACCCCTCCAGCCCAGCCGGACGACGCCGCCGAGTCGTACGTCGGTCTCGCCGCCGACGCCGCCGAGCGACAGGCCAGGAGCCGCGGCTGGGACACGGTCCGGGCCGTCCCCCCGGGCGCGTTCCTCACCATGGAGTTCCGTCACGGCCGCATCAACTTCCAGGTCGAGGACGACACGGTGACGCGCTGCTGGGTGGGCTGACCCGCCTGCCGCACCGGGCCCCCGACGGCCGAAGGCCCCGACCGCGGTCGGGGCCTTCGGCGTGTGCGGGTGAGGCTGTGCGCACCTCGTCCCCGCGCTCGCGGGGGAGCAGGGGTCAGCCGCCGGTCATCGGGCGCGCGGTGCTTCCGGTGCCGCGCGCGCCCCGCTCCGTGTGCGGCGGCGGGCGGCGGATGCCCGCCGGGGCGACCGGCATGGAGCCCGGACGCACGGGGTGCCCGCCGTGGGCCCGTGCCCTGGCGGCCGGGGCCGGATGCCCGGCGGGGAGCACCGGCTCGGCCGCGGCGGTTACGGTCTCGGCGGCGAGGCCGTCGGTGGCCATCGACTGCGGGAGCAGCACCGGCTGCGGCCCCGACCCGGTCCCGGACCCGGCCACCGGCGCCGGGCGGGCGCCGTCGCGATGCTCACGCCACCGCTCGCGGATCGCGAAGATCCAGGCCTCGGTCCGGGCGATCAGCGGCTCGAACCAGGGCAGCGCCAGGAGGATGAGCAGCCCGGCCGCCCAGCCCAGCACGACGTCGCTGAGCCAGTGCGTACCGATGTAGACGGTGGTGAGGCCGACGCCCAGCGAGACCGTCGCGGACACCGCCGACAGATAGCGCCTGGCGCGCGGCGTGGTGGCCAGATAGGCGAGGATTCCCCAGGTCACGACGGCGTTCGCGGTGTGCCCGGAGGGAAATATATCGCCGCCGGCGAACATCTCGGCCGAGCCGATCTGTGTCGCGTAGTGCGGGCCGAGCCGCCCGAGCCCCAGCTTGACCGCGCCCACCGTCACATTGAGCAGCAGCAGGGACGTGCCGAGGACCAGCAGCGGCCGGAGCGTGTGCTGACGCCAGGAGCGCCAGCCCAGCCAGCAGGCGACCATCACCGCTGTGGGGCCTCGCTGGCCGAGCACGACGTAGTAGTCCAGGAAGGCGTGCAGTTCGGGCCACTGCTGGTAGGGCCGGAACAGCATGACCTTCCAGTCCAGGGCCACCAGCCAGGACGTGATCAGCACCGCCCAGACGATGGCGAGATAGAACGCCAACGTCCCGCCGAAGAGGGCGATGCGGTGACGGCTCATCCGCGGTGCCACTATCTTCGGCGGTTCCGGCTCCCGGTCCAGCCGGGCAAAGATGTCGGTACGCACCCAATCGACGTTACAGCGAGTGAGTGTGCGAGCAGGCCAATCCGGGCTCTTTGTGATGACGATGTGATGTGGACTTTGTCTCGGAACGGCGTCTTTTCCGGGCGCGGAGAAGAATCTCCGTGATCTTGTGGCCAATTGCCCGCCGGTTCCGTTCGTAAGCGTGTTTGATCTCTCGGAAAAAGAGGCGCACGGGAATCCGCTGCAATTGATCCCGCCATTCGGGGGAGGCGCGTGCCGTAGCGCCGCGCCCCCGGTCACCCGCCGAGGCCCCGTCACGGCGGGCGTCACGGCTCCTCGGGCCGGAGCCCCCCGGCCGGTTCCGGAAGGGTGTACGCCACACTGTGCGGCGGGGCGCGGTATGACGTGGACCACAGGTGACCTCGCCGGACTCGCGTACGCTGACGGCTCACTCGCCCGTCGATGCCGGGCCCGAGGGACGCGCACCCCACGTCACCGTCGGTCCGCCGAGCGCGAGGGACTCATCGGGAGGTACGTAGATGTCCGGGACGACCACGGCCGGGGTCCGGCTGCGCAAGGCCGCCGACGACGCCAACCGCTGGGTCGTCCTCGTGGTCCTCTGCCTCAGTCTCCTGGTCGTCGCGCTCGACGCGACCGTGCTCCACGTCGCCGTTCCGGCCGTCACCGAGGACCTTCGTCCCAGCGGTACGGCCCTCCTGTGGATCGTCGACGCCTACCCCCTCGTCTGCGCCTCGCTGCTCATCCTCTTCGGCACGCTGGGTGACCGGATCGGCAGACGCCGCGTGCTGCTGTTCGGCTACGCGCTGTTCGGCGTCGCCTCCGCGCTCGCCGCGACGGCCGACACTCCGGCCGTGCTGATAGCGGCCCGTGCCCTCCTCGGTGTGGGCGGCGCGATGATCATGCCCGCCACGCTGTCGATCCTGCGCCAGGTCTTCCCCGACCGACGGGAGCGGGCGCTCGCCATCGGCGTGTGGACCGCGGTGGCCGCGGTCGGCGCCGCCACCGGACCGGTCGTCGGCGGCTTCCTGGTCGAGCACTTCTGGTGGGGCTCGGTCTTTCTGATCAACATCCCGCTGATGGCCGTGATCCTGCCGCTGGGCCGCTGGCTGCTGCCCGAGTCGCGCGGCGGCGACGACGGCCCGTGGGACGTCCTGGGCGCGCTGACCGCCGCGGCGGGCGTGCTCGGCGTCGTCCTCGGTGTGAAGCGTCTGGGCGGTGGCGCGGGGCTGCTGGATCCGGTCTCGCTGGGCCCGCCGGCCCTCGGGCTCGCGCTCCTGATCCTCTTCGTACGCCGTCAGAAGCGCCGCAGGCATCCGCTGATCGACGTCTCGATGTTCGCCCGCCCGGCCTTCTCGACCGCCGTCGGCTGCATCGTGCTCGCCATGCTGGCGCTGGTCGGCCTCCAGCTGATCGCCGTCCAGTACCTCCAGCTGGTGCTGGGGCTCAGCCCGCTGGAGACCGGGCTGCGGCTGCTGCCGCTGACCTTCGCGGCGATGGCCGCGGGCGCCACCGGCTCGCTCACCCTGCGCCGCGTCGGGCCGCGCCGGATGGTCGGCTGGGGCTTCGTGCTCACCGCGACCTCGGTGCTGCTGCTCACCTCGATGGGCCAGCACGACCGGCCAGCCCTGCTGACCTGCGCTTTCGTCCTGCTCGGCTTCGGCCTGCAGACCACGCTCTTCGGGGCGTACGAGTCGATGCTCAGCGACGCCCCGCCGGAGCGGGCGGGTGGCGCGGCGGCCATAGGGGAGACCTCGTACCAACTGGGCGCGGGCCTCGGCATCGCCCTGCTCGGCAGTGTCATGAACGCCGCCTACGCCCCCGGCCTCGCCGGTCTGCGTGAGAAGGGCGTTCCCGCCCGTGCCGGGGCGGAGGCCTCCCATTCGCTGGGCGAGGCCTATCACGTGGCCGCGCAGCTGGGCGGCCCGATGGGCGACCTGCTGCGCTCCACGGCCCGGCACGCCTTCATCGGCGGACTCCACGTCACGCTGTTCGTCAGCGCGGGGCTGCTGCTGCTCGGGGCGCTGGCCGCCCTGCGGCTGCCGAAGGCCATGGAGTGTCCGCCGAAGGAGGCGTGCCCCCGGCGCGAGGTGGACGACGCCGCGTCCCCGGCCGGCTCCGCGGCCTCCGCGTCCAAGGCCTCCGCGTACGGGGCGGACGAACCCCGGGTCCCCGGCGCCTCCCGGCCGGCCGGGCCGGACCGCCCGGCCCCGCGCCCGATGGTGCCCGCGCGGCGCGAGCCGGCCGAGGCGACCGGCTCTGGACGAGCGGCACACTGAGCCGTAACGTCAGCACGACGCCCTGACTACCACTGCTAGTTTTCGGAGGGCGGGCGTGTCCCGGTCCCTCCGAGCACCGTGCGAGCCGCCGGAGGCACCCTCATGTCCAGCACCGAGTCACCGAAGCCGTCGAAGCTCCCGCCGTTCGACGCGTCGGATCCCCTCGGCATCGACGACCTGCTCGGCCCCGACGACCTCGCGATCCGCGACACCGTCCGCACCTGGGCCACCGACCGCGTCCTGCCGTACATCGCCGATTGGTACGAGAGGGGCGAGCTGCCCGGAATCAGGGAGCTGGCCCGGGAGCTCGGCGCGCTGGGCGCGCTCGGCATGTCGCTGGACGGGTACGGCTGCGCCGGGGCGAGCGCCGTCCAGTACGGGCTCGCCTGCCTGGAGCTGGAGGCCGCCGACTCCGGGATCCGCTCACTCGTCTCCGTACAGGGATCGCTCGCCATGTACGCGATCCACCGCTTCGGCTCCGAGGAGCAGAAACAGCGGTGGCTGCCCGGCATGGCGTCCGGCGAGATCATCGGCTGCTTCGGCCTGACGGAGCCCGACCACGGCTCCGACCCGGCCGGGATGCGGACGTACGCCAAGCGCGACGGCGAGGACTGGATCCTCACCGGCCGCAAGATGTGGATCACCAACGGCTCGGTCGCCGGGGTCGCCGTCGTCTGGGCGCAGACCGACGAGGGCGAGGACGGCCGGGGCATCCGGGGATTCGTCGTGCCGACCGACGCCCCCGGCTTCTCGGCCCCGGAGATCCACCACAAGTGGTCGCTGCGCGCCTCGGTCACCAGCGAGCTGGTCATGGACGAGGTGCGGCTGCCCGCCGACGCGGTGCTTCCGGACGCGAGCGGGCTGCGCGGTCCGCTCAGCTGTCTGAGCCACGCGCGCTACGGCATCGTCTGGGGCGCCATGGGCGCGGCGCGGGCCAGCTTCGAGTCGGCCCTCGACTACGCGAGGAGCCGGGAACAGTTCGGCCGGCCGATCGGCGGCTTCCAGCTCACCCAGGCCAAGCTGGCGGACATGGCTCTGGAACTGCACAAGGGCATCCTGCTCGCCCACCACCTGGGCCGCCGGATGGACGCGGGTAGGCTCCGGCCGGAGCAGGTCAGTTTCGGCAAGCTCAACAACGTCCGGGAGGCGATCGAGATCTGCCGCACCTCGCGCACGATCCTCGGGGCCAACGGGATCTCGCTGGAGTATCCGGTGATGCGGCACGCCACGAATCTGGAGTCGGTCCTCACCTACGAGGGAACCGTGGAGATGCACCAGCTGGTACTGGGCAAGGCGCTCACCGGTCTCGACGCCTTCCGGTGAACGGGACGCGCCGGTACGCGCGCGCCGGCCGGATGCGTTGACCGGATCTTTCCGGCGAGCGCCCTGCTCAGCTCTGGTTGAAGAAGCCGTCGGCCTTGCGGCCGGCGGCTTCGCCCGCCACCACCTGGGTGTCGGCGGGGGACAGCAGGAAGACCCGGGTGGCCACCC
Source organism: Streptomyces sp. McG3 (assembly GCF_018619185.1). Lineage (GTDB taxonomy): Bacteria > Actinomycetota > Actinomycetes > Streptomycetales > Streptomycetaceae > Streptomyces. The sequence continues at coordinate 13,442 of NZ_JAAXYC010000147.1, read as the reverse complement.
GGTCGATCGAGCCGCGCAGGCCGAAGATCAGCCCGGCGGCGAAGTCCACCACGCGCTTGGCGTCGGCGGGGTCCATGGCCGTGAGGTTGACGATCACCGGGACGCCGTCCCGGAAGAGCTCGCCGATGGCGCGTGCGTCCCGGAAGCTGTCCGGGGTCACCGTCGCGATCCGGCGGTCCTGCTCCTCGGCCGTCTCCGCGGCCACCTGCACCCGCGGGTCGGTGACCCAGGCCTGGTTGCCCGTACCGGTCTCCGCACCCCCGGCGTACTCGTCGTCGTAGTACCGCTCGTCGTTGTCCTCTACGAGGCCCAGCCAGGCACTCGCCTTGCGCACCGATCCCATGGACGCCTCCTCTCACCGCGGTTCCCTGGTGTTCCGCATCTCTTTCGTATCCCTATGGTCGTCCATGATGCGGATACCGCGCCAAGTGGATAGTCGGCTCGCAGGCGATTCGTGACGTTACTGGTGCAGAAGATGTGGCGATTCGTCAGGGTTCCTCCTGCATAAGGGGGCTTGTAGAAGGAAAATATGATGCTCCGGCCGTACGGGTGATCCGGGGGACGTACGGGTGAACGGGTCACTCGATACGATGCACGACGCTCCGGTGCGCGAGCGTCGCGCACCGGCTGAACGGCTCACGGGGGATCGTCGTGTTCGGAATCGTCAGGCCCTGTACCCATCGGCTCTCCGAAGGTCTCAGGGTCGAGTGGATGGCCCATCTCTGCGGTCTGTGCCTGGCTCTGAGGGCGGATCACGGACAGTTCGCCCGTATCGTCACGAACTATGACGGCCTGATCGTCTCCGTCCTGACGGAGGCTCAGACCGGCCGGGCGCCCGGCGGCCGGCGCACCGCCGGCCCCTGCCCGCTGCGGGCCATGCGCACCGCGCCCGTCGCCCAGGGGGAAGGGGCGCGGCTCGCCGCGGCCGTCTCGCTGGTCCTCGCCTCGGCCAAGGTCCGCGATCACGTCGCCGACCGGGACGGGCTGTTGGCCCGCCGCCCGGTCGCCGCCGCCGCGCGCCGGGTGGCCGCCGGGTGGGACCGGGCGGGCGCGCGGACCGGGGCGGCCCTCGGCTTCGACACCGCCCTCCTGGTCGACGCGGTCGACCGGCAGACCGGGATCGAGACGCTCGCCGGGCCCGGCACCCCGCTGCTGACGGTCACCGAACCGACCGAGACCGCCACCGCGGCCGCTTTCGCGCACACCGCCCATCTCGCCGGGAAGCCGTGGAACGCCGCGCCGCTCGCGGAGGCCGGCCGGCTCTTCGGGCGGCTCGCCCATCTCCTGGACGCCGTGGAGGACCAGGAGGCCGACGCCGCGTCGGGCGCCTGGAACCCGCTCACCGCCACCGGCACCCCGCTGTCCGAGGCGCGCCGGCTCTGCGACGACGCGCTGCACGGCGTGCGGCTCGCGCTGCGGGAGGCGGAGTTCACCGACGGCAAGCTCGTCCACGTCCTCCTCGCCCATGAGCTGCGGCGCTCGGTCGACCGGGCGTTCGGTACCTCCTCCTGCTCCCATCAGGGGCAGCGGGGACTTCAGCTGCCCGAGGGCGCCTTCGGGCCGCCGCCGGGAAACCCGTACGGCGCGCCGCCCGGTCAGCCGTACGGTCCGCCGCCCGGAGATCCGTACGGTCCGCCGCCCGGCGGCCCGGGCTCGCCGCCCGGGCCGCGCCCGCCCCGCGACCGTCGCGGGCTGATCGCCGGATGCCTGGTCTGGGCCGGGCTCGCCTGCACCTGCCAGATGTGCTGCGGGAGCTTCGAGGACCCCTGGAGCAGGGAGCAGCGGCACTCGCCGTGCCAGAGCTGCGGCGACTGCTGCGAGGCCTGCAGCTGCTGCGGTGACTGCGGCGAGGGCTGCTGCTGTTGTGGTGACTCCTGCGGCTGCGACTGCTGAACGGGATCCGCCCGCCGGTGCGGCGGGCGGAGCCGGCGTCAGGTCACTTCAGTTCGGGCGGTGAGATCTCCGAGGCCGAGATCGCGGACTCGGTGGTGCCCCACTTCTTCAGGATGCGGTCGTAGGTCCCGTCCTCCTTGAGCCGGTTGACCGCGGCCTGGAAGGCGGGGGCCAGCGGGGTGCCCTTCTTGAACGCGAAGCCCACGTCGAGCCGCTTGAACTCGTTGAGGAAGCGCAGTCCCTCCTGCTGGCTCACCCCGTAGCGCAGCCCGTTGATCGTGGACATCACCACATCGCTGCGGTTCTGCTGGAGCGAGAGCCAGACGGCCGTCTGGTCGGCGTACGTCTTGACCTCGTACGGCTTCTTGCCCGCCTCCGCGCACCGGGGCAGATTCTCCTGGAGCGTCACCTCGAAGGTGGTGCCCGCCCCGGTGGCCACGTTCAGCCCGCACAGCTGGGTGAGGTCGGTGACCTTCTTCAGCTCGCTGTCCTCGCGGACCGCGAAGCCCTGCCCGTCGTTGATGTACGTGACGAAGTCGACCGTCTTGCGGCGTATGTCGGTGACCCCGAAGTTCCCCGTGCCCAGGTCGTACTTTCCGCTGCCGAGCGCCGGCAGGATCGCCTCGAACGACGCCACCTCGCGCTTCAGTTCCAGCCCGAGCACCCGGGCCGCCGCGTCCGCGAAATCGATGTCCGCGCCGGCCAGGGTGGTGCCGTCCTGCTCGTAGAAGGCCCCGGGCGGGGTGCCGATGGCGGCGGCGATCCGCAGCGTGCCCGTCTCCCGCACCCCGGCCGGCAGCAGCTTCGCCGCGGCCTCGTCCTTGTGGACCTGCGAGACCACGTCCGTCGTCGGGGTCTTCGCCCGAGCCGCTTCCTTGTCCGGCCCGCCGTCCGCCGCCTCCGTCGGCTCGGCGCAGCCGGTGAGGGTCAGCGCGGCCACGGTGATCAGGGTGAACAGGGCGGTATGTCGGGATCTGGGCATGGCTGTGCTCTCCGGGTTCGTCGGGATGGGCCGACCGCCCCGGGCCACCTGCGGGCACGGGGGGACGGCGGATGTGTTCAGCGGTGCGAGGGGAGGGCGGAGCGGTGTGGTGAAGGTGAAGTCACGCGAGGAACGGGGCTCGAACGCCGAAGAACAGGGCGTGAGCAGGAAAAGCCGGACAGCGGAGAGTCAGCTCAACAGGAAGAGGACCACACACGACCGAAGTCGATGTGGGAGCGGGTGACCAGCCACTGCTGCGAATGCATGGGGCAAGTTGAACAGGCATCCGAGTGCGCGTCAACCGAGGTGAGATCTACGGCTCACAGTGTGGACAGGCTTGACAACTCCCCGTGCACGCCGCTTATCTCGGACCCATGGACCGGCGCTGAGGGGCCCGGCCCATGTGTGGTTTCCGGTGTGAAGGCACGCCCCGTGTTCGATCTGAGCATCCACGGAGCTCCCGCATGCCCCCGCAGACCGTCTCGCTGCCCCCTCCCTCCTCCCGGCCGCTCGTCAAGGGCGATGCCGACGTGGTGCCGCGCATCGTCCCCGTACGCCGAACAGGCCGCTGGACAGCGGCTGTCGCCGTCCTGTTCCTGCTCGCGCTGGCGCTGAACTCGGTCATCCGCAACGACGCCTTCCAGTGGGACGTCGTGCTCTCCTACTTCGGCACCGTCCCCGTCCTGCGCGGACTCTGGCTCACGCTCTGGCTCACCGCGGTGGTCGTGGTGCTCGGGTTCGTGCTGGGAGCCCTGCTCGCGGTCATGCGCCTCTCGGGCAACCCCGTTCTCCAGGCGGTCAGTTGGGGCTACGTCTGGCTCTTCAGGTCCACGCCGATCCTGGTCCAGCTGCTGTTCTGGTTCAACATCGGCGCGCTGTACCCGCAGATCCTCGGCGTCTCCACGGTCACCCTCCTCGGCCCCGTCACCATCGCCGTCATCGGGCTGACCCTGCACGAGGCCGCGTACGCCGCCGAGGTGGTGCGCGGTGGGATCCTCTCCGTCGCGCGCGGACAGGTGGAGGCCGCCCAGTCCCTCGGGCTCGGCCCCTGGCGGCGGTTCCGGCGCATCGTGCTGCCGCAGGCCATGCGCTCCATCGTGCCGCCGGCCGGGAACATGCTGATCGGCACCCTCAAGGGCACCTCCATCGTCAGCATCATCGCCGTGCAGGACCTGCTCTACTCCGTCCAGCTCGTCTACCACCGCACCTACCAGGTCATCCCGCTGCTGCTCGTCGCCACGCTCTGGTACGCGGCCGTCACCACGCTGCTGAGCATCGGCCAGCGCTATGTGGAGCGGTACTACGCCCGTGGCACGGCGGGTGCGCGATGAGCTCCGTACCCAGCGTCGTGGTGATCGGCGGCGGCCCGCGCGGCACCGGTGTCATCGAACGCATCGCCGCCAACGCCGGTGAGCTGTACGGGAATCAGCGTCTGGACATCCATCTGGTCGACCCCTACCCGGCGGGCGGCGGGCGGATCTGGCGGCCCGACCAGTCGCCGCTGCTGTGGATGAACTCCATGGCCGAGGACGTCACCATGTTCACCGACGAGACGGTGGACCTGGACGGCCCCGTCGTGACGGGACCGGCCCTGGACGCCTGGGCCGAGGACGTCCGCGCGGGCCGCGTCGTCCCTTCGGCGGACCCCGCCGTGGTGGCCGAGATACACGGACTCACCGGCGCGGACTTCCCCTCCCGGCGACTCCAGAGCGCCTATCTGCGCTGGACCTACGACCGCGCCCTGGCCGCCCTGCCGCCCGGCATCACCGTGCACGAGCACCGCACCACCGCCCTCGCCGTCACCGGAGCGCGCGGCGGCCGCCAGCGCGTCCGGCTCCAGGACCGCGCCGAACCCCTGCTCGCCGACCTCGTCGTCCTGACCGTGGGCCACCTCGACGCCGAGGAGGAGCCCGAGCAGGAGCGGCTGAGCGCCTTCGCCCGACGCCACGATCTGGTGCACCTGCCGCCCGACTTCACCGCCGACAGCGACCTCGACGCCCTGCGCCCCGGGGAGCCGGTCATCGTCCGGGGCTTCGGGCTCGCCTTCATCGATCTGATGGTCCTGCTCACCGAGGGACGCGGCGGACGCCACGAGAACGGGGTCTACCTGCCGTCCGGCCGTGAACCCGTGCTGCACGTCGGATCGCGGCGCGGCGTCCCGTACCACGCGAAGATCGGCTACGGCTGGACCGGCGAACGCCCGCCGCTGCCACAGCACTTGGACCAGAGGTGGGCCGACGGGCTGCTGAGCGGGCCCGGCCCGCTCGACTTCCGGCGCGATGTCTGGCCGGCGGTCGCGAAGGAGCTCGGCCACGCCCACTACCACCGGCTGTTCACCGCCCACCCCGAGCGCACCGCCCTCGCCCACGAGGTCTTCGCCGAGAAGTACGCCGCCGCCGACCCGGACAGCCCCGAGCTGGCCGGGCTGATCGCCGAGGCCGTGCCCGACCCCGCCGACCGGCTCGACCTCGACGCGCTGGACCGGCCCCTCGACGGCGTCCGCCACGCCTCGCCCGAGGCCCTTCAGGAAGCCCTGCGCGACTACATCACCGCCGACCTGACCCGCCGTCACGACCCCGCGCACAGCGAGGATCTCGCGGTCTTCCTCGGGCTGCTCACCGCCTATGCCCAGCTCGTCCGGCTCGGCGACATCGGCGGCTGGTGGCACGGCTTCTTCAGCTATCTGGCCTCCGGCCCGCCGGGGCCCCGGCTCCAGCAGCTCCTGGCCCTCTCCCGGGCCGGCGTCGTCCGCTTCCTCGGCGCGGACCTCACCGTGGAGACCGACGAGGAGCACGGCCTCTTCCGGGCCACCGGCGCCACCGTCCCCGGTGCGTCCACCGAGGCCCGGGCCCTGGTCGAGGCCCGTCTCCCCGACCCCTCGCTCCGGCACACCGCGAGCCCCCTGCTGCGTGCGCTGCGCGACGAGGGGGCCGCTGTCACCGACACCGGGCTGCTCTCCGTGGACCCGGCCGACAGCCGGGTGCTGGACCGCGCCGGCTCCCCGCACCCGCGCCGCTTCGCACTGGGCCCCTTCACCACCGCCCGCAACAGCGGGGCGTTCACCCGGCCCCGTACCGGCGGACCCGCCTTCCGGCAGAACGACGCCGCCGCGCGCGCCGCGCTCACCTTCCTGCGCGACCTCTCCTGTCGGGGCCTGCTCGCCTCCTGACCGTCCGCCCCCTTCCCGTACCACCGCCGCCACCGCGCCCAAGGACTCCACTCATGTCGCTGACCAGCGATCCACCCATCGATCCACCCGCCGGGAGCCCCGACGGCCCACCCGCTCCGAAAGCCGCCGATCCCGGCACCGACTACGGAGAGCTGACGGTCGTCCCGGCCCGCCACCCCTGGCGCTGGGTCGCCGTCGCCGTGACCGCCGTCCTGGTCGCCCAGTTCATCAACGGGCTGGTCACCAACCCCGGCTGGGAGTGGGACGTCTTCGCGCAGTTCTTCTCCGCGCCGGTCATCCTCAAGGCGGTCTGGCTCACCCTCCAGCTGACCTTCTACGGCACGGTCCTCGGCTTCGCGCTCGGCATCGTGCTGGCGTTCATGCGGCTGTCGGCCAGCCCGTTCCTGAGGACGGTCGCGTACGGCTACATCTGGGCGTTCCGCTCGATCCCGCTCATCGTGCAACTGCTGTTCTGGTTCAACCTCGCCTACCTCTACAAGGAGTTGCAGTTCGGCATCCCGTTCGGGCCGGGCTTCTTCACCTTCGACACGATGAACCTGGTCGGCGCGGTCAGCGCGGCCGTCCTGGGCCTCGCGCTGCACCAGGCGGCGTACGCGGCGGAGATCGTGCGCGGAGGCGTACTGGCCGTCGGCGGAGGCCAGTTGGAGGCAGCGGCCGCCCTCGGCATCCCGAAGCTCCGGCAGCTGCGACGGATCGTGCTCCCGCAGGCGATGCGCTCCATCCTGCCCAACGCGGCCAACGAGATCATCTCGCTCTTCAAGGGCACCTCGATCGTCTCCGTCATGGCGATCGGCGAGCTCTTCTACCAGGTCCAGGTCGTCTACGGCCGCAGCGGCCGGGTCGTCCCGCTGCTGATGGTCGCCACCGCCTGGTACATCCTCCTGACCACCGCCCTCTCGATCGTCCAGTACTACGTCGAACGTCACTACGCCAAGGGGGCCGTGCGATGAGCGCACCCAGCGATGCCATGGTCGAAATCCGCTCCGTGCACAAGAACTTCGGCTCCCTGGAGGTGCTGCGCGGCATCGACCTCTCGGTGCGGCCCGGCGAGGTCACCGTCATCCTCGGCCCCTCCGGCTCCGGCAAGTCCACCCTGCTGCGCACCATCAACCACCTGGAGAAGGTCGACCAGGGCTGGATCAGCGTGGACGGCACCCTGGTCGGCTACCGCAGGGACGGCAACAAGCTCTACGAACTGCGCGAGCGCGAGGTACTGCGCCAGCGCACCAAGATCGGCTTCGTCTTCCAGAACTTCAACCTCTTCCCGCACCTCACCGTGCTGGAGAACATCATCGAGGCGCCCGTCTCCGCGCTGCGCCGCCCCCGCAAGGAGGCCGTCGAGGCGGCGGAGAAGCTGCTGGAGCGGGTCGGACTCGCCGACAAGTCGGCGGCCTACCCCGGGCAGCTCTCCGGCGGCCAGCAGCAGCGCGTCGCCATCGCCCGCGCCCTGGCGCTGGAGCCCAGGCTCCTGCTCTTCGACGAGCCGACGTCCGCGCTGGACCCGGAGCTCGTCGGAGAGGTCCTCGACGTCATCAAGGACCTGGCGCACGGCGGCACCACGATGATCGTCGTCACCCATGAGATCGGCTTCGCCCGCGAGGTCGCCGACACCGTCGTCTTCATGGACGAGGGCCGCATCGTCGAGCAGGGCCCGCCCGCCGACCTGCTGGACCGCCCCACCCAGGAGCGCACCCGCGCGTTCCTCTCCAAGGTTCTCTGACTCACCCCTCATGCATCACTCATCCGCAAGGAGTACGTACGTGTCCGTCCGCCGCAGCATCACCCTCGCCCTCGCCACGCTCACCGCCGCCGGAGTGCTCACCGCCTGCGGCGACCCCGACGTCTCCACCGACGTGGCGGCGTCCAAGGACAAGAAGGACACCGGGGTCAACACCAGCCCCGACCAGGACCGCCTCAGAGGCAAGAAGGTGGACGCCGTCGCCGCCCTCGTTCCCGAGGCGATCCGCGAGCGCGGCACGCTGAGGATCGGGGCCAGCGCGGACGCCGTGCCGCCGCTCGGCTTCTACGCCACCGACGACAAGACCCGGATCGGCTCCGAGATCGACATCGCCACCCTCGTCGCCGACACCCTCGGCCTGAAGCCGGAGTTCGAGCAGGTCTCCTGGGAGAACCTCTTCGTCGGCCTGGACAGCTCCAAGTTCGACGGTGTCCTCTCCAACGTCACCGTGACCGAGGAGCGCAAGGAGAAGTACGACTTCGCCACCTACCGGCTCGACAACATCGCCTTCGAGGCGAAGAAGGGCTCCGGCTGGAAGGTGAAGGGTCCCGCCGACGTCGCCGGCAAGACGATCTCGGTCTCCTCCGGCACCAACCAGGAGAAGATCCTCGTCGAGTGGAGCGAGGAGAACGTCAAGGCCGGGCGCGAGCCCGTGGAGATCAAGTACTTCCAGAAGGAGAACGACTACTACCTCCCCCTCCAGTCGGGCCGCATCGACGCCCACCTCGGCCCGAGCCCGTCCGCCGCCTACCACGTCGCGACGTCCGGCCAGAGCGAGATCGCCGGACAGATCTCCGGAGCCGGCGGCGGCCTCCAGGGCAAGATCGCCGCCACCACGAAGAAGGGCAGCGGCCTGGTCGAGGCGTACGCCGCCGCGATCGACCACATCGTCGAGGACGGCTCGTACGGCAAGGTCCTGGGGCGCTGGGGGCTCGGCGGCGAGGCCGTGGAGAAGTCGGAGATCAACCCGCCCGGCCTGCCGAAGACGAAGAGCTGACCGAGCTGAACCCGGGGGGTGTCCTGCCGGTCGGGGCCGGTCCGTGACCGGCAGGACACTCCCAGGGCCCGCCGGGTCCGCCACCCCGCCCGCGCGTCCCGTCCGGCGCGCGGCCGGTGAACGGCCCTCGCGGCGCCCCCGACCGACCGTCGACCCGAGAGGTCCCCGCATGCCCGCCCCTGCCCCCCTCCACCTGGCCGCCGAGATCGGCGGCCCGCCGCACTACGACGCCGGGCACTACCTCCGGCTCGCCCGGCTCGCCGAGGACGGCGCGCTCGACTACGTCACCCTCGGCGACTCGTTCGCCCGCCCCGGACTCGACGCGCTCGCCGTCCTCGCCCGCGTCGCGCCCGCCACCGAGCGCATCGGCCTCGTCCCGACCGTCACCACCACCCACACCGAGCCCTTCCACGTCTCCTCGGCCGTCGCCACCCTGGACTGGGTGAGCCGGGGCCGCGCCGGCTGGAGCGCGGACGTCTCGACCACCGAGGCGGAGGCCCGGCTCTTCGGCAGACGCCCCGCGGCACCGCCCGCCGCCCTGTGGCAGGAGGCCGGGGAGGTGGCCGACGTCTCCGGGCGGCTGTGGGACAGCTGGGAGGACGACGCCGAGATCCGGTCCGTCGCCACCGGCCGCTTCATCGACCGGGACAAGCTGCACTACGTCGACTTCGAGGGCGCCACCTTCTCCGTACGCGGCCCCGCCATCGTGCCGCGCCCGCCGCAGGGCCGCCCCGTCACCGTCATCGACGCCACCACCGGCCCGGCGCGCGAGGCCGCCGCCCGGCACGCCGATGTCGTCCACATCCGGGCCACCACCCCCGAGCAGGCGGCCGCCGTCCGCGACGAGGTGCGGGCCAAGGCCGCCGCCCACGGCCGCGACCCGGGGGCGCTGCGGGTCCTGGTCGCGCTGACCGTCGACCTCGGCGACATGGAGACCGCGCCGGAACCCGGTCTGGAGAGCGGACCGCGGCTCGCCGGGCGCGGCACCTACTTCCGGGGCGGCCCGGTCGACCTCGCCGACCTCATCGCCCAGTGGCACCGGGCCGGCGCGGCCGACGGCTTCCACCTCACGCCCATCGCCCCCGAGCGCGACCTCGAAAGGATCGTCAACGGCACCGTGGCCCTCCTCCAGCACCGCAGCCTCTTCCGTACCTTCCACCCCGGCGGCACCCTGCGCGAACACCTGGGACTCGTGCGTCCCGCGAGCCGCTACGCCGCCGCCAGGACCACCGCGAAGGAGGTCTGACCGTGCCCCGTCCGATGCACCTCGCCGCCCATTTCCCCGGCGTCAACAACACCACCGTGTGGGCCGACCCCCGCTCCCGCAGCCAGATCGACTTCTCCTCCTTCGAGCAGTTGGCCCGGACGGCGGAGCGCGGGAAGTTCGACTTCTTCTTCCTCGCCGAAGGGCTGCGGCTGCGTGAGCACAACGGCCGCGTCCACGACCTCGACGTGGTCGGCCGGCCCGAGTCGCTGACCGTGCTGAACGCGCTGGCCGCCGTCACCGACCGGCTCGGCCTCGCCGCCACCGTCAACGCCACCTTCAACGAGCCGTACGAACTCGCGCGCCGGCTCGCCACCCTGGACCACCTCAGCGCGGGACGGGCCGCCTGGAACGTGGTGACCTCCTCCGACGCCTTCACCGGGGAGAACTTCCGCCGGGGCGGCTATCTGGACCGGGCCGACCGGTACACCCGGGCCGCCGAGTTCGTCGCCACCGCCCGCGAGCTGTGGGACTCCTGGACGCCCGACGGCGTGTCACGGCCCTTCGCCCACGAGGGGCCGCAGTTCACGGTCTCCGGCGAGTTCACCGTGCCGCGCTCGCCGCAGGGCCACCCGGTGGTCATCCAGGCCGGGGACTCCGACGAGGGCCGGGAGTTCGCCGCCTCCGCCGCCGACATCATCTTCACCCGGCACGGCACCCTGGAGGCGGGCCGCGCCTTCTACACCGACGTGAAGGCGCGGCTCGCGGCGTACGGCAGGGAGCCCGGCGACCTGAAGATCATGCCGGGCGTCACCGTGGTGACGGGCGACACCGACGCCGAGGCCCAGGAGCGCGCCGCCGGGATCCGCCGGCAGCAGATCTCCCCGCAGAACGCGATCCTCACCGCCGAACAGCTCTGGGGCACGGACCTCTCCGCGTACGACCCCGACGGGCCGCTCCCCGAGATCGACCCCGTCATCGACTCCGGCCTCGTCAAGGGCAGGGTCCTGTACGGGGACCCGTTCGCCGTCGTCGCCCGCTGGCGCGCGATCGCCGAGGCCAAGGGGCTCTCGCTGCGTCAGACGGTCATCGAGACGACCACCCGGCAGTCGTTCATCGGCTCCCCGAGGACGGTCGCGGCGGAGCTGACCGCGTTCGTCGACGAACGGGCCGCCGACGGCTTCATCCTGGTCCCCCATCTCACCCCGAGCGGCCTGGACGACTTCGTCGACCGGGTCGTCCCGCTCCTCCAGGAGAGCGGAGCGTTCCGCTCCGAATACACCGGCTCCACGCTGCGGTCGCACCTCGGCCTCCCGGAGCCGGTATGGAAAGGTTGACCGCATGAGCACGGACGCACAGCAGCAGGAGCAGGGCGGCGGGCCGGACGCCGCACAGGAGTGGCAGCGGTGGCACGAAGGGCGCGTCGTCGCCGTCGCCGCCCCGTACGGCCCTCTCTCCCTGACCGGAACCCACTGGCTCTCCGACTACCCGGAAGGGCGAATTCCGGCCGTCCCGGGGCGGTGGCGCGAGGACGGCGACGAGGTGGTCCTCACGGCCGCCGCCGAGGAGGACGTCGTCGTCGACGGCAAGCCGCTGACCGGCGAGGTCAGGCTGGGCGCCGACCGGGGTGCCATCGACGACTCCCGGGTGGCGCGGGGGGAGCGGCGGCTGGTGGTGCTCCGCCGCGAAGGGCTGTGGGCGGTACGGGACTTCGACCCGGGATCAGCTGCCAGGCACGCCTTCTCGACCATCGAGGCCACCCCGTACGACCCCCGCTGGGCGGTGCCGGGGACCTTCCGTCCCTACGGCGACGACCGGACCGTGCGGGTGGCCAACGCGGACGGCGTCGAGCGCGGTCTCGGGCTCGGCGGCGAGATCGCCTTCACGGTGGACGGCGACGAGCACACGCTCCGGGTCGCGGTCGAACCCGACGGGTCGCTGTGGGCCGTCTTCGCCGACGCGACCAGCGGGAACGGTAGCTACCGCTTCCGATTCCTGCGGCCCGGCGCGCCCGCCGCCGACGGCAGCGTGAGCGTCGACCTCAACCGCGCGCTGCTGCCGCCGTGCGCCTTCGCCGATCACTTCATCTGCCCGTTCCCGCCCCCGGGCAACACGCTCTCCGTGGCGGTCCCGGCGGGGGAGCGGAACCGGATCGACGCCTGACCCGCGAGAGGTCCCTCCGGCCCCGGCAGCCCCACGGCTCCCGGGGCCGGAGACGGGTGTGACCCGCGTGGCCGAAAGGCATTCTTGCGCCCCCTGTCCGAGCGCCTCGATACTCCGGTCAGCGATTGTCAGGGGCACGGCAACTCCGGAATCCGGACAGGCCCCCGACTGCGCCTCACGGGCCCGCCACCCCACAGGAGGGCCCCCGATTCCCCTCGGAGGAACCCGACGTGAGGATCAAGCGCACCAGTATCCGCTCGAACGCGGCGAGACGCGTCCGTACCACGGCCGTTCTCGCGGGGCTCGCCGCCGTCGCGGCGATGGCCATCCCCACCGCGAACGCCGAAACCCCCCGGACGTTCAGTGCCAACCAGCTGACCGCGGCGAGCGACGCCGTGCTCGGCGCCGACATCGCGGGCACCGCCTGGAACATCGACCCGCAGTCCAAGCGCCTCGTCGTCACCGTCGACAGCACGGTCTCGAAGGCGGAGATCAACCAGATCAAGAAGTCGGCGGGCGCCAACGCCGACGCGCTGCGCATCGAGCGCACGCCGGGCAAGTTCACCAAGCTGATCTCCGGCGGCGACGCGATCTACTCCAGCACCGGACGCTGCTCGCTCGGCTTCAACGTGCGCAGCGGCAGCACCTACTACTTCCTGACCGCCGGCCACTGCACGGACGGCGCGACCACCTGGTGGGCGAACTCGGCCCGCACCACCGTGCTCGGCACGACCTCCGGGTCGAGCTTCCCGAACAACGACTACGGCATCGTGCGCTACACCAACACCACCATCCCCAAGGACGGCACGGTCGGCGGCCAGGACATCACCAGCGCCGCCAACGCCACCAACGGCATGGCCGTCACCCGCCGCGGCTCCACCACCGGCACCCACAGCGGTTCGGTCACCGGACTCAACGCCACCGTCAACTACGGGGGCGGCGACGTCGTCTACGGCATGATCCGCACCAACGTGTGCGCCGAGCCCGGCGACTCCGGCGGCCCGCTCTACTCCGGCACCCGGGCGATCGGTCTCACCTCCGGCGGCAGCGGCAACTGCTCCTCCGGCGGAACGACCTTCTTCCAGCCGGTCACCGAGGCGCTGAGCGCGTACGGCGTCAGCGTGTACTGACCGGGCCCACCCCGGCCGGGTACGGAGCAGTCCGTACAAACGTGCCCCCGTCCGGAATTCCGGACGGGGGCTCCCGCTCGCCGGGGAGCTCTTGAGAGGATGTCGCCACGACGGGTCGCCGCTACGGGGCGACGGGGGGCGGGGC
>NZ_JAAXYC010000146.1 GCF_018619185.1 Streptomyces sp. McG3 | reverse complement strand
GAACGGGAAGGCCCGACGGGAGGGGAAAACGGGGGGGTCCGGCCGCAAGGCCGGGCCCCATTCCGCTGTCCGGGGCCACTCTGCCGTGCCGGCGCTGACCCCGTCGGCCGACGGGCCGGCGGGCCGACGGGCGAAGATCCACCGGCATGAGCGGCGTGACCGCGACTGAGCGGGCGGCCTCGGGGTAATCGACGGGCATGGCCCTCATGAAGCGTGTAGCCCTCGCCCCTCGCGCTGTGCGGCAGCTTCGGCGCATCCGTTCCGTGTACCTCGGCGGGGCGGTGCTCTCCCTGCTGGGGCTGGTTCTCCAGGCGGAGCAGGGCCCAGGCGGACGGCAGGCGGTGATCGTTGCGGTGCTCCTGGTCGCGTTCTCGGCCCTGTTCGCCCTGACGGTCGCGCAGTTGTGGAGGCACGCGCGGACCAGCCACTGCAGTACGGCGCAGAAGCTGACGCCGTCCGCTTGACCCCTCCGCTTGACGCCGTGCGCCTGACGCCGTGCGCCTGACGGTCCCACCCGGGCGGACGCCGTCCATCAGCTCCGCAGGTCCGCGAGCCTGGACAGGGCGTCGGAGGCCACCTGCCGCTCCTCGGCGTCGAGTCGGACGGCAACGGCTTCCTCCAGCAGCCCCGCCGCCCGCTCCGCGTCCCCCATCCGCTGCGCGATGTCCCCGCGCAGGACGAGGAGCCGCAGCCTCTGCACCGGCGTCGGGTGCTCGTCCGTCAGCCCCAGCGCCCGGTCGATGATCTTCGCCGCGCCCGGCAGATCCTGCTTGGAGTCCGCGAAGAGGTCCGCCACGTGCAGGGCACGGGCGAAGGTCTCCTTCGGCGCGGGCCGGTGGTTCTGGTCCTCGCTGATCGGCTGGCCGATCCGGACCGTGTTCCCGGTCGGGTCGGTCACCAGGAACTGCCGCACCCCGTACGACATGTCCTTCAGCGGACCGATGCGCGGCAGCCCCCGCGCCGGGACACGCCCGTAGGCCGCCTTGAGGCCCGCCCGGAACGCCGCGTGCAGGCCGTCCACGTCATCGGTGAGGACGTAGCACCCGGAATGGGAGGACGCCGGTTCGTACTCCTTCATGCCGTACAGCTGGAGCTCGACCGATCCGCGCTCGACGACGGCGTACGCGTACGGACTCTTCTGGAGGTACGTCGTCTCGAAGCCCAGGGCGGTGTAGAAGTCGACGGTGGTCTCGATCAGCGAGGTACGGCAGGGCAGCATCGGGATGGTCGTCTCGGTCATGCGAGCAGCGTAGTCAAATTTGAATACTGGATGCAAGGAGTCTCCCGCGACAGCTGTCGCCCTTGCGCGTCTTGACGCGCCCATGGGCCGGGACCGGGCGCCGGGGGCCTTCAGGAGTGAAAATTCTCGGCGCTCCGGCGTGTTTTCGCAGGTGGGGCGTGGCGGCACAGGTCTAGACCGAATGACCCCTTTACGCCCCCCGCCGCCCGTGCGTTACTCATGACATGTTCATGGCGTCCGGTAATCGGATGCCCTGGCTCTCTTCCCGTCAACGTGCCCGGAGGTAGCTGTGCCCACGTACCGTTCTCCGTCCCGCCGACTCAAGAGATCCCGGAGGGCCCTGCTCGCAGCCGGCGCCCTCACCAGTGCCGCGACGCTGATCCTGACCGCCACCGGCACGGCCGCCGCCGCGCCCCCCGCACCCGATGAGCCGGTCCGGTCCGGACAGGCGTGGATGGGGGCGGGGACCCGTATCGAGCAGGGCCCGGCGTCCTCGGCGGCGGGCGGTGTGACGCCGATGGACACCAGCGGCGTCCAGGGCGTCGACGTCTCCCACTGGCAGGGGGCGATCAACTGGGGCTCGGTGAAGGCCGCGGGCATCGACTTCGCCTACATGAAGGCCACCGAGGGCACGTCCTTCAAGGACAGCCGCTTCAGCGCGAACTACACCGGCTCCTACAACGCCGGCCTGATCCGGGGCGCCTACCACTTCGCCCGCCCCGACGTCTCCAACGGGGCCACACAGGCGGGCTACTTCGCGGGCAACGGCGGAGGATGGTCCGGGGACGGCAAGACCCTCCCCGGGGTGCTGGACATCGAGCACAACCCGTACGGCGCCATGTGCTACGGCCTCTCCACGACCCAGATGCGCACATGGATCAACGACTTCTACAACACCTACAAGGCGCGCACCACCCGTGACGTCGTCATCTACACGACGGCCAGTTGGTGGAACACCTGCACCGGCAGCTGGTCCGGCATGGCGGCCAAGTCGCCCCTCTGGGTCGCCCATTGGGGAACCAGCAGCCCGAACATCCCCGCCGGCTTCCCCACCTGGACGATCTGGCAGTACACGGCCACCGGCCGGGTCGCCGGGGTCTCCGGCGACGTGGACCGCAACAAGTTCAACGGCTCCCTGGCCCGGCTCCAGGCCCTCGCCAACAACACGGCGTAACCTCCTCGCGCCCACGGCGGCCGGGCCGGCCCGGCCGCCGGAACGACCACAGATCAGGAGTCCGCCGTGAACCTTCCGCAGCCGTCCCGCCGCCACGTCCTCCTCGCCGGTGCCGGCGGCCTGGCGGCGGTCGCCCTACCCGGCACGGCCCACGCCCTCGACGCCGTCGAACCGGACATCGACGGCACGTCCCGGTGGACCGCCCGTCCGCCACGGAGCCCGGTCGAGCTGGTGGGAAAGCGGCCGACCATGATCGTCGTGCACCACACGGTCAGCGCCAACACCGCCGACGCCTCCCGCGCACAGGCCCACAAGCACGCCCACTGGGTCCAGGACCTGCACATGGACAAGAACGGCTGGACCGACACCGGCTACCACTTCCTCGTCAGCCGGGGCGGCTGGATCACCGAGGGCCGCCACCAGAGCCTCGGCACGCTGCGGGGCGGCAGGGACTTCGTCCTGGGTGCGCACACCTCCGGTCAGAACGGAGCGGGCATCGGGATCGCCAACGAAGGCGCGTACCACGACGGAGCGCAGCCGCCACGTGCCCAGTGGGAGGTCCTGGTGACGCTCTGCGCGTACACCTGCGCCCAGTACGGCATCGCGCCCAGCCGCATCTACGGACACAAGGACTTCGGCGACACCCTCTGCCCGGGCGTCCTCCACGACAAGCTGCCGCAGCTCCGCAGCGAGGTCGCGGCGAGCATGGGCTGAGCGGCGGGCCGTGCCGCATCGGGTCTCGTAGACTCGACCGCCTGAGCGATCCGCGCGGCGGCGGCAACGGGGTGGGAACAGCATGGACGACTGGCTGCCGACGCGGGACCGGAACAGTCACCTCCCGCACCTCCCGCACCTCCCGCACCGGACGGAACCGTGATCCATGTACGTCTCCCGTGTGTACGTCGAGAACATCAAGTCGTTCCACGGCCCGCGCGTCGTCGACCTGACCCTGACCCGCCCGGACGGTTCGCACGCCGGCTGGACGGTCCTCGCGGGACGGAACGGCTCGGGAAAGACGACGCTGCTCCGGGCGCTGGCCCTGGCCCTGAGCGGGCCGGTCGCGGCACGTGGCCTTGTCCAGGGGTTCGAGAACTGGATGTCGCGGGGGCAGGCCACCGGTTCGGCCCAGGCGAAGATCGTCAGGAACGCGAGCTTCGACAAGTTCAGCTCCTCCGGACGGACCCAGACCAACTTCTGGGCGGGTCTGCGCTGGACCGCTCCGGCGGAAGGCATGAGCAGCCGTAAGAGTGCGCAGCCAGCCCTGGAGGGCATCCGGCAGAATCCCAACACCACCAGCGCCACTCCCGCCCAACGCGGCCCCTGGGCGGACAACCCGGTGGGCTGGTTCTGCGCCGCCTACGGGCCTTTCCGGCGCATGGCCGGGGGCTCGGGAGAGGTCCAGCGGTTGATGCTGGCATCGGGTCCGGTGGCCCGGCAGGCGAGCCTGTTCCACGAGGACGCCTCGCTCGCCGAGGGTGTCGCCTGGCTGATCGAGCAGCACCTGCGCGCACTGGAGAACCGGGAAGGGGCCGCAGCGCTCAAGCGGGCCGCGTTGTCGGTCCTCGGCCACGGACTGCTCCCCGACGGCTACCGGGTGGAGGACGTCGACTCCGAAGGGCTGTGGGTCACCCGCGACGGCCACCGGTATCCGTTGCGGGAGATGAGCGACGGATTCCGTACAGTGGCCGCGCTCGTCGTCGACCTGCTCAAACAGATCCATGACGCCTTCGGCGACGACGCCTTCGTCGGAGATGACAACGAGGACGGCCCCAGCCCTCTCCAGGTGCCCGGTGTCGTGATCATCGACGAGATCGATGCCCACCTCCACGTCTCCTGGCAGCGCCGCATCGGCCCCTGGCTGACCGAGCACTTCCCGAACGTCCAGTTCATCGTGACGACCCACAGCCCGTACATCTGCCAGGCGGCCGACCCTGGCGGCCTGATCCGTCTGCCCGGTGTGGAGGAGAACACCGCGCCCGAGGTCGTGTCGGAAGACCTTTACGAGCGAGTGGTCTACGGCAGCGGCGACGACGCGGTGCTCTCCGACCTCTTCGGGCTCGACACTCCGTATTCCGAGCAGGCAGAGCGCCGACGTGCCGAGTTCATGACGCTGGAGTCACGTGTGTACGAAGGCGACACCGCACCGGAGACGGTCGAGCGTTACAAGAAGCTCAAGGACCTGCTCACCAGTTCCCCGGCTGCTCGCGTCCACGAGGTGTCCGCCCAACTCCATCGGATCGCCGAGGAGATCAGGGACGGAGAGGGCGGCGAGGCGGGGTGATCCGACTGGAGCGGGCCCAACTGCCCCCCGGCACGACGGCTCATCTCAAGACCTGCACCGAACAGATCGAGCAGGCGAGCGAAGTCGACCGCAAGGAGACAGCCGCCGAGCTGTGGGCCCACACCACCGTCCGTCGACGGGTACGCGAGGGGCTTCTGGACACCCTCGCGGACATGGCCCCCGGCCACCAGCGCTGTATGTACTGCGGTGACAGCCAAGGCACGGACATCGACCACTTCGAGCCCAAGAGCCTTGCCCCGCTGCGTACCTTCGAGTGGCTCAACCACCTGTTGGCCTGCGCGTACTGCAACAGCAATCAGAAGCGGAACATCTTCCCTCGTTCCGAGGGGGACGGCAGTCCGCTCCTTCTCGATCCCACACTCCAGGAACCACTGGAGCACCTTCGCCTGGTGCTGCCGATCGGCGAGTACAAGGGGCTGACGCCCCAGGGAGAAGCCTGCATAGCCGTGTTCGGGTTCAACACGCGCGGGGTGCTCGTCGAGGGGCGCAGAACCGCCTACGAGACTGCCAAGGAGTCGGTGGAGATCTGGCGCACCGCCACGGACCGGGGGCGGCACGACAAGGCGGCGAAGACTGTCAGAACAGCCTGGAATCGCCCGCTCGCGGACGTACTGGCGGCGATGTTCCATCAGGCCGACCATCCCGCGGCGTCGTTGTTGTTCGACGGCGAGGAAGAGACTCTGAGACTGTTGCGGGACCGGGATCTGCGAGCGGCGTTCCTGTCCCGCGCGTGACCTCGGTTCGGCGGCCCCGGCCGCGTGGTGTCGGCGGGGCCGCTCCCCTTGGGGTGCGATCAGGCGGAGAGACGCCCGCTCTTGAGCGCGGTGACGAAGGACGACCAGCCGTCGGCGGAGAAGACGAGGGCCGGACCGTCGGCGGCGGGAATGAGCGTACCGCCGTAGTGGCGGGAGTCGCTGCGGCAGATCGTGCGGGTCGCGGAGAGCCGTGGTTCACGGCTCGACGCGCTCCTGCTGGACCGGCCCGAAACGGCTGCGAGGGGAGGTGCGCGGACCGAAGACCCTCGGTGAGCGGCGACCCCGCTCACCGCCGGGCGGCCAGCACCGCCGCGAGGCCCTCCCGCAGATCGGTGACGAAGAGTTCGGGCATCTCCAGCGACGGGAAATGCCCTCCGGCCTCGGGCGACCGCCACCGCACGATGTTCCGGTACCGCTCCTGGGCCCACGGGCGCGGCGTCTTGTCGATGTCGCGGGGGTACATGGTGATCGCCGACGGGACGTCGACCCGCAGGTCGGGGTCCAGCGAGTTGTGGCTCTCGTAGTAGATGCGGGCCGCCGACGCGCCCGTCCGCGTCAGCCAGTACAGGGTGACGTTGTCGAGAAGCCGGTCCCGGGAGATCGTTTCGAACGGGCTGTCCTCGGTGTCCGACCACTCGGCGAACTTGTCGAGGATCCAGGCGAGCAGCCCGACCGGTGAGTCGACGAGCGCGTAGCCGACGGTCTGCGGCCGGGTCGCCTGCTGCTTGGCGTAGGCCGCGCGGTGCCGCCAGAAATGGTGGGTCTCCTCGGTCCACCCGCGCTCGGTCTCCGTCAGACCGTCCGTGGTCAGACCGGGCGGGGCCTCCGCGAACGTGGAGTGGACGCCGAGCACGTGATCGGGGAACCTGCCGCCCAGAACCGTGGTGATGTTGCCGCCCCAGTCGCCGCCATGGGCCAGGAAGGTGCCGTAGCCGAGCCGGACCGTCAGCTCCACCCACGCGGCCGCGATCCTCTCGGTGCCCCACCCGGTGGTGGTCGGCCGGTCGCTGAACCCGAAGCCCGGCAGCGACGGGGCCACGACATGGAACGCCGGCGCTTCCGCGTCCTCCGGATCCGCCAACTCATCCATGACGTGCAGGAATTCGACGACGCTGCCCGGCCAGCCGTGCGTCAGGAGCAGCGGGGTGGCGTCCGGGCGGGCGGACCGGCGGTGCAGGAAGTGGATGCCCAGGCCGTCGATGACCGTGCGGAACTGGCCCATGCGGTTGAGGCGCTCCTCGAACGACCGCCAGTCGTACCCGGTGCGCCAGTGCTCCACGACATCGACGAGGTCGGCGAGCGGAACGCCCTGGTCCCATCGGCGGGGGCCGGGCTCGGCGCCCCGGACCGTCTCGGCCTCCGGCAGTCGCGCCCCGGCCAGTCGTGCCCGCAGATCGTCGAGGTCGGCGTCGGTCGCGTGGGTCTCGTAGGCGTGGACGTCGCTGTTCGGGTGCGGCATGGGGCCTCCTGGCCAGGGTGGGGACCGGCGTCGGTCCAGCGCGAACCCGTGCGGATCCGCCACCGAACCGACGCCGACTCATCGTGAACCGGCTAAGACGGTTCTAACAGCTCCCCGGCGCGCGACGCAACCGGCTAAGGTGGTTCCATGCGTGCCGCCTTTCCTGATTTCCGCCTTGGCAACGTGCTGGCGACGAGCTTCACCGGGACCTTGTCGGAGCGCTTCGGCGACGCCGTGGAGCGCATCCCCGTTCCCCGACGGCTCATCGACTGGCTGGCGGTGTACGGCCTCGCCGTGGACTCCTGCACCCCTGCCCAGCTCGACCGCGCCCGGGAGCTGAGGGAGTCGATCCACGCCGCCGCGACAGCCGCCGCGCTGCACGAGCCTCTTCCCGCCGCCGCGGTCCAGGTCATCGACGACCGCAGCATCGCGGGGCGGGCCGCGGCGGTCCTGACCCCCGGGGGTGAGCGGCGATGGCAGCTCGCCTCCTCCTCCGTGGAGGACGCCCTCAGCGTGGTCGCCGCCGACGCGGTCGACGTCATCTCGGGCGGCCGGGACGGAAAGCTGGCCCTGTGCGCTTCCCCGACCTGCCGGGCCGCCTTCTTCGACACCAGCCAGAGCCGTACGCGCAAGTGGTGCGACATGAACACGTGCGGCAACCGCCAGAAGAAGGCGCGCTTCAACGCCGGCCGGCGCACGGACCCGAGCTGAGAAACCCGGCCCCGCGGGAAGGCCGGCCCTCCACAGGAATGCCGGCCCACCTCATGCGAAACGGCTGACCGCCGCCGCCTTACGACCACCGCCGCGGCACTGACCTACGACCACCGCCGCAGCGCCGCCCGGGCCGGCAGGGTGACCGCCAGCAGGGCCAGGCCACCCGCCGCCGCGACGAAGGAGCCGTACAGCAGCAGCGGCACGTACGGCGCCTCGCCCGTCATGCCGCGCACCATCGGGACGAGCGTGGCC
This sequence comes from Streptomyces sp. McG3, assembly GCF_018619185.1. GTDB lineage: Bacteria > Actinomycetota > Actinomycetes > Streptomycetales > Streptomycetaceae > Streptomyces. Next base: position 11,384 of record NZ_JAAXYC010000146.1, on the reverse strand, counting down.
GCGGCGATCGCGGAGCCGAGGACCACGCCGACCACGGACACCAGCAGGCTCTCCCAGCGGAGCATCCGCAGCACCTGGCGCCGGGTGGAGCCGACCAGACGCAACGTGCCCAGTTCGCGGCGACGGTCGAGGACCGTCATCACCAGGGTGTTGACGGCGGCGATCGCCGCGAAGCCGCCGAGGACCCCGGCCATCGTGTTGTTGGACCACGCGCCCAGCCTGGCGTCGAGGCTCCGCTCCGTGGCGAAGCCGGAGGCGTCGGTGACCTCGCCCAGGGCGGCCAGGGACCGCCCGGAGCCGCCCCGCACCAGCAGCGTGCTGTCGAAGCCGGACGAGACGTGTCCGGCCAGGGAAGCCCGGTCCAGGGTCACCGTGGCCAGGCCGAGGCCGCGTCCGTACACCGCGACGATCTCGGGGGCGGTCCTCGTACCGTCGGGGAGGTGGAGGGGGAGCCGGTCACCGACGCCGACGTCCGCCGAGGTCGCCAGGGTCCGGTCGATGGCGACGCGCCCCTCACCTAGCCGGTCGAGGCTGCCCTCGCGTACGTCCAGGTCCTGCACCTTCGCCAGCTCCGTACCGGTCCCGGTGACGCCCTGCGCCGCCGCGCCCTGGAGCGAGCTGAACTCCCCGGAGCCCACCGGCACCAGCACCTGCGTGTTCAGCAGGCCAACGGCCGCTTCCACGCCCGGCGTTCGCGCGGCGCGCTCCGCCGCGTCCACCGGGAGCCCGGCCGGGTCCGTCACCACATGGTCCGCGGTGATGCCCGCGCGCAGTTGCCCGTCCGCGATGTGGCTCTCGCTCGTGTGCAGGAAGACGAGCGTCGAGGCGAAGGCCATGGCGAGCACGATGGGGGTGATCGCGGAGGCCAACCGCTTGGCGTTGGTACGGGAGTTGGCGGCGGCCAGCTCGCCGGCCGGGCCCGCCCCGCGCAGCGGGAGACCGAAGAGGCCCGCGCACAGCCGGGCCACCAGCGGGCCGAGCAGCGCGACGGCGAGCATGAAGCACATGACGACACCGAGGGCGGAGCCCGCCGCGTCGTCCCCGGTGGAGTTGGCGGAGACGCCATTGAGGAACGCGCCGCCGGCCAGCGCGCCGACCCCCAGCACCGTACGGATCACGCCCGGCCGCAGCCGCTCCAAGGAGGCCTCGCTCAGCGCCTGGCCCGGCTTGATCCTGGCGGGCCTGCGCCCGGCCGCCCAGCCCGCGCCGAGCGCGGTGAGCAGTCCGACGGCGACGGCGACGAGAAGGGGGATCCCGGAGACGTGCACCTGGACCGCCTCCGGGATCGCGCCCCGGTCCCGCAACTGCCCGAACCACCAGTGCGCGAGCCCGATGCCGGGCAGCGTGCCGAGCAGCCCGGCGAGCGGCGCTACCAGCAGAGCCTCGGCGGCGACCGCGCGCCGGATCTGGCGCGGAGTGGCTCCCACGGCGCGCAGCAGCGCGAACTCACGGGCCCGCTGGGAGACGGACAGGGCCACCGTCCCGGCAGCGGTGAAGACCGCGACGATGGTCGCGATACCGCCGAAGGAGCCGCCCAGCCCGAAGAGCGTCTCCTTGGCGTAGCCGAGGCCCGGGTCCTCGACCGCACCCCGGTCGTCGCCGGTGCGCACGTTCGCCCCGGAGCCGGCCAGGGCCTGCTTCACGGAGGCGGCGAGGGCGTCGGCATCGGTGCCGGGCTCCGCCAGGACGGCGATGGCGTCCGCCCTGCCCGGATGCCCGGCCAGCGTGGCGGCCTCGTTGTCGGAGAACCAGGCGAGCGCCTGTGCGGTACCGGTGCTCCGGGCGCGCTCCGCAGGCCCTGCCTCCGCGACGCCCGCGACGCGGAAGTCCCGCCGCCCGGCGGCGGTGTCCAGGGCGACGGTGTCGCCGACGGCCGCCTCCGCCGCGCGGACCGTACCCGCGTCGAGGACGACCTCGCCCGCACGGGGCGCGGAGCCGGCGGTCAGTTCCGTACCGGTGAAGACGTGCGAGCCCCAGCCGTGCGCGGTGAACACACCCCGGGTGGCGGCCAGTTCACGGACGCCCGAGTCGGCTCGTCCGGAGCCGGAGCCGGAGCCGGAGCCCCCTCCCGGGTTCGCCGCCCGCACCGGGAAGGTGAAGTCCGCGACGGCCGCGGCCGCGCCTCTCGCCTCGGCCGCCCTCGCCGCGAGACCGGCGTCCACCCGCGCCGTGTCCGGCAGCGGGACCGCCTCCTCCTCGCGGTCCTCGCCGCTGCCCGTGACGACGTACGCGGACTGGTCCGCCGCCGCGACGACCGGTGCGTCCGCGTACCGCTGGGGCGGCACCGACGCGCGCAGCCCGGTCTCCAGCAGGATCCCGCAGGCCGTGACGATCAGCGCGGACATCATCAGCGCCACGAAGGTTCCCGCGAAGGACGCCGGCTTGAAGCGGACGGCCGCGCGGGCGAGCCCGTTGGGGCGCATCACGCGGCCGCCCCCGCTCCCGCCATGGCACCCGCACCGGCGGTACGCGCGGTGAGCACCCTCATCCGCTCCGCGATCTGCTCGGCCGAACCGCGGTCGAGCCCTCCGGCGAACGAACCGTCCGCGAGGAAGCGCACCCGGTCCGCCCAGGCGGCCGCGGCCGGGTCGTGCGTGACCATGACGACGGTGGCCCCGGCCGTATCGACGGCGTGCCGCAACAGACCCAGCACCTCGGCGGCTGTCCCCGTGTCCAGAGCCCCGGTGGGCTCGTCGGCGAACACCACGTCGGGGGCGGTCACCAGGGCCCGGGCCACGGCCACCCGCTGCTGCTGACCGCCTGACAGTTCCGCCGGCCGGCGCCGGGCCTTGTCGGCCAGCCCGACCTGCGCGAGCACGGCGGCCGCCCGGCGGCGGTCCTGCCGCTTCCCGGCCAGGCGCAGGGGCAGCAGGACGTTCTGCTCCACGGTCAGGGACGGCAGCAGGTTGAAGGCCTGGAAGACGAAGCCCAGGCGGCTGCGGCGCAGCTCGGTCAGCTCGTTCTCGCTCATCCCGGTGATCTCCGTGCCACCGAGCCGCACGGAGCCCGCCGACGGCCGGTCGAGCCCGGCGGCGCACTGGAGGAACGTGGACTTGCCGGAACCGGACGGCCCCATGATCGCGGTGAACGTCCCGCGCGGCAGGGCGAGATCGACACCCGCGAGCGCCTGTACGGCCCCCGCGCCACGCCCGTACAGCCGGCGCACCCCGCGCAGCTCGACGGCGAGACCGGGGGTGGCGGGCCCGGGGTCCGGCCGTTCGCCCGCCGTCTGCCGCTTGCCCCTGCGTAGCCTCATGTCCTGTTCCGCCCTCTCACGATCCGCGCGTAGCGATGTACCGACGGGACGCAGCGTGCGGGGACGGCCGTGCGCGGGTCGTCATACCCGGGTGCCAACGCGGGGGTGCTACCGCGGTAGGGGGTGGCGGGTCGGAGTGGGACAGGGGCGCCACGGGTCAGTCGAGGAGATCGATCAGCCCGTTCACCCAGATCGCCAGGAACGCGATCACCGCGACCGCGCAGCCCACGGCCGCCGCGCGCTCCCCGACGGTCGTGGTCCCGTCCTCGCGGGGGCCGGGCTTCCGCCGCCCGGCCGGGAGGCCGTCCCAGTCCAGCGGGCAGCCGATCTCGTCCGACGCCGCCGTGCGCAGGGCCGTCAACTGCCGGGCGGCGAAGGCGGGAACGTCCTCCGGTGACTCCGGATCGCGCCAGGCGACGGCCGTCATCCGGCGCAGGTGGGTGGCGTACCGCTTCTCGAAGGCCGCCGTCTCCTCCGGGACGCGGTCCTCCTCCAGGTACATCCAGCGTCCGGCCTCGGCGGTGTCGCCGTACAGGCGGTGGACGGCGGCCAGCCGGCGGCGGGGCTCCGGCTCGTGCGGGTAGGAGGAGACCAGGCCGCGCAGACGCTGCCTCGCCACCGGTATCCGGCCGGCGGCGAGGTCCGCGTCCACGCGGGCCAGGGTGACGTTCAGGGGCATGGGGTCATCATGGGGCCGGGGGAGCGGTGCCGACGACCGGGTTGTTCACACCGGTCGCCGCGCCGGGTCGTACGGTGCCTTCGGATCCGAAGGGCCCTGTGCCCCCTGTGCCCCCGGCATCCCCGGCGTCTTCGGCTTCCTCGGCGACATGAACAGCGTCGCCGCCAGCGCCAGGAGGAGCAGCCCCGCGCAGACGTATCCGGAGACCTGCACGCCGACCGCCATCGCCTCGCGGGCCGCCTCCGCCGCCGATGCCGTACGCGGCTCCGACGCGAGGGTCTCGATCACCGATCCGGCGCTGTCCGTCACCACGCCCCCGAGCCGTTCCGCTTCGTCCGCCGGGACTCCGTCCCGGGTGAGCCGGTCGGTCATGCCGGAGGCCAGGGTGCTGAAGAAGAGGGTGGTCAGGAGGGCGATGCCGAGGGCCGACCCGAGCTCGCGGGCCGCGCTCTGGATGCCCGACGCCTGGCCTCCGCTCCGTTCCGGTACGTCGACGAGGACGATGTTGGTGACCTGCGCCGTGGCGAAGCCGACGCCGATCCCGTACACGAACAGGGCGAGGGCGATGAGCCACCAGGAGCTGTCCGTGGACGCGATCAGGGCCAGCATCGTCAGCCCGGCGGCCTCCAGGCCCAGGCCGATCCGGACCTGGGCGAGCGCGGGCACCTTCGCGGCCATCGGGAAGCTCGCCCCGGAGGCGACGAAGCTGCCCGCGGCCAGGGCGACGAGGGCGAGGCCCGCCTCGAACGCGCTGTAGCCGAGGGCGAACTGCAACCAGAGCGGCAGCACCGCGATGATGCCGAACTCCCCGAGGCCGACCATCAGCGTGACGAAGTTGCCGTTGCGGAACGAGCGGATGGAGAGCAGCCCCACGTCCATCAACGGCTCGTCGCCCGCCCGGCTCAGCACGGCCTGCCTGTGCCAGAACACTCCCAGCGCCAGGACGGACAGGAGCAGGGCGACGAACACCGGCGACAGCCCGCCGGACCAGGAGAGGGAGCCGATCTCCAGCGGCTCGGTCGTCATCAGCCAGCCATGGGTACGTCCCTCGATCAGGACGAAGGAGAGGAGACCCAGGCCCACCGCCGACAGCACCGCGCCGACGCCGTCGATACGGCCCCGGGTGCGGGGCGACGCGTCCAGATGCCTGAGCACCCCCACCACGATGAGGGCGACCAGCGGGATGTTGATGCCGAACGCCCACCGCCAGGAGATGTCGGCGAGCCAGCCGCCCAGCAGCGGGCCCACGGCCGCCGCCGCGCCGATGGTCGAGCCCCACACGGCGAACGCCTGGCCGCGCGCCCGGCCCGTGAACGTGGCGTTCAGGAGGGCCAGCGAGGTGGGCAGCATCATCGCCCCGCCGACGCCCTGGACGAACCGGGCGAGGATCAGCAGACCGCCGCCGGGGGCCAGGGCGGCCAGCAGGCTCGTCACGCCGAAGACGGCGAGGCCCAGCAGGAAGATCCGGCGTGCGCCGTACAGGTCGCTCAGGCGTCCGGTGACCAGCAGGAGCGCCGCGAACGTGATCGCGTACGACTCCTGGATCCACTGGGCCTCCGACGAGCCGATGGAGAGGTCCTCGATGATCGGCGCGAGGATCACGTTGACGATCGTCAGATCGACGACGATCAGGGCCACGCCGAGCGCCACGGCGACGAGGCCGAGCCACTGACGCGCTGTGGGAGGGGTTTCCGCTGGTTCGGGCACAGTGCTTCGACTCCCCAAAGTTGCTTTGCCGCAAAGAAAGATACCTTTGCCGCAAAGGTAAATGTGACGGGGTAGGTTGTCAAAGCAGGCGGTGGGAGACGTGGCCGGAGGGCCCGCGACGGAACCGGAACCGGAAGAGAGCGGGGCAGCGCCAATGCCGAACGGGCACGGAGCCGACGGGAGCGCCGCGGCCGGCGGGGACGTCACGGCGGACGGGATCGGCCCCGTGGACGGGAACGGCGCGGCCGGCCACGAGGCGCCGCGGGTCGACCGGGTGATGGACGGCCTGCGCGCCTTCGGGGCCAACTACACCGAGTTCACCCGCCGTTTCGCGGCCTGGCTCGGGCTGCACTCCACCGACGCCGCCGCCCTGGTCGAGATCCTCTACGCGGAGGACCAGGGCGCACCCCTGTCACCGGCCCGGCTCAGCGAGCGCGTCTCGCTCTCCTCCGGCGCGACCGCCATCCTCCTCAAGCGGCTCGAACAGGCGGGACACATCGTCCGCACCCGCGAGAGCACCGACCGCCGGGTGGTGACCCTGCGCAGCAGCCCCGACATCCGGCCGCGGGCCATGGCGTTCTTCGGCCCGTACTCCGAGCGGATGGCCGAGGCGATGGCCGCCTACCCCCCGCAGGAGATCCAGCGGTTCGAGGAGTTCCTCGGCGGACTGCGCTCGACCATGGACACCCTGCTGGCCAACGAGTACCGGGACGGCGGACCGGCCCCCGAAACCCGTGACGGCCCCCGCACCCCGTGACGGCCCCCGGGCCGCGAACCGCCCTGTCGGTGCCACCCGGTAGCGTCGGGTCATGTCCAACATGGCCGTCCTCGAAGGTGTCCTGGAGCGGATCACCTACGCCAACGAGGAGAACGGGTACACGGTCGCCCGCGTCGACACCGGACGCGGAGCCGGGGACCTCCTCACCGTCGTCGGCGCGCTGCTCGGCGCGCAGGTCGGCGAATCACTGCGGATGGAGGGCCGTTGGGGCTCGCACTCCCAGTACGGCAAGCAGTTCACCGTGGAGAACTACACCACCGTGCTGCCCGCCACCATCCAGGGCATCCGCCGCTATCTCGGCTCCGGGCTGATCAAGGGGATCGGGCCGGTGATGGCCGACCGGATCACCACCCACTTCGGCGTCGACACCCTCGACATCATCGAGCAGGAGCCGAAGCGCCTCGTCGAGGTCCCCGGCCTCGGCCCCAAACGCACGAAGATGATCGCGACCGCCTGGGAGGAACAGAAGGCGATCAAGGAGGTCATGGTCTTCCTCCAGAGCGTCGAGGTCTCCACCTCCATCGCCGTCCGCATCTACAAGAAGTACGAGGACGCCTCCATCTCCGTCGTGAAGAACCAGCCCTACCGGCTGGCCTCCGACGTCTGGGGCATCGGCTTCCTCACCGCCGACCGGATCGCCCAGGCCGTCGGCATCCCGCACGACAGCCCCGAGCGGGTCAAGGCCGGCCTCCAGTACGCCCTGTCCCAGTCCTCCGACCAGGGGCACTGCTACCTCCCCGAGGAGCGGCTCATCGCGGACGGCGTCAAGCTGCTCCAGGTCGACACCGGGCTGGTCATCGAGTGCCTGGCCGAGCTGGCCGCCGATCCGGAGGGCGTCGTACGGGAGAAGGTGCCGTCCCCCGAGGGCGGCGAACCGGTCACCGCCGTCTACCTCGTCCCCTTCCACCGGGCCGAGCTGTCCCTCGCCGGGCAGGTCCGCCGCCTGCTGAAGACCGGCGAGGACCGCATGCCGGCCTTCCGGGACGTGGACTGGGACAAGGCCCTGGCCTGGCTTGCCACCCGTACGGGAGCCACCCTCGCGCCCGAGCAGGAACAGGCCGTGCGGCTCGCGCTCAGCCGGAAGGTGGCCGTCCTGACCGGCGGCCCCGGCTGCGGGAAGTCGTTCACCGTACGGTCCATCGTCGAGCTGGCCCGGGCGAAGAAGGCCAAGGTGGTGCTCGCCGCCCCCACCGGGCGCGCGGCCAAACGCCTCTCGGAGCTGACCGGGGCCGAGGCGTCCACCGTGCACCGGCTCCTGGAGCTGAAGCCCGGCGGGGACGCGGCCTACGACCGGGACCGCCCGCTGGACGCGGATCTGGTCGTCGTGGACGAGGCGTCGATGCTCGATCTGCTGCTCGCCAACAAGCTCGTGAAGGCGGTGGCACCCGGTGCCCACCTCCTCCTCGTGGGTGACGTCGACCAGCTGCCCTCGGTCGGCGCGGGAGAGGTGCTGGGCGATCTGCTCGCGGAGGGCGGCCCGGTCCCCGCCGTCCGGCTCACCCGGATCTTCCGCCAGGCCCAGCAGTCCGGCGTGGTGACCAACGCCCACCGGATCAACGCCGGGCAGCCGCCGCTCACGGAGGGGCTGAGTGACTTCTTCCTCTTCGTGGAGGACGAGACGGAGGACGCGGGCAAGCTCGCCGTGGATGTGGCGGCCCGTCGCATTCCGGCCAAGTTCGGCCTCGATCCCCGCCGTGACGTGCAGGTTCTCGCCCCGATGCACCGGGGTCCGGCGGGCGCGGGGAATCTGAACGGGCTGCTCCAGCAGGCCATCACCCCGGCCCGCCCCGACCTCCCCGAGAAGCGGTTCGGCGGCCGGGTCTTCCGGGTCGGCGACAAGGTCACCCAGATCCGCAACAACTACGACAAGGGCGAGAACGGCGTCTTCAACGGCACGGTCGGCGTCGTCACCGGCCTCGACCCGGACGAACAGAGGCTCACCGTCCACACCGACGAGGACGAGGAGATCGGGTACGACTTCGACGAGCTGGACGAGCTGGCCCACGCGTACGCCATGACCATCCACCGTTCCCAGGGCAGCGAGTATCCGGCCGTCGTCATCCCCGTCACCACCAGTGCCTGGATGATGCTCCAGCGCAACCTGCTCTACACGGCCGTGACGCGGGCCAAGAAGCTGGTGGTGCTGGTCGGGTCCCGTAAGGCGATCGGCCAGGCGGTCCGCACGGTTTCCGCAGGCAGACGCTGTACGGCACTGGATTTCCGGCTCCGGGGCGGCTCCGGAGAAGACTTCGCGTGAGCCGTGGAAAAAATGATCGATCAAATCGGTGGGAAACATCACGGAGGTCTTCCGGAACCGCAGTCAAGGGGGCAGGATGAGTAAGTTGGCGGCACTCAGTGCCGCCAATGAGTCCAATGGACGACCCCGAGTGCACTCTCCTGAGCCGAATGGGGGAGGGTGGAAGACAGTCAGGGCACCTCGAAGAAGAGGCACTACGTCGGTGAGGGATGACGTGAGCGAGCACACCAACAACGCTGTAGTACTGCGGTACGGCGATGACGAGTACACCTACCCGGTGATCGACAGCACCGTCGGCGACAAGGGCTTCGACATCGGGAAGCTCCGGGCCAATACCGGCCTGGTGACGCTGGACAGCGGATACGGCAACACCGCCGCCTATAAATCCGCCATCACGTACCTCGACGGTGAGCAGGGCATTCTGCGCTACCGCGGATACCCGATCGAGCAGCTCGCCGAGCGCTCGTCGTTCCTCGAGGTCGCGTACACGCTGATCAACGGCGACCTGCCGAAGGTCGACGAGCTGGCGACCTTCAAGAACGAGATCACCCAGCACACGCTGCTGCACGAGGACGTCAAGCGGTTCTTCGACGGCTTCCCGCGCGACGCCCACCCGATGGCCATGCTGTCCTCGGTCGTCAGCGCGCTGTCCACGTTCTACCAGGACAGCCACAACCCGTTCGACGAGCAGCAGCGTCACCTCTCGACGATCCGCCTCCTGGCGAAGCTTCCGACGATCGCGGCGTACGCCTACAAGAAGTCGATCGGGCACCCCTTCGTCTACCCGCGCAACGACCTCGGGTACGTCGAGAACTTCCTGCGCATGACCTTCTCGGTCCCCGCCCAGGAGTACGAGCTGGACCCGGTCGTCGTCTCGGCGCTGGACAAGCTGCTCATCCTGCACGCGGACCACGAGCAGAACTGTTCGACCTCCACCGTGCGTCTGGTCGGCTCCTCGCAGGCGAACATGTTCGCCTCGATCTCCGCCGGCATCTCGGCGCTGTGGGGCCCCCTGCACGGTGGCGCCAACCAGTCGGTGCTGGAGATGCTGGAAGGCATCCAGGCCAACGGCGGCGACGTCGACTCCTTCATCCGCAAGGTGAAGAACAAGGAGGACGGCGTCCGCCTGATGGGCTTCGGCCACCGGGTGTACAAGTCCTTCGACCCGCGCGCCAAGATCATCAAGGCCGCCGCCCACGACGTGCTGTCCGCGCTCGGCAAGTCCGACGAGCTGCTCGACATCGCGCTCAAGCTGGAGGAGCACGCGCTCTCCGACGACTACTTCGTCTCGCGCAACCTCTACCCCAACGTGGACTTCTACACCGGTCTGATCTACCGGGCCATGGGCTTCCCGACCGAGATGTTCACCGTGCTCTTCGCGCTCGGCCGGCTTCCCGGCTGGATCGCCCAGTGGCACGAGATGATCAAGGAGCCGGGTTCCCGCATCGGCCGCCCGCGCCAGATCTACACCGGCGAGGTCCTGCGCGACTTCGTCCCGGTCGAGGGCCGCTGACCCGGACCTCATCACCCCCTGTAGTGCCCGGCCTCTTCGGCCGACTGCCTTCGCCCCGCGTACCGCGCTTCGCACAGAGCGCGGTGTCCGGGGCGATTCGGCGTTGTACGGGGCTTTGCGCGGGGTGCGTACGGGTCCCGCGTGCGCCGGGCTTGAGCAGCGGGCTCCTGCCGGGCTTGTGCGCGGCTTGAGCGGGCTGGAAAGCGAGAAACACCCCGCCGCCGATCCCCCCACGGGTCGACGGTCGGGGCGTTTCCCATATCCCGGAGCGGATTCCCCCCACGGGATCCGGCCGGGCGTCTGCAGGGAGCCGGAGCTCCCGTTGTTCTGTTGTGCTGCGGTCCGCCGGGGTACGTACGCACGGGAGGGCCGCTCAAAGCTCCCCGGTGCACGTGCCCCGGCCAACGCCTGCCACAGGAGCGTCCCCCAAGACACTCCATCGGACGTCCCCCAAGACATCCTTGGCAATCGCACTCTAAGACTCTCGAACCCACCGGATGGTTACCCTGAAACCGGTGTGATCTAAATCTCTTTGTGGAAGTTACGTGAAGGCACGCAACCGTAGGCTGTTCGTGACGACGAACACGGACGAAAACGCCATGGCGGCTCCCGCGATCATAGGGTTGAGCAGGCCACTTGCAGCCAGGGGCAAGGCCGCGACGTTGTACCCGAAGGCCCAGAAGAGGTTGCCCCTGATGGTGGCCAGCGTACGCCTGGAGAGGCGGATTGCGTCAGCCGTCACCTTGAGATCTCCACGAACCAGCGTGAGGTCGCTCGCCTCGATCGCCGCATCCGTCCCGGTGCCCATCGCCAGCCCCAGGTCCGCCGTGGCGAGGGCGGCCGCGTCGTTGACCCCGTCGCCGACCATGGCGACGACCCGGCCCTCGGCCTGAAGACGCCTCACGACGTTCACCTTGTCCTCGGGGAGCACCTCCGCGTGGACCTCGTCGATGCCCACCTCGCGTGCCACGGCCTCCGCCACCGCCCGGTTGTCGCCGGTCAGCAGCACGGGCTTCAGTCCCAGGGCGCGCAGCTCGCTCACGGCCGCCGCACTGCTGTCCTTGACCGCGTCCGCCACCCCGAACACACCCCGGGCCTCCCCGTCCCAGGCCACGACGACCGCCGTACGGCCGAGCTCCTCGGCCTCCGCCAGAGCGCCCTCCAGCGCGGGCGGGAGGGGGATCTGCGCGTCGG
>NZ_JAAXYC010000145.1 GCF_018619185.1 Streptomyces sp. McG3 | reverse complement strand
CCCCAAGACCCTGACCGGCAAGGTCCGCAAGGCGGAGCTGCGCGAGCTGTACGCCCCGGACACCAGCTCCTCCTGACCCCGCCGCCCCGCCCCTTCACCCACCGAGCGCTGGAGCTGTCATGCCCGAACCCACACCGGTCACGCTGTCGGCGACCCTCGCCGCCGACGAGGCCCTGGCCCGACGACGCCGGGCCGGGGAGCGGGTCCTGTCGATGGCGAGCGGGGAGATCGGCCTGCCCGTGCTCCACGTGCTCCGCGACCGGCTCGCGGCGGCGGCCGACGAGAACGCCTACGGCTCCGTGGCCGGGAGCCCCGCCCTGCGGACCGCCGTCGCCGGGTACTGGCAGCGGCGCGGTCTGGGCGTCGACCCGGGGCTGGTCGTGGCGGGTCCGGGCAGCAAGTCGTTGCTGTTCGCCCTGCTCCTGGCCATCGGCGGGGATGTGATCGTGCCCGTGCCGAGCTGGGTGAGTTACGCCGCCCAGGCCCGGCTGGCCGGGGCCCGGCCCATCCCCGTACCGATCCTGCCGGGGCAGGGCGGAGTGCCCGACCCGGACCGGCTGCGCGAGGCGGTCGCCGACGCGCGGGCCGCCGGTCAGCATCCCCGGGCCGTCGTGGTGACCGTGCCGGACAACCCGACCGGCACGGTCGCATCGGCCGCCACCGTACGGCGGTTGGCGGAGGCGGCCCGCGAACTGGACCTGGTCGTCGTCTCCGACGAGATCTACGGCGACCTGGTGTACGACGGCTCCGAGCCGGCCGTGTCCCCGGCCCTGCACGCACCCGAACGCACCGTCGTCACCACCGGGCTCACCAAGAACCTGGCGCTCGGCGGCTGGCGTACGGGGGTGGCCCGGCTGCCCGACAGCGAGCTGGGACGCGCCGTGCACACCCGGCTCGTGGCGGTCGCCAGCCAGATCTGGTCGAGCCCGCCCGCACCGGTGCAGACGGCGGCCGCGTACGCCTTCGGGGAGCCGCCGGAGGTCGTCGGGCGGGTCGCGGCGAGCCGGCGGCTGCACGGGACGGTGGTGCGCGCGGTCGCCGCCCGCTTCACCGCCGTGGGCGCGGAGCTCGCCCCGGTAGCCGCGACCTGCTACCTCTACCCGGACTTCGAGCCCCTGCGGGAGCACCTGGCCGAGGCCCACGGGGTGCACGGCGGCGACGGACTGGCCGCACTGCTCTCGGAGCGGTACGGAGTCGGCGTGCTGCCCGCGACCGCGTTCGGGGAGGCCGGCCGCCCCCTGCGGATCCGCGCGTCGACCAGCCACTTCTACGGCGACACCGCCGAGCAGCGGACAGCGGCACTGGACGCGGCGGGGGCGGCGGATCCGCTCGCCCTGCCGTGGATACGGGGATCGGTCGACCGGATCGGCGAGGTGCTGGCCGACCTCGCGGGCGCACCGGTCCCCACGCTCACCCCGCACGCCTGATGTCACCCGACCCATCCACGTACTGAAGGAGAAGACCCATGCCCCACTCCCACCTCCCCGTCCTCTTCGAGGCCCTCCACAACGGCGAACGCCACGTCGGCTTCGGCCGCCCCGAGGACGGCGCCCCGCACACCCTGTACCGGGTGGAGGACGGCCGGGTCGCCGCCGCCTTCATCGCCACCGACGGCTCTCCGGAGGCCCTGCGGGCCGCCCTCACCGAGGGGGCGGCGAGTGTCGTCGTCACGGCCGGGGACCCGGAGCTGCGGCTGCTGCCGCCGCTGCTGCCGAGGGGCGCGGGCAACGCCCTGCTGAGCGGCTTCATGGGCACGCACAAGAAGAAGTGGGGCGGCGAAACCGCTCCGGAGGACGGCGAGTTCACCCCGCCCAAGTGGTTCTTCAAGGGGTTCGGCGACTGGGTGAAACTGCCCGGCGAGGACCTGAACGTGCCCGCCCGGCCGGTCGCCCTCATCGAGGAGCCGGAGGTCGCCCTGGTCTACGTCAACGACGCGGACGGCACACCGCACTACGCCGGCTACACCTTCGGCAACGACCTGTGCGACATCGGCCTGCACCGCCAGGACCCGGGCTACAACCCGTACTGCAAGCTGTGCGACACCGCCCTCACCCCGTGGCTGTTCCTCGGCCCGCCGCCGCGCACGGTGACCGGCCGGGTCACGATCGTGCGGGACGGCGCGACGGCCTGGGAGGGCCCGTTCGACTGCGGCGACGACGCCCTCTACTACCGGGTGCAGGACATGGCGGACCATCTGTTCACCTTCCCGGCGGTACGGCGGCCCGGACTGGTCAACTACGTGCTGCTGGGCGCCGACGAGGCCAGCTTCCACGACGGGTTCCGGATCGCCGACGGCGACCGCATCGCCATCGACGTGAAGAGCCACGGGGTCGCCTTCGAGAACCGGGTGCGGTACGTCTCGCCGAGCCCGTCGACCACACCCGCCGCCGCCCCGTCCCCCGAGGCCGCCGAAGCCGGCGCGACTGTCGCAACGGCATGAACACCTCGTAAAACAGGGCCGGTTGACCTGTGCAGGAGCCATCGAGCACAGGCACGCTCTGAACGTCACACCACCACCCCCCACTCCACCACGCGTCACCCCACCACGCCTCACAGCCGCCCCGTCCGCCGGACTTCGCAGGACTTCGCAGGACTTCGCAGGAGGAGACCGCACCGTGCCCGCCACCGCCAAGAAACAGGTGCATCTCGCAGCGCAGCTGCCCGGCATCCACAACGTGACCGTCTGGTCGGACCCGCGCTCCGGGAGCCAGATATCCATCGACTCCTTCATCCGGCTCGCGCAGACCGTCGAACGCGGCAAGTTCGACTTCTTCTTCCTCGCCGAAGGGCTGCGGCTGCGCGAGCACAAGGGGCAGGTCTATGACCTGGACATCGCGGGACGCCCGGAGAACCTCACCGTGCTGAGCGCCCTGGCCGCCGTCACCACGCACCTGGGCCTCGCCGCCACGGTCAACGCCACCTTCAACGAGCCGTACGAGGCGGCGCGCCGGTTCGCCACCCTGGACCGGCTCAGCGCAGGGCGGGCCGCCTGGAACGTCGTCACCAGCTACGACGCGTTCACCGGCGAGAACTTCCGCCGGGGCGGCTTCCTCCCCGAGGCGGACCGCTATACCCGGGCCGCCGAATTCCTCACCACGGCAAGGGAGTTGTGGGACAGCTGGTCGGGCGGCGATCTGCGGGCCGACGCGGCGGCGGGCGAGTTCGTCGCCCCCGGGGCCGGCCGCTTCGCCCACCGGGGGCAGCACTTCGACATCTCCGGCCGGTTCACCACCCCGTCCGGGCCGCAGGGCCACCCGGTGATCATCCAGTCGGGCGAGTCCGACGCGGGACGGGAGTTCGCCGCGTCCGACGCGGAGGTCATCTTCAGCAAGCACAACCGCATCGACGTGGCCCGGGACTTCTACCGGGACGTGAAACGACGCCTCGCCGCCCACGGCCGGCGCCCCGAGGACCTGCTGATCCTCCCCACCGCCAACGCGGTCGTCGCCGACACCGACGAGGAGGCCGCCGCCTACGCGGAGGAGATCAGCCGCGAACTGGTCAGCCCCCAGACCGCGATCGCCCACCTGGAGGCGGTCTGGGGCCGCGACCTGTCCGCGTACGACCCCGACGGGCCGCTCCCCGACGTCGAGCCCGAGGACGACGCCCACTTCCTGAAGGGGCACTCCGTCTTCCGCAAGGGCCGGGCGGAGACGGCCCGGCAGTGGCGCAAGCTCGCGGCGGAGCGGAACCTCTCCATCCGGGAGCTGGTCATCGAGGTCGGCGGACGCCAGACGTTCGTCGGCAGCCCGCGCACGGTCGCCGACGCCATCGACGACTACGTCCAGACCGAGGGCGCCGACGGCTTCGTCCTCGTGCCGCACCTCACCCCGGGCGGCCTGGACGACTTCGTTGACCGGGTGGTGCCGATCCTCCAGGAGAAGGGCGTCCACCGCGACGACTACACCGGCACCACGCTCCGGGACCACCTGGGCCTGTCCGACGCACCCCGCCCGGCCGGATGGGGCGGCCCCGGGCAGCCCCTGCGCACCGGGCGCGACGACAAGGAGACCACCGCATGACCGGCACGAAGGGCGCCCCCGACGCCCCCCTCCATCTGGCCGTCGCGCTCGACGGGGCGGGCTGGCACCCGGCGGCCTGGCGCGAGGAGGGTGCGCGCCCCGGCGAGCTGCTCGACGCCGCCTACTGGGCCGACCTGGTCGCCGAGGCCGAACGCGGTCTGCTCGACTTCGTCACCTTCGAGGACGCCCTCGGCCTCCAGTCCGCCGCCTTCCACCTCCCCGACGACCGCACCGACCAGGTCAGGGGCAGCATCGACGCGGTGCTGCTCGCCGCTCATCTCGCCCCGCTCACCACGCACATCGGCCTGGTGCCGACGACCAACGTCACCCACACCGAACCGTTCCACCTCGCCATCGGCATCGCCACCCTCGACCACGCGAGCCGGGGCCGGGCCGGCTGGCGACCGCAGATCGCGTCCCGCGCGGCCGACGCCGCCCACTTCGGCCGCCGCACCACACCGCAGCTCACCGAGGACGACGTGACCGACTCGGAGCGGATCTCCCGGCCGCTGCGCGCCCTCTTCGCGGAGGGGGCCGAGGTGGTCGAGGCGGCACGGCAGCTCTGGGACAGCTGGGAGGACGACGCGGAGATACGGGACGCGGCGACGGGCCGCTTCATCGACCGCGACAAGGTCCACCACATCGACTTCCAGGGCACGGACTTCAGCGTGAAGGGCCCGTCGATCACCCCGCGCACCCCCCAGGGCCAGCCGCCGGTGGTGAGCCTCGCGCACGCGACCACGCCGTACGAGTTCGCGGCGCTCAGCTCCGACGTCGTCGCCGTCACACCGCACGACCGGGCGGGCACGGCGGCGATCCTCAGCCAGGTCGCCGAGGCGGTGGAGCGCACCGGCCGGGACGTGCACGAGCGCCCGCTGCGGACCTTCGCGGACCTGATCGTCCTCCTGGACGACGAACCGGGCGCGGCGGCCCGCCGCAAGGACCGGCTGGACGAGGCGGCCGGGGCCGAACTCGCCTCCGACGCCGAGATCTTCACCGGCACGCCCGCCGAACTGGCCGACCTGCTGATCGACCGGCACTCCACCGGCCTGGACGGCTTCCGGCTCCGCCCGGCCGTCCTGCCGCACGACCTCACGGCGATCACCCGGGGTCTGGTCCCGGAGCTCCAGCGGCGCGGGGTGTTCCGCACGGAGTACACCTCCACCACCCTGCGCGGCCACTTGGGCCTGGAGCGCCCCACCAGCCGCTACACGAAGGCGGGTTGACGCGCGACCCGGACGGCAAGGGGGTCTGAACTGCGGTCAGGCCCCCGTCGTCGACCCCGGGCGGACGATCATCAGCACGACGACCGTCGCCCAGAGCAGATTGAATATCCCGGTGGTCATGGCGAGCCGCGCCGCGGCGGACCGCTGCTCGGCCACCGGCGCGTCCATGAGCAGTTCGCGCTGCCCCGGCAGGACCATCGCCATCAGCAGGGCGGCGGCGATCGCCGTCAGCACGATCGACGCGAGCAGCCAGGCATCGCCCAGCACCCCCATCTGCGCACCGGTGGCGAGGCCGAGGACGGGTACGGCGATGCCGACGACCGCGTACACCCGGCAGATCTTGTGCAGGAAGGCCGCCGTGCGGGTGTCGTGGTCGTGCGGGCCCTCGCTGCCGGGGGCGGGTGGCTTGGCGTAGCGGGGAAACATCGAGGCCGCGACCGTGATCGGCCCGACCGCCAGGATCGACGCCAGAACGTGCAGCGAGAGCAGCAGCTTGGTCACGGGCCCCTCCGAGGGTGCATGGCCATGGGTATGGCTATGGGTATGGCTATGGCTATGGCTATGGCTATGGCTATGGCTATGGCTATGGCTATGGCTATGGCTATGGCTATGGCTATGGCTATGGCTATGGATCGCGTGGCGGCGTACGGCACGGCCCATAGGTTGGCTGCCAACGCATGGCCGCCGCCCCAGGAATAGCACGATCCCGACCTCGATAGGTAGCCTGCCTACATATTCACCGTCGGCATCGCCGTTCCCGCGCGGGGCGCTGGCCCTCCGGCCGCGCCATGTGTAGCCTGCCTACGTATGAGGCAGGATGCGGTACGCGGACATCTGGACGGTCTCCTCCTGGCGGTTGTCGAACCGGCCCCGCTGCACGGATACGCGATCATCACGGCGGTCCAGCAGCGCAGCGGCGGTGCGCTCGAACTGCGGACCGGCACCATCTACCCGGCGCTGAACCGCCTGGAACGGCTGGGCCTGCTGCGCAGCGGCTGGGAGAGCGAGGGCGGGCGCAAGCGCCGCTGTTACGCGTTGACGGAGGCGGGGGCGCGCTTCCTGGCGGACGAGCGCACGGCGTGGCAGGACTTCACCGCCGTGATCGGCGCGGTCCTCAACCCCGGCGCACCGCACCCGCTGCCGCACGGACCGGGCGCATGACCGCCGGCCCCGGGCCCGGTGGCGGCGCGGTCGACCTCGTGGAGAAGCACGTCGCCGAGCTGGACGCCCTCCTGCACGGCCCCGCCCGCCGCAAGTCCCGCCTGGTCGAGGAGGCCCGCGACGGGCTCACCGAGACCGTGGCGGCGTACACGGACGCGGGCGAGCCGTACGAGCGGGCGGTCCGCCGGGCGGTGGCGGAGTTCGGCTCGGCGCGGGAGCTGGCCGCGAGCTTCCAGCACGAACTGACCATCGCCCAGGCCCGGCACACCGCCCGCGCGGTCGCCCTCAGCGCGCCGTTCCTGCTGGCGTGCTGGTTCCTGGTACGGAACACCGGGGCCCCGCGGGACGCGGCCGTGCCGCACGCCGCGCAGCTGCTCGCGACCCATCTGGCCACCGTCGCGGGGGCGGCGGTCCTCCTGGCCGCCGCGACCCTGGCCGCCACCGGCGCCCTGGCCCGCCGGCTCCCCGTCCCGCACCGGCTGCCTCTCACGGTCGCCTGGACGGGCACCACCGCGAGCGTGTCCATGGCGGTGGCCACCCTGGCCCTCGCCACCGCCTCGGTCCTCGCCGAGAACGGGCCCCTGACGGCGGCGGCCTGCGCGCTGGCCGCCGCCTCCCACGCGGTCGTCGCCGGCTCCGCCCGCGCCTGCCGCCGGTGCGCACGGCTCCCGTCGGGGGCGCCGGTCACCCCGTGAGCCGGTCGGTCTCCGTGAGCGGACCGTACGCGTCCGGGCGGCGGGTGGTCAGGAACGGGAACAGCTCCAGCCAGTCGCGGCGGGCGTCGAGATCGAGATCGGCGACCAGCACGGCGGGCTCGTCGCGCGGGGCCTGGGCCAGGACGCGGCCGTACGGGTCGACGATGAAGGAGCTGCCGTAGAAGGTGAGGCCCCCCTCCGCGCCGACGCGGTTCGGCACGATCATGAAGGTGGCGTTGGCGATGGCGTTCCCGGTGATCACCTTCTGCCAGAGCGGCTGGGAGTCGAAGCCGGGGAAGCCCGGCTCGGAGCCGATGGCGGTCGGGTAGACGAGGACGTCGGCCCCGGCCAGCGAGTAGGCGCGCGCCAGCTCCGGGAACCACTGGTCCCAGCAGGTCGGCAGGCCGAAGCGGGCCTCGTCGACCGTGACCAGCGGGAAGGCGTCGTCACCCGCCGGACCGGGGCGGAACCAGTCGTCCTCGTAATACCCCTCGGTGACCGGGATGTGGGTCTTGCGGGTGCGCTGGGCGAGGGTGCCGTCGGGGGCGACGAGGATCGCGGTGTTGTAGCCGAGACCGTCGTCCTCGCCACCGGGCGCCGGGGCCCTCTCGTACAGCGAGGCGTGCACGTACACGCCGTGCTCGCGCGCGGCCTCGGCGGCGAACGTGAACGTGGGGCCGGTCAGCAGCTCCTCCGGTCCGGCGGGCTCGGGGTGGTCGGCCCGGCGCACGACGGCGAAGTACGGCGACAGCGTCAGCTCCTGGAGGCAGACCACGCGGGCGCCCTCGGCCGCGGCGGTCCGGATGCCTTCCCGCAGGGCGGCCCGGTGCTCGGCGGGGCGCCCCGCGGCACTCCTCGCCCGGAACGCTAGCGCCTACCGGGCGGGAGGAGAAGTGCAATTGTGGGGGGGGAGAGAGACGTGTCCGGGCGGTGGGGCGGTACTCCTGGGCGTCCGCGATGCGGAGCACCGGAGACCGGATCACCCTCCGTACCGTTCTCACCGCCCTGCGGTTCTCACCGCTGGTACCGCTGGTACCGCTCGTACCGTTCTCACCGGCCGTACCGTTCCCGCCGGTTCGGGCGACGGGAGGGTACGGACGGTGAGGCCGCGTCACGCGACGGCGGTGCCCTCCAGCTCGACCAGCTGGCCCGGGACCGCCAGTCGCGTCACCCCGAGCAGGGTGCTGGCCGGCGCCACTTCGGCCGCGCCCAGCCGCCCCGCCAGCGCGCCGTAGTGCCGGTGCAGCAGTTCGACGTCGGTCGTATAGACGTTGAGGCGGACGAGGTTGGCGAGAGACATGCCCGCCTCGCTCAGCACGGCCTCCAGGTTGTCGATGCTCAGCGTCAACTGCGCCGCCATGTCCCCGTCGTGCTGGGGCTTGCCGTCGTCGCTCATCGAGGTCTGCCCCGAGACGTACAGGGTCCGGGTCTGCCCGGAAACGACTTCACCCTGGTTGAACCCCAGGTCCACCGACCACGTCACCGGGTTCACGGCCGTTCGTTCCAGCGCCACTTCGGCTCCATTCGATTCTGGGAGTACGAGGTCCGTCGGCCCGGCGGTCGCCGGCCTCGACGTCGTACGGGGGAGCCTGCCAACAAATGACGACACCCTTGGTCATGTATTTCGCTACCGTTCCCGCATGCGCGCCGACCGATTGGTCTCGTTGGTACTGCTGTTGCGTCAGCGTGGACGGCTGACGGCCGACACGCTGGCCCGTGAGCTGGAGGTGTCCACCCGTACCGTGCTGCGCGACATCGAGGCACTGTCCGCGGCCGGAGTCCCGGTCTACGCCGAACGCGGCAGGCACGGCGGGTTCGCCCTGCTGCCCGGTTTCCGGACCGAGCTCACCGGGCTGAACCACGACGAGACCCTGGCCCTGCTGGCCGCCGGATCGGGGCGCGGGGAGCAGGTGTTCGGCCTCGGACCGGCGCTCGCCTCGGCCATGCGGAAGGTGGTCGACGCGCTGCCCGAAAGCCATCAGGCCGCCGCGAGCGACGCGGCCCAGCGGTTTCTCGTCGACCCGGAGACCGACCTGCTCTCGCGCCGGCCGGTCACCGATCAGGTCCCGGGCGCCACCATGATCGAGGTCCGCCGGGCCGTGCTCTCCGGCCGCAAGCTGCGCATCCACTACGCGGCCACGGGCCGGGCGCCGCAGTGGCGCACGGTCGACCCGATCGGCCTGGTGACCGTACGGGACCGGGGCTACCTGCTCGCCACGAGATCCGGCGCGGACCGCACCTACCGGCTGTCCCGGGTGCTGGCCGCCGAGGAACTGCCCGAACCGGCCCAGCGTCCGAACCGGGTCGACCTGGACCGGATCTGGCGGGACCGTTCCGCGCGCTTCCTCGCCGGTGGCGACCATGTCACCGCGCTGGTACGGGTGAGCCCGGCGCGGCGGGAGGAACTGCTGGGCACCGTGCTGGCCGTCCGCGCGGAAGATCCCGACACGGACGGCTGGCCGCGGCTGGAGGTCACCTTCCAGGACGCACGTCACGCCGAATGGGCGCTGTGGCGGCTCGGTACGGATGCGGAGGCCCTGGCCCCGCAGTCCTTGCGCAGCGCCCTGCGCGACCTCGCCGTCACGCTCGCGGCCCGCTACGGGACCTAGGGCCTCTCGTTTGGATCATGCCGGGCTCGCGGGGTCCGGCCTGATCCAAACGAAAGACCCTAGAGGGTGTCCTGCCGATCGAGGCCTGCCGCGCGCGGTTCAGCGACCGAACGGACGAAAGCGGTCGTGCGTGAGCGCAGGCCCTCCCGGCGCGTGGCGATGATCTCGTCGACCGGACGGTCGAAGGCTTCGCGGACCGGCCTGCCGTGTACCTTCGCCGTGCAGTCGAGGTCGGTGCACAGGAGGAGACCGGTCGCGTCGAGGCGTTCGCGTTTGTCACGCGAGGGTCGTTGGGCGGTGAACAGCGAGACCTCGTTGAAGCGGCGGGCGAACCGGCACAGGTCGCACATCACCGCGCGCGAACCGTGCGCCGAGGCGTTCGGGGCCTGGCGCAGCAGCACTCCCCGCGCCCGGCCGTCGGCCTCGGTGACGAGGTAGGCGTGGGTCGGGGCGCGCGGGTCTCTCCAGTCGAGGTAGTCGATCCGGTGCCATCGGACGTCGTCGAACCGGGCCGGCAGGCGGACCTTCTTCGCGGCCGGGTCCAGGTTCACGATCGCGCCGCGCACCTCTTCCCTGGTCATGGGGCGCATGGCTGCTCCTTGTGAGTCGCACGCGGGTGCGATCTGTTGGGGGACGGGGGGTGTGGGGACCCCGAGCGTCGAGGCGTAGGGGTGGTGGGTGCCGGGTGACACGGCAGCGCGCGTGACGGGAGGGTCACGGCGCGAGTCGCAAGCGATCGGCGACGCCGGGGTCCCGCAGGGGTTCGAGCGCCAGGCGCACCAGGGCCAGTGCGTTGTCGTCACCGGCGATGCGGTTGGCGCTGAGTTCGCCGCAGGACACGCACTGGTGGATGATCAACCACTCGCCGTCGGGCCTGACCGACATGCCCAGGGCTTCCATCCGGGCGCGGCAGTCCGCAGCCCGGTCGCCCGGCACCCGCCGGTCGACGTGCAGGCTGACCAGGCAGTTCGGGCAGTGATTGCGGTGCGTGGTGCCGGGCGCGTCCAGGGACACATCCAGTCGGCAGCCCGCGCACCGGAAAGCGTCTCCCCGGTGCCCTCCCTGGCTGTGCAGGACGTCCTTGTACCGCTGCGGCCGCCGTGCGGCCCGGGCACGGCGACGGGTGCTCTTCCCTCGTCTCGGCATGGCCGGTCCTCTCCTTTCCCTCCGGTTCAGAGGTCGCCGAACGCTTCGAGCGGAAAGGGAGGTTGCGCCAGTGGCCGGACGGCCAGCCGCATCAGGATGAGCTGGTTGTCGTCCGTGCGGGTGGGGTTGGAGGTCAGTTCGTCGCAGCGCACGCAACGGTGAATGACCACCCAGCCGCCCGGGCGCCGCACGGCGACGGCGATCGGTGACATGCGGCCCCGGCAGTCACTGGCGCCGCCGTCGGCGGGGTCGAGAACATGCTGGGACCGCAGGCACGACGGGCAGTGATGGCGCCGTGCGCCGTCGTCGGCGGACACGGTCCGGCCGCACCACGCGCAGGAGAAGGCGCTGTTCGGGGTGGTGCGTGGCGTGCTTGAGAGAGTTCTGTTGGTGCTGGACACCCGGGGTGCTCCTTGCTGGGAAGTCTGTGATGACAGCAAGAGCAGGCCGAGCGGCCTCGACGAAGACGCCCACCCCGTACGACGCGACATGCGTGCGGGCGGAGGCGGGGGCTGATTCAGTGCACCGGAGCGTCACGTCCGGACACCGTCCGAGAAGGACGGCAGCAGAAAGACGGACTACTGGCTAGACGGTGCAGCGAGGCGCGCGCGGCGCGGGCCGGAACATAAAAATCTCTCTTCTCCAGGGCACGGAAGCCCAGAACAGACCGAGGAACGCCGTCAGCGTAACCACGGCCCGGTCGAGGGGCCAGTGATTATTTCCGGGCACCGCTTCACCCTCGTGAGCAGCGCAGTCGTGTCTCCCGCGCTCGGGTCGCCGTCGGTGAGGGCCTTGTCGTCCGATAGTTTCCGATATATCGTTGACGCATCGCGACAGATCAACGATGGAAGGAGCGTAGAGATGCGTTCACACGGACATGGATACGAGCACGGGCCGGGGCACTGTGGGCCCGGTCAGCACGGTCGAGGCGAGGGTGACGGTCGGCGGGCCGCTTTCGGGCCGTTCGGGCCGCCGTTCGGCGGCGGTCCCTTCGGTGGCGGACGCGGCCGGGGCGGCGGCGGCCGGGGGCGGGCGCGGCGCGGTGACGTGCGGGCGTCGATCCTGGCTCTGCTGAAGGACCGTCCGATGCACGGTTACGAGATGATCCAGGAGATCGGCGAGCGCAGCGGCGGGGCCTGGCGGCCCAGCCCGGGTTCTGTCTACCCGACGCTCCAGCTGCTGGAGGACGAGGGGCTGATCGTCAGCGCCAGTGAGGGTGGCAAGAAGCTGTTCACGCTCACCGACGCCGGGCGGAGCGAGGCCGAGAACGGCCCCGAGGCTCCGTGGGAAGAGGCCGGGCGCGGCGTGGACTGGGAGGGCGTCAACGAGATCCGGCAGGCCGGATTCGGTCTGATGGAGGCGTTCGGGCAGGTCTGGAAGACCGGCTCCGCCGATCAGCGGCAGAAGGCGCTGACGGTCATCAACGACGCGCGCAAGAAGCTCTACCTGATCCTCGCCGACGAGCACTGAGCGTGTTCGCCGGTCGGGTGCGCCATGCCCTGCGGGACGATTCCGCGCGGCGCGCGAAAGGCCCTGCGGGACGATTCCGCGGGGCCTTTCGCGCGCCGCACGGGCATGGTCAGGAGGTGACGAGCCCGGCGAGCTTGCGCAGCGACTCCTGGAGCGCCGCCGTCGCCGAGTCCTTGAGCTTGCCACCCATCAGTGAGACCGCCGCACCGGTGAACTCCCCGTCGATGCGCATCGTCGTGGCGTCACCCTCCGGGGTCAGGGAGTACCGCATCGCCAGGTTGACCCCCATCGGGCCCTTGCCCCGGGTCACCAGCAGGCGGCCCTCCTCCAGGCCGTCGACCGTCCAGACCACCTCGGCGGGGAAGCCCATCAGCTTCATGTTCTCCTCGTAGGTGGCCGCGAGCTCCAGCTCGGCCGGGCCGCCCTTGGGGAAGCTGGTGTGGGTGGCGTTCCACTCCCCGTACGACGAGAAGTCCGTCAGGCGGCCCCAGACCTTCTCGGCGGGTGCCTCGATGCGTGCCTCGGCGCTGACTTCAGCCATGCGACCACCCCTGGTTCGTCCGGTTCCGGTGTCGCGGAAGGTAGCGGGGGCCGCGTCAACATTCAATACTGATGGATCGTCAGATCTGTAGGGGCTGCCTGTTCCGCCAGATCACCGCGGCGTCGAATCTGTCCGACGCCCGGGGGTGGGGGCCCTCGTCGTGGCAGTGGAAGGCCGCCCAGAAGAGGTCGGCGGGCAGGGCGTCGTCGGGTGCGTACACGCGGTAGACGTACTGCAGCCCGTCCTGGGCGAGCAGCGCGACCATCCAGAACACCCTTTCCTCCCCTCCCGCCCCAGCCGCGTCCGTGTGGCGTGGGGGACGTGCGCGCGGGGGCCTGCGGTTGCCGCGGGGCGTGAGACGCAAGGCGGCACGCGCTCCGGACCGTCATGGTTGTGCCGATCGGCACGATCTCATCCGCAAGGATGACGGACCGCTCCGGTGTCCCCAACTTCGGTGGGATGCCCAATGGGTCGCTCCGGGGATGTCTTCCGGCTGTGGGACTGATGGGGTAGAGGTGTGCAAAACCGGACGCCGCGCATGCCTGACCAGCCCGCACCGAACCACGCCGAGAACGATGCCCGCTTCACCGTGGAACTGGCATCGGTGCTGAACGGTGCGCGCAGGCGCGCGCTGCGCGACGGTGACCGGCAGATCGACACCGCCCACCTCCTGCACTCGCTGATCGAGACGGACCCCGAAGTCCGCGAGGCCTTCGACGGTGGGCCCCAGTTGGCCAAGGTGCTCGGCTATCTCGTCCAGCGCAGCATCGGCTACGGGCTCCGCTGGCAGGGCTCCGTCGAGGACTCCGGCGCCGTTCCGGTGGTGCGCGACCCGGCGGTCGACGGCTGGTCGCCCTCGGCCCTCGCCGCGATGGAGGGCGCGCTGTACCGTGCCGCGTCGCGCGGCGAAGCGCGCGCCGCCGGCCTCGACCTGCTCGCCGCCCTGGCGGCCGACACCGAGTGCCGTGCGGTGGAGGTGCTCGCCCGCGGGGGCGTGGACGCGCGGTGGCTGGCGGACCGGGTGGTCGTGCTCACGGCCGAGGCGGCGCGGCACGCTTGAGCCGCCCCGTCACGGTGATGCCTCACGTCCTTCCCGCGGTCGCGGCCGGGGTGCCGTCTCGACAGGTGTCACGGGGATGACGGTGCTGTCGACTGCTGCCATGATGTGCCGATGCAAGCGTCTTCGGGATTTCAGGGCAGAACTGCCGGGCTGGGCCTCGCACTGGTCTCGGCCTTCGCGTTCGGTGGTTCGGGAGTGGCGGCCAAGCCCCTGATCGAGGCGGGGCTCGACCCGCTGCACGTGGTCTGGCTGCGCGTCGCTGGCGCCGCCGTCATCATGCTCCCGGTCGCCTGGCGACACCGGAATCTCGTACGGGAACGCCCCGCGTTGCTGGCCGGGTTCGGCCTGTTCGCGGTGGCCGGGGTCCAGGCGTTCTACTTCGCCTCCATCTCCCGCATCCCGGTCGGCGTGGCGCTCCTGGTGGAATACCTGGCGCCCGCGCTGGTCCTCGGCTGGGTCCGCTTCGTGCAGCGCAGGCCCGTCACCCGGGCCGCCGCGGTCGGTGTGGTGCTGGCGGTGGGCGGCCTCGCGTGTGTCGTCGAGGTCTGGTCCGGGCTCAAGTTCGACCTGCTCGGCCTGCTGCTCGCCCTCGGCGCGGCTTGCTGCCAGGTCGGCTACTTCGTCCTCTCCGACCACGGCGGGCAGGACGGCCGGGACGGCGGGGGCAAGCACGCCGAGCCTCCGCACCCCGTCGGGGTCATCGCGTACGGACTGATCGTCGGCGCGGCCGTCCTCACCGTCGTCGCCCGCCCCTGGGGCATGGACTGGTCGTTGCTCGCCGGCAGCGCGGGCATGAACGGCAACGAGGTCCCCGCCTGGCTGCTGCTGGGCTGGATCGTGCTGCTCGCCACCGTGCTCGCGTACGTCACCGGGGTCGTCTCGGTCCGGCTGCTCTCGCCCCAGGTGGCCGGAGTCGTCGCCTGCCTCGAAGCGGTCATCGCGACCGGACTGGCCTGGGTGCTGCTCGGCGAGCATCTCTCCGCTCCGCAGCTCATCGGCGGGTTCGTGGTCCTGACCGGCGCGTTCATCGCCCAGTCCGCCGCGCCGAAGCCCCCGTCGGGTCCCGTCGCCTCCGGCGCCGGTGCCGGAGCGGTGGCCGGGGCCGTCGAGGGCGAGTTGTCCGGCGGCCGGGCCCCGCATTAGTGTGCCGACCATGCATCTGACTGTGCTGCCGCCCCCTGCCGCCTAGCGCGGGCGGCCACTCCTGACGAAGACCGGGCTCGGGCAGTCCCCGAGCGGCTCGTCGCTGCCCGCGTGCGGAGCCGAGCGACCTGCCACCCCGTCCTCCTCTGGAGAAGTCATATGTCCATCCCCGTTGCCTCCGCGCTGCCCGTCGGGCGGAGCATGCTGTATCTCGTCGTCGCCGGAGTCGCCTGGGGCACCGCCGGCGCGGCCGCGTCCCTGATCTTCCGGGTCAGCGATCTCGGCCCCCTCGCCCTGTCCTTCTGGCGCTGCGCGGGCGGTCTCCTCCTGCTGGCGGGGGCGCTCGCACTGCGCCCCCGCCGGACGCCCCGGGAGCCCGAACCCCGGCGTCGCCGGCTGCTCCGGATCCTCGGCACCGGCATCGGTCTCACCGTGTTCCAGAGTGCGTACTTCGCGGCGGTCGAGGTCACCGGCCTCGCCGTCGGCACCGTCGTCACACTCGGCGCCGGGCCCGTCCTGATCGCCGTCGGGGCGCGTCTGCTGCTGGGCGAACACCTCGGCCGGGGCGGCCTGGCCGCCGTGACCGGCGCGCTGACCGGACTCGCCGTGCTGGTCCTGGGCGGCGAGAGCGGCGAGGTCGTGCCGGCCGGGCTGCTGCTCGCGCTGCTGTCCGCCTCCGGGTACGCGGCCATCACGCTGCTCACCCGGTGGCTCGGGCGGCACGGCGGCGGCGGTGACGCGCTGACCACCAGTGCCTGGGCGTTCGGCATCGGAGCGGTGGGCCTGCTGCCCATGGCCCTGGCCGAAGGGCTGGTGCCGCACACCGCCGAGACGGGGCAGGTGCTGTGGCTGCTGGTCTACGTGGCCGCGGTCCCCACGGCGCTCGCCTACGCGCTGTACTTCGCCGGGGCGGCCGCCGTCCGGTCGGCCACCGTCTCCGTGATCATGCTCCTGGAGCCGGTGAGCGCGGCCGTCATCGCGGTGACCGTCCTGCGGGAGCGGCTGACGACGGCCACGGTCCTCGGCACGCTGCTCCTGCTGACCGCGGTGGCCGGACTGGCCTTCGCGGAGGCGCGCGGCGCGGCGGTAGCCCGGCGCGAGGAGGCCCTGGCGGTGTGAGCACCCCTGCCCGACGGGGCGGGTGCCGGTCGCGGCGGCCATGGCCGCCGCGACCTCGGTCGGCGTGCCGCCGCGGCGTCCGTCAGAGTGCGGACAGGTAGTCCGGTACGGCGATGGCCGGGTCCATGTCGTCCGCGGGGACCGGCGCCGCGTAGCCCCGGGTGAGCGGCACGATGCCGGTCCAGTGGGGGAGGGCGCTGTCCTCGGGCTCGTCGTTGGGCCCGCCGGTGCGGACCTTCGCGGACACTTCGTTCAGGTCCAGCCGGATCACCGCGGTCGCGGCGAGTTCCTTGGCGTCGGCCGGCCGGGAGTCGTGGGAGCGGCCGGGCACGACCTGGTCCACGATCGCGTCCAGGGCGAGCCGGCGCTCCTCGGGGTCGGTCACCGTCACGGCCGTGCCGTGCACCACCACCGAGCGGTAGTTCATCGAGTGGTGGAAGGCGGACCTGGCCAGCACGAGGGCGTCGACATGGGTGACCGTCAGGCAGACCGGCAGCCCCGGGTCGGCGCTCCTCGCCGACCGCAGCGGTCGCGAGCCCGTCGAGCCGTGGACGTACAGCCGCTCTCCTATCCTGCCGAAGAGGGTCGGCAGGACGACCGGGGCGCCGTCGCGCACGAAGCCCAGGTGGCAGAGGTAGGCCTCGTCGAGGATGGAGTGGACCAGCTCGCGGTCGTAGGAGGCGCGCTCCTTGGACCGGGTGGGCACCGTGCGGTCGGTGGGCAGGTAGGGGGCGGCGACGCCGGAGCCCGTGTCGTCGGGCGTTGCGGTGTGCTGCATTTGCTGACTCCATTGCACTAGTGCATACTGTTGTTTGTGCTAGGAGAGTATCGGATCAGTGGGCGGCGTGCAGCGGAGATTGCCGCCAGCGTGGAGCGCGGGGTCGGCTCCGGAGACCTGCCGCCGGGCCATGTGCTGCCTCCCATGCGGGAGTTGGCCGCGCGTCTGGAGGTCAATCCCAATACCGTGGCCGCCGCCTATCGGACGCTGCGCGAGCGCGGCGTGATCGAGACGGCGGGCCGGCGGGGGAGCCGGGTGCGTCCGGCCCCGGCCAGTACGTCGCGCGGATCGCTGCGGATCGAAGCGCCCCCGGGCGTACGGGACCTCGGCGAGGGCAATCCCGACCCGGAGCTGCTGCCCGACCTCGGGCCGGCGCTCGCGGCGGCCGCCGCGGCCGACGCGGAGAGCCACGGTCTGTACGGGCAGGCCGCGGTGGTCGCGGAGTTCGCCGCGTACGCCCGCGCCGTGATGGACGCCGACGGGGTGCCCGCCGGGCCGGTCGCCGTGACGTCCGGAGCGCTGGACGCGATCGAGCGGGTCCTCGCGGCGCACCTGAAGCCGGGCGACGCGGTGGCGGTGGAGGACCCCGGCTGGGGCAGCGTGCTCGACCTCGTACCGGCGCTCGGGCTGCGCGCCGTACCGGTCGGTGTGGACGACTCCGGTCCGCTGCCCGCGGACGTGGAGCGGGCGCTAAGGGCCGGGGCGCGAGCCCTCGTCGTCACCGACCGGGCGCAGAACCCGACCGGCGCGTCCCTGGACGCGCCGCGCGCCCGGGAGCTGCGCGCGGTCCTCGGACGCCACCCGGACGTGCTGTTGATCGAGGACGACCACGGGCACGCCATCGTCGACCTGCCGCTGCACCCGCTGGCCGGGGTGACGGCCCACTGGGCGTTCATCCGCTCGGCGGCCAAGGCCTACGGCCCCGATCTGCGGGTCGCCACGCTCACCGGGGACGCGGTCACGGTCGACCGGGTGGCGGGGCGGCAGCGGCTCGGGCCCGGCTGGGTCAGCCGGCTGCTCCAGCGCGCCGTGCTCCATCTGTGGACCTCGGGCGCCGTCGACACCCGTGCGGTGTCCCGCTCCTACGGGGACCGCCGGGACGCGCTCATCCAGGCGCTGGCGGAGCGCGGCGTGAGCGCCCGGGGCCGCAGCGGGATGAACGTATGGGTGCCCGTGAGCGACGAGACCGGGGCCGTCGCCCGGCTGCTCCACGCGGGCTGGGCGGCGGCCCCGGGCGCCCGCTTCCGGCTGGACACGCCCCAGGGGGTGCGGCTCACCGTCTCCCCGCTGACCGCGGCGGACATCGGGCCCCTGGCGGACGCGGTGGCCGCGGCCGCGGGTCCCGCACGGCCGGTCAGCTACGGCTGAGCCCGGCGGCGTCCGCGTCCGGCGGCACGGCTCGGTCCGCCGCGGGCTCCGGCGGGCCGGCGGCCGGAACGACCGCGGGCTCCGGTGCGGCGGCGACGGGAGCTTCCGCGGGCCCCGGTGGGGCGGTGGGGCGGACCCGGCTCTGGGTGAGGGCCGCCCCGACGAGGACGATCAGCGCCCCGACCGGGGTGTTCCAGCTCAGCTGTTCGCCGAGCAGTGCGACGCCCGCCGCTGTCGCGATCACCGGGATGAAGTACGTGACCATCTGGGCCGTCGTCGGACCGACCTCCTGGACCAGGCCGTACTGGAGCAGGACGGCGAGGCCCGTGCCCAGCGCTCCCAGGGCGAGCACCGAGACCGTCGGGAGCAGCGGAAAGGACGTGGGCGCCGAGGTGAACAGCGGTGTCACCACGGCCAGCTGCAACGTACCGAGGAAGAGTTGGCTGCCCGTCAGCGCCAGCGTCGACGACCCGGTTCCGGCCAGGGTGCGGCGTACGTAGATCCAGCCGACCGGATAGCAGAACGAGGCGAGCAGCGCCATGCCGGTACCCGGCAGGTCCAGGCCGGAGAAGCCCTGCCAGGCACCCAGAACCGTGAGGACGCCGAGGAAGCCGACGCCGAGACCGGCCACCCGGCGGCGGGTCGGGCGGTCCTCCGACAGGGCGATCACCGAGAGCGCCATGCCCCACAGCGGCGAGGTCGCGTTGCAGATCCCGGCCAGCGTCGAGGGGATCGTCAGCTCCGCGTAGGAGAAGAGCGAGAACGGCAGCGCGTTGAGGAGGAGCGCCGCGACCGTGAGGTGCCCCCAGGTCCGGGCGGAGCGCGGCAGCCGCTCCCGGCGCATCGCCATGGCGGCGACCAGCACCGCCGTACCGGCCAGCAGCCGGCCGAAGGTGACCTGGAACGGGGCGTAGCCCTCGGTCCCGACCTTGATCAGCAGAAAGCTGAACCCCCAGATGAGCGAGAGCCCCGCGAACCGGATCCGCCAGTCGAGGGCGGGGCGCCGCACGG
>NZ_JAAXYC010000586.1 GCF_018619185.1 Streptomyces sp. McG3 | reverse complement strand
CCCGAAGCCGGTGGCCCAACCCCTTGTGGGAGGGAGCTGTCGAAGGTGGGACTGGCGATTGGGACGAAGTCGTAACAAGGTAGCCGTACCGGAAGGTGCGGCTGGATCACCTCCTTTCTAAGGAGCACTTCTTACCAGGCTTCGGTTTGGTCAGAGGCCAGTACACCGGCGAATGTTCGGTGCTGGTTGCTCATGGGTGGAACGTTGACTATTCGGCATGATGAGCACGGTTTCGTGAGTACTGCTTCGGCGTGGAAAACGGGAACGGGTTGATTGTGTCGGGCACGTTGTTGGGTGTCTGAAGGTACGGCCGAAATGGCTGCCTTCGGTTGCCGGCCCCAGTGAACTCGCCTGTATGGGTGGGGTGATGGGTGGCTGGTCGTTGTTTGAGAACTGCACAGTGGACGCGAGCATCTGTGGCCAAGTTTTTAAGGGCGCACGGTGGATGCCTTGGCACCAGGAACCGATGAAGGACGTGGGAGGCCACGATAGTCCCCGGGGAGCTGTCAACCA
>NZ_JAAXYC010000144.1 GCF_018619185.1 Streptomyces sp. McG3 | reverse complement strand
GGCGTGGGGCATGGCCGGGGCTCCTGGGTGGGTGCGTAGGCATACGAATGGGCCCGGCGGTCGGCGCCGGGCGGCTTCCGGTCCCGCTGCGGGACCTCTTTCGTCACTCAGGAAACGCCCATGAGGGGCAGCCTAGAGGACGCCCCGTCAGCTGGCGCGGCCGTTTTCCGGCGTGAAGATCAACGCCGTGAGCAACCGGAACGTCTCCTCCGGGTCCCGGCCCTCCATCGCGTCGGCCAGATTGCCGCTGAGCAGCAGCGTCGCGAAGCCGTGGGCCAGGGACCAGGCGGCCACCCCCGCGAGGCGGTCGTCCTCGCCCCGGCCGGCCGGCGGGAGGTCCGCCACGCCCGCGCGCAGGGCCTCGGTCGCCCGGGCGCGGGCGGCCAGGAGGTCCGGGTCGTCGGTGCGGTGCAGGTCCGGCTGGAACATCACCTGGAAGTGCGCGGGGTGCGTCGCCGCGAACCGTACGTACGCCACGCCCCGCTCCCGGAGGTCCGGGGCCCCGGCCAGTGCGTCGGCGAACAGGGCGTAGCCCTCGGCGGCCACGGCGGTCAGCAGGCCCGTGCGGTCCTTGAAGTGGTGCGCCGGAGCGGCGTGCGAGACGCCGGCTCGCCGGGCCAGGTCGCGCAGGCTCAGGGCGCCGGGGCCGTTCGTAGCGATGGCGTCGAGGGTCGCGTCCAGGATCACGCGCCGCAGGTCGCCGTGGTGGTAGGTGCGCTCGCGCTCGCTGGTCATGGCAGCACCCTACCCGGCATCTAGTCATTGACAAGTTCCGACGGTGCGCGCATGCTGGAGATCTGATCTAGTCATTGGCAAGATGCACGACGCATGTTCCGAAGGGTGGAGATCATGACCGGCGAACCGGCCCGTGTGCGGCAGATGTGGCACCTCCTGGAGCCCCTGCACGCCGTTCTGTACTACGCCCCCGAGGCCTTCGAGGAGGCTGCGGCGCTGGGCTACGACACCGAGGAGCGCTGGGCGAGCTACTTCGCCTGGCGGGCGGCTCCGCTGGGGGCGGTGGACGCGGCGGAGGCGGTGCGGACGTTCCACAGCTTCGCCCCGGCGATGGTGGAGCGCTACGTTCCGGGCATCTGGGCGACCGCCGCCCCCGAGGCCGTGCTCGCGACCCGGCTGCGGGCGGTCGACCGGTCCTACCGGGCCCTGTTGGGGGATCGCGTGGAGGGACCGGAGTTCGCCGAGGCCGCCGCGCTGGCCCGCCGCGCGGCCCAGGCGGCAGGCCCCGGGACCCCCGGCGGCCTCGGAGCCGCCAACTCCGCGCTGCCCTGGCCCGAAGCCCCGCACCTGGTGCTCTGGCAGGCGGCGACCGTTCTGCGCGAACACCGGGGCGACGGGCACATCGCCGCCCTCGTCGGGGCCGGCCTCGACCCGGTCGAGTCGCTGGTCTCCTTCGCGGCGGTCGGCGCGGCGCCCCCCGAGGTGTTCGCGAGCCGGGAATGGGGAGCGGAGGAGTGGGGCGCGGCCCGGCGGCGGCTGCGCGAGCGCGGGCTGCTGGCGGCGGACGGCACGGCCACGGACGCGGGGCGCGAGCTGCGCGCGAAGGTGGAGCTGCGTACCGACGAGGAGGCCGCCGCGCCGTGGCGGGCGCTGGGGGAGACGGGGCGCGAGCGGCTGGTGGAACTGCTGGGGGAGCCCTGGCTGGAGGTCATCGGCTCGGGACTGCTTCCCGCCGAGAACACCCTCGGCATCGGGAAGGTGTGAGAGAGGCGAAAGGTGGGCGCGGTCATGGAAACCCCTCCGGCGGGGAAGACGCCCCTAGGATTCTCGGCGTTCGGCTTTCTCCCCGTCAGGACGGCTTCACGTGATAGCTCCCGGTACCTACCGCGCGGCAATGCCCGCCATCGGCGCCCTCGTCGCGATCGCCCTGGCGGGCGGCTGCGGCCCCGACGGCCTCGCGGCCGGCGGCGGGGAGGCCGCGAGCGGCGGGACCAACGGCGGCGCGCAGTCCGCCGAGGGCTTCGGCGCCAGCCCGCTGGACAACCCCGACGGTACGAAGCCGGGCCTGGCCCCCCTCACCACCGACGCGGACCGGGCCGCCGCCCGGAAGATCATCGAGAAGGTGGCCACCAAGGGGCGCGGCCCGAAGACCGGCTACGAGCGGAAGAGGTTCGGCTACGCCTGGAAGGACGGGATCGACGGCATCCCGCTCGCCCGCAACGGCTGCGACACCCGCAACGTTATGTGAGCACCACCAGTGTCCCAGGTGAGAGTGTCTCACGCTGAGGGCGGGGGAGCGCAACTCCGGTGTCTCAACGAACGGCAGTTTCCGTGGGATTGCCACCCGAAGGCAGCTTCTGGTCCGGGCAGGCTGCCAGCACTTTCGCCATTGCGTCCTTCTCGGCCTGCGTCACCCACAGCCTGTACTTCGTCTTGACGGAGACTTGCCCCGCCACGTAGTCGCAGCGGTACGACTTGTTGGGAGGCAGCCAGGTCGCGGTGTCGCCGTCTCCCTTCCGGCGGTTGGCGGAAGAATCGGCTGCCACGAGATTGAGCGGGTCGTTCGCGAAGGCTCGTCTCTTACTGTCACTCCACTGCTGTGCGCCCTTCTGCCAGGCGTCGGAGAGGGCGACAAGGTGGTCTATGTCGATCTTGCTGTGCCCGCGTATGAAGGTGATGCGGGTTCCGGTGTAGGGGTCGGGATCGAGCACTCCACGCAGCACCTTGCATCCGTCCGAGCCGCGGGAGACGGCGTCCAGCTGATGTGCGAGTACGTCATCACGGGTTCCGCAACCGTTGTGGTCGGTGTCGACCCAGGCGGAACCGAACTCGCGCCGGTCGTATCCGGTCTTGGGGGATCGCCCCTTCACAGTGAGGACATCCACGGCTTGCAATGCCGTTCCTGTAAAGGCCGTGGCAGTTCGGGGTGGGGAGTTAATGGGGTTGTTCCCGACGTCGCACCCAGCCAGCACGAGCGAGCCCGCTAGCAGCGACATGGTTAGCCGAATCAGGTGTTGGGAGCGGCAGGCTACATGGCGAGGCGTCATAGCGGACCAGAGTAAGGAGGTGCGGGGCACAACTCGTAGTCGGAGGGGTGGAAATCTTCGTTCCTCGCCGAGAGGGCCACTTCTCCCGACAGCGACGCCAGGTTCTCGTGCATGGCTGGGGGAACTCCGCGTGGCCAGCACGGAAGGCGCTTCGGCGGTCGGGGCGACCGGGCCGGCTCAGTTCGTGGCAGGCCCCAGCGCGGCCCATGGAGAGGGAGGTTCGGGGTTCTGTCGGGATCGTGGCGAGCCGGGGTTACCATCGGGGTGCTGATTGATCCACGCCAGCCCGCCGATGTCGAGTTGGTGGCGGGCTCGGGTGACGGCGACGTAGGCAAGGCGGGCTTCGGCGTCGTCGATGTCGCCGGGCAGCGGATCGCCGTTCTCGTCGGTCTCTTCCTGGTCCATCGGTTCGGTGAAGTCCTCGCCGATGCGGACGGAAGCCCATTCGCGGCCCTTGGCCTTGTGGGCTGTGGAAACCACGATCTCGGCGCCTTGCTCGACGGAGAGCTTGTTCACCGCGTCAAGGATGACGTCGACGCCGTGTTCGTCGACGAGTTCGACGAGCGGCAACAGGTCGCGTCCGGAGGGGTCATACTCGGCGTACTCCTGGAGCTCGCCCCAGGAGTCGAAGAGGATCAGTTCGGGGTGGATGCTGCGCCTGCCGGCCTTGAGGTCTCGGGCAGCTTGCGCGAGGGCCCGCAGAGATTCACCGCCACCGACGAGGGCGACCCGTCGGCCGTCCTCCAATAGCCGCATGACTTCGAGCATGGACCCGACGTTGGAGCGGCACAAGATCGCATCCGGCTCCGTGACGCGCTCCAAGCGGGTACTGATTGCCGGGGTTCCGGTCAGCCGGATCGGGGAATCGACGATGTGCAGCCACCGGTTGGCTTCCTCAGCGAGTGCCGAGCCGAAGCGGAAGGACTGGGACAGGGCCAGCTGAGTGCCCTCGAAGTCACTCATTACGTCCCGGGCGCCGCGCCACCCGTAGATGGCCTGGGCCGAGTCGCCGACCATCACCAACTGGGTGTGCTGGCGCTGAGCGTTGAAGATCTTCTCGACAACGGGGTTGGTGTCCTGAGCTTCGTCGAGCAACAGGAAGTCTGCTCGAATCGTTGGCTCGGTCAGGGCCCAGATCTTGAGGTAGTGGTCGTGATCGAAACGGACGACGCCTTCCAGGGGGCTTTGCAGGTCCTCCCACGCCTTGGTTGCGTACGGCAGGACGATGTCGACCAGCTGGGTGTGCAGGTGTTCGGCTTCGATGCCGCGCAGACGCGGGACGTGGTGGCGTTTGATGGTGCTGTCCGCCGACTGGCAGAAGCGAGTGACAGTTCGCAGCGTAGTGTACGAAAGTGCCTTATTGGTGACGTTTCGCTCTCCGATGCGGATTCGCATGTTGACGGCGATGCCGAGGGAAGCGCCGGTCTTCCAGCCAGGAATTCTGGGGGCGTTCATTCGAGGTGCGTACATGTGGCCCACGGCGCTGAACGCGAGGGACTGCGCGGTCTTGCACAGGATGTTGCTGGGGAACGTGCGGGCTGCGTCACCAGCGATGGACTTGTTGAAGGCGATATACCGGCCGCGTTTTCCGGTGCTGGCAGCGAGCATGGCCAAGGTCGTGGTCTTGCCGGTTCCGGCGCCTGCCTGCAGGACCACATGGTCTCCACGCTGGAAGGCGTCGACGGCCGTGCTCTGCTCATAGGTTGGGTCGGGCATCGTGCTCCTCAACGGGTGGGTGCGACTTCATAGCGCAACTTCACCGTGACACAAAGGGATCGGGCGTGTACGGCGATCACGACTCCCGCGGTGGCTTCTGCGGCCTACCAGGCCGTGGCGGGGGCAGGGAGGCCGTTAACGAGTCCTGGTGCCCGCAGCTGGCGCGGACTCACCTGTCAGCGAGACCGCGCCGGCCTCCTCCCGGCCTGATACCAAAGCCGAGGTAGACCCCGCGCGGATGTGAGGCCAAAGGAACGGCGAAGGCCGGCCAGGGTGTCCTGTCGTGGCCGGCCTTGTTGACTGGAGATCGTCCTCTACGAGCGACTGATGGTACCGCGGGCGAAGTTCTCCAGGATGCGACTGCTGGGTACCTCCGAAAGTGACACCAGTCGATTTGCCAGCGCCACGGGGATCAGGGCGTTGTCGTACATCGAGCAACGGAGCTCAGAGACCGCAGCCAGCACGTCGGTGAGGTTGATGTAGTCCTCGAACTTGGGGGTCGATTTGTGCCCCCCAAGGGTTGGGACGGTTGCCACATACGTGCTCCCGTCCTTCGCTTTAAAGATCATCTTTCCGCCCCAGTAAGTGTTCTGCCCGTAAGCGATCGTTCCGCCAGGGTCGCCGGGCACCACGTACTTGTAGATGTAGTCGTTAGACAGGGGCAGGACGACACCGGCGAAGTCTCCGTCGGATTGCGCCTCGGAGAGGGCTTTGCCGAGGCTTTTTTCGATGTGCACGGCATGCTCTACGAAGGACCCGCTCTTCTCGAGGCCGACGACGTTGAGGAGCGGCAGGACCTTGCTCTGGTCTGCAGGGTCACGGTAAGAGGCAAGGAAGTTCGCGAGGTCCCGCAGCGGGTCTGCCAGAGTGAAGACCTGACCGAAGAGCGCGAGCGGTCCGTCCTTGATGAACAGGAACTCGCGCAGCAGGATCGGCTTCATCTCCCACAACGCGTGGATCACGTGAACCAGCGCGAGGGTCTCCAAAGCGGAGAGCAGGTAGGAGGTGATGCGGCTGGCACCTTGCTCATCGTCCACGAGCTCATGGAGCCGCAGGATGTCGGCCAGATAGATGGGGCCGCGGCAGCTCGTGCACTCGGAGCGGTAGGGAGTATCGGCGGTCAGCACGATCTCTTCGCGGCCGCACCCGTTGACGTCCTTGTTTGGGCAGTGCCGAAGCGTCCGACGTGCGTCCGGGGTGTTTGCCCAACGGCGATAAATAAGCCAGCGCAGAGTGTCGTACAGGGACTTGTCGCCCTCGATGCGGCGTGCGAGGAACTCGTGGAGGGTCAGACGAATTGAGTCCTGCAGCCCGAGTCCGGAGCGGGAGATGTTGCGCGTAGGAAGCGCGAGTTGAAAACGCTGGATCTTCTTGAGCTTGGCCAGGTCTTCCGGTGCGATGAACGTCTCGCGATCGAGCTGCCGGAGATCGTCGAGTTTGAAGATCAGCGGGCCGAACGCAAAGAAGGTGATCGTGGCCGAGGGGAACTCATCCCGCACGAGGGCCTCGCGGAAGCTGCCGTCCACTGCGATGACGTGCTTGATCGTCTGGCCCCCAGATGCAGGCACACGCACGAGGAGTTCCTGGACGGTCTGGGTGTCGGCTGGCCGCGGGATGCTGCAATCGGCCAGAAGGTCCTTCACCTCCTGAGAGGCGATGATGTTGGTGTGCGAGATCTTGCTTGCGCGTTCCATGGGCTTGCGCCCATTAAGGCTGGAGTAGGCCACGCTCAGACCCCCGAGACCTTGAACGGGTCAACCTGGATCGGCACGATGAATGTGTTCGAGTCGATCTTGAGTCGGATGAAGCCCTTGTCGATCGTGCGGCGCAGGCTGTCCGTGAAGTCCTCGAAGTCGTAGTACTTGTCCAGCTCCCGCAGTTCGTCGCGATTGTTCAGGTGCGAGACGAACCAGTTCTGAGTGTTCTTCAGGATGCTGCTCGAGATCGAGCTAACCTCCTGCGTCGCATAGCACAGTCCGATCCACAACTTCTGGCCCTCCTTGGCCAGCCGGTTGTAGATTTGCGTGAGGTCCTTGTCGTCCTTGCGGGGGAAGAGGTTGTGGGCCTCCTCGAAGTACATCTGGATGAAGTTGGTCTGGTTGTTATTGATGAACCGGTCCATCGCCTCGTTGAAGATCTTGCGTGATACGCGGTCCGAGTATGTGCGCTGGATCTCGGGGTTGCCCTGGGACAGGTCCAGGATCACGATCTTGCCTGCCCGCAACAGGCCGACGATCTCGTCTTCGAACGGCGCGGCGATACTGTCGGTGTGCAGAATGCGGTGCTTGATGAGCTTTCGGAAACCTGCCTCGTTCGCCGCGCCCCCGGGCTTGGCCTTGCGGGTGAGGAAGCGCATGAGAGTCTGCGTGTCCTCGTCAGCCCATTCACGCCCCTTCTTCTCCCGCTTCAGGCGCTGGAAGGGGCCATCCGCCTCGGCGTAGTTCTCCCAGGCCGCAGTGAACCAAGCCACCGCGTCGTCGATGGAGATGCCCTTACTCGGATCCACGCCGTCGAGTCCGGGGATCCCGCTCTCCATGATCGTTTTGTTCGACTGGAAAGACACCCTCTGCCCCGCGTTGCCGAAGCCAGCCTGCTTCAGGCACGTCTGGTAGACGGCCTTCTTGACGCCAAAACGGGTCTTGGCCGAATAGTCATCAGGATCGGGCTCGGTCCAGTCGATCGAGCAGAAGGCGCGGGTGTAGGTGCTGGTGTCGTCATCAAGCAGACCAGCCAGCAGTCCGTGCCCTTCCGGGATCGAGCGGTGGAAGTTCAGCTTCATAACCTTGAAGCCAGGCTTCTCGAGGACGCTGTAGCGCGTGACCTCGTTCGGGTACTGCTCGTAGATCGCAGTGCCGTCGTCCTGCTGGTTGGCATTGGCGTACTCGCCGTTGATGTCGAAGATGATCTGTCCGACGGGCAAGACCTGCTCATCCTTGATCTTCACACCGGACCCGGAGATCCCGACTGTTGCCTGGATGATCTTCTTGACGGAATTGGACTTGCCGGTGCGGGTCATGCCGAACAGGGCAGTCCGCTTACCGAGGAAGTCCAGCGCCGACACATAGACAGGGACCTCGGAGCCAGTCTGATGACGCAGGCTGGAACTGTAGCGGACCTTGCCGATCCGTTCATCGCCCTTGCCGCCGGGGATGCCCTGTTCGCGGAAGTTGACGATGTACTCGAGGATCTTGCCCGTGGGCTTGACGACCCGATAGTTGTGGGGTGCGTAGAAGTTGTCGAGGTCGCCGGCGAAGCGGGTCGTGCGGTTCTCGTCGCGGTAGAAGGTGCCGATCACGCGGCATTCGAGCCCGGAGAACTGGAACTCGGAGCGGGTGTAGGAGTCGAGCGGGGTTCCGCTGCCGTCGCGGGGCGCTTCCTTGTAGTGGTCGACCATAGCCATGACCATGTCGTCGTCCGTGGGCAGCTTGGTGGGCCGCAGTACGCGCAGCAGGACGGCCTCGTCTATACCGGCTTCGCCGTTGTAGAGAGCGAGGAGGAAGGCGCCGGCTGGCACGCCGCCCACGCTCTGCTTCCACTTGTCGTTGCTCATCAGGCGGAGGCGGTCGTAGTCGAGGTAGAACGGGCGCCCAACGAAGGCATCTTCCTTGCGGCTTTCCGCGAACAGGTCGACGCTGGCCAGCTGCTTGAGCTCCTCGAACATGGTCTGCATACTGCGGTTCCCCCTGCTGTGGAATTTAGCTGCGCTTGTTCACGAAGGACAGCTGCTGGGTCCAGGACGACGGGATGACGTCCGGAAGTATCTGGGGTGTTGGGCTAAGTAGCAGCAGCCGGTCGACTTTGGTGGCCCGGCCACTGTTGTGCTTCCAGATGCGGCTGACCTTGCGGTTCTGGGGGATCTCGTCGGCGATGATCCCGTGCAGGTGCCAGCCCTGGTCCTGCAGTACGCCGTCCCAGACGGCCTGGGCGAGGTTGAGGTCCTCTTCTCCTCGCCGGACATCCCCGATCACGAAGCACACGTAGCCGTCCTCAGCAACGACCGTCTTAAGGTTCGCCGCGACCGACTTCATGAATTCCAGGTATCGCGTGAGTGAGGACGAGGCCATGAGTCGCTCGTCCACTTCGGACGAGGTCTCGCCGAGAAACCAGAGACGCACCCAGTTGTACTTGCCGTACTTGATCACCTGGAGGTACGGAGGGGAGGTGAAGATCAGCTTCGGTCGCTTGTGGACGAGCCAGGACGGCGGAGGAGTCGTGGCGTCATGCGTCCAGGTCTTGCCGCCGCTCCGCTTGGCGGTCGGCAGATCGAGACGTTCCAGCCGTGTGCGCAGCATGTCAAAGACGTCGACCTCTGGTCGTACGAGGCCGTGTTCCTTGATGTACTTGGCCACATACCCAGGTGCCATTGCGAAGGTGTTCGGCATGCTGATCGAGAAGCCCCGCGGTACGCCGGACTTGTTGTGGTTGGCGTGCAGCATGCCGAGGATCGTCGCGATCCAGAAGCAGTCGGTGTCGTGCGTCCGGTCCAGCTGCCCCTTCAGCCAGAGCAACTGCCGGAGCGTCTCATCGCTGTAGAGCATCGTGATGTTCGCGGGTTCATCGGCGATGGATACCGCGCCGGGTGAGTAGCTGCCCTCAATCTCAGCCAGTCGCTTGAGTAGCGTGCGCTTGCTCGGGACACGGGTCTTCGCCTGAGAGAGGACGACGGCGAGCGGGTTCGCGTCGCTTCCATATCCGCGTCGCCCCTGAAGCACCGCTTCGAGGGGGACAGTGCCCCTCCCGGAGAATGGGTCGTAAACAGCATCTCCGGGCTCGGTAAGCCAGTCCACGAAGAAGTGCGCCAACTGAGGCGGGAACATGGCGAAGTAGCTGCACAGACTGTGCAGGGGGTGACCCCATCGCCTAGGGGCAGAGCGCCACTGCAGCGGAAGATCCTGAATTTGATAGCTCGCGGAAACGCCCATGCCTCTGATCATGTAGTACCGGTGCCGTCGCAAGCCAGTACGCGGCCCTGAGCGTTCCGATACTACTATCCGTCACCCTGTCAGTACATAGAGATCACCGAACCTCATATCTGCCCAGGCTGAGCGCATGATCGGTCTCGCGAACCAGCTCGAACATCGCCGGGCCCTGCCGACTGTGCGGGAGGCCGCGCAGAGATGGACGGCCCGTGCGCCGAATTGTCCGTCTCTGTCGGTCGAGGCATCGTGTGTATCGAGGCAGCCTCAACAACGGCAAGGTCGACCGTGTTTGCGTGGTGATAGGCCACGCACCGGGATCCAGATCAGCTGCGACAGCTGCCGGTTGCAACCGATGGCGGGCCCGACAGTCTTGGTGCACCCTTCGGCGCTTGAAGACGCGCGTGCCACTCAATCCCCTCACGAGTGCAGGGGGCGTACAACGCCGTCGGAGTGCTGGGCGAGCTGAACACGCAGTTTGCGGGCGTCATCCTCAACCTCCTTGTTGCGCAGGGTCAGTGTCTGAATCTGGTTGGCGTAGGTGGCGGCGGCGTCCTTGAGTTCGCGGATCTCGGCGGCTTTGTCCTGACGAAGATCGCGTAGCTCCTTGCGTAGGCGGGTGACCTCCGCCTTGAGCGTGTCGGTCTCGGGCCGCTTGACCTCCGGAGCGGCCAGGATCTCCTTGATCGCCGCGGCCACCGGGGAGCGGTAGTAGGAGGCGCGGGAGACTCCGGCCTCGGCAGCGATGTTGACGGCGGTCATCGAGCCGTCGGTGATTTCGGGGCGGCCGTTCATGAGCTGCTCGAAGGCCCGCATGATCTGCCGATCCAGGTCGGTGAGGCCCTCGTGTTCGCGCGCCAGGCGGGCGAACACGGTCTGCGTGGTGGCGGGGGCGGTCATACGGCGGTGTCTTCCTCGTCGGTGAGTTCGGTGATCAGGTTGTCCAGCGTGGCGACGAATTCCCCTATGGCGACCTGTTGCAGACGCGGGAGGCCGGCAGTGTCGGCGAACTCTTCCACGGCCCGGTCGCGCGTGCTGCGGATGCGGGGCAGGTGGACGGCGGAGCGGCGGGAGTTGGGGCAGCTCAGGCACATGTTCAGCATCGGCAGCGGGCGGCCGACGGTCTTGGCGCGTTTGCCGCACACTGCGGCGGCCTCGTGGTGGAAGCAGTCGTTGAGGACGCCGGGGTGCAGGGTGCGGGTCAGGTGGTGCAGTGCGGTCCGCAGGCGTTCGGGGCTGGCGACGGTGCCGGGCAGGTCGCCGAGCTCGGCTCGGATGCGGTCGAACTCGGCATCGATGCGACCTACGGCACCACCAGCGGACTTACCCCCGTCGTTCCAGTCGTGGTAGAGATCTTCGACGTAGTCGAGTTTGGCCACGGCCTTGTCGGCGGCGACCTCGTCGGCGAATCCGGACTGAGAGGTCCCTGCGTACCCTTCGAAGATTGTGTAAGCGGTGTGCTTGTACTGCCGGGTTCCGGCCACTACTCCGAAGGGCTGGTGGGCGATGTGCCAGGCCAGCGTGCGGCGGAACTGGCGTGTGTTGAACTTCCACGGCAGCTCTTGGTGCCCCTCGTCGCTGCCGCCCGCAGCCTCCTCCGCAGTGGCCTGGCCCAGCTCAGCATCGTCGTCCTCCAGAAGGTCCGGGGAGGCGACCACGTCGGTGACCGGCAGAGGCACGTAGAGGCCATCGGGGGTGCTGAACAGCTCGTTGAGGTGATCGCGGAAGGCATCCAGACGCTGAGGCATAGCGCTGGTCATCGCGTATCCCGTGGCTTCGCCCCGGTAATGGCCGAACAGGTGGCGGGGGTCGTCGTTGATCTGCTTGAGGACGTTCACCGCCTCGTGCACTACTGGCAGGACTGTCCATTCGGCCTCGTCGCCCGTGAGTTTGCGACCCTTGTAGACCCGGCCGCGGATCTTGTACCGGGTGCGGCCATCCGCTCCGGTGTCGGTGAGCGCGCACTCCCGGGAGAGCAGACGCACCTCGTCGTCGCGCATTCCGCTCAGATACGCGATCACCAGCCAGCAGGCGGTCCGCAGGAAGGACACCTCGAAGCCCAGGGTCGTCGGGGACAGCCCCGCACACCAGGCCTTGCCGGAAGCCGGCCAAGGCGACATCGCCACCGGGATGCCGCCCGCCTCCCATCCCAGTTCATCCCCCGCCGTGATGATGTGGTCACGGAAACGGTGCAGGCTGCTGGTTCCGATCAACAGCTCAAGCAGCTGGATGTTCGGGGCCTGCACCACGCCGTCCCGGACCTCGGCCCAGGGGACACGGTGGGCTTGGGTCGGAGGGACGGCGGGCAGGCCGCGGCCAAGGACCCGGCGCTCGGCGAGGTAGACATCCAACGCCTGCCTGACGCTGAGGCCACGGCGGCGACTGGCACGGTTCGCCTCAAGCCGATCCAGTTCGCTCCGGGCGGCCAGGACGTCGCCGCTGGCGACCTGCACGTAGAACAGTGCGGCCGCCAGCATTGGTGCCAGGACCTCCTCGGGGATGCGCGGGGTGGTGTTCTCCTTCGGCGTGGGCAGCCCACCGACGTGCCGTGCACTGCGGTGGACCCAGGGAGCCAGTCCCAGGCGGTCATGGGAGAGAAAGGGCCCGTGTGCCGCGAGGTGCTTGAGCACACCGACCAGGTTGGTGGCGGCCGAGGCGCCGGAAGCCTTCCACAACGGCAACACGGCATCGAGGTGTTCGCGCTCGACGTCCTTCAGACAGGAGGCGCCGACTGTCCGCAGATCGCGGAAGATCCGGGCCAGGGCCTCGGCTTCCGCGCACGCTCGGGTGAGCTTCATCGGACGGTGGAACCGGCCGGAGGGACGCCGCAGCCGGGAGTAGATGTACTCCTTCGCGGTGCGGCGCTGGCCATCGTCCTTGATCACGCGGAAGTCCACCCACCGCCTCAGATGCGTGCGCGGTAGGAAGGCCCGCAGGTCCCAGACGTCCTCGCTGAATCGAGGACCGCGGTCGACGTGGTGCCGGGTCAGCCGTGTGGGCAGGACGTAGTCGTCT
The DNA here is from genome assembly GCF_018619185.1 of Streptomyces sp. McG3. Taxonomy (GTDB): domain Bacteria; phylum Actinomycetota; class Actinomycetes; order Streptomycetales; family Streptomycetaceae; genus Streptomyces. The sequence continues at coordinate 6,702 of NZ_JAAXYC010000144.1, read as the reverse complement.
GGGGCGGGAGGGGGGACATGTGCCGGAGCGGGAGCGGGGACAGTCAACGGATTGTCTCCAGGTACGAGCCGGGTAGGGCCAGACGGGTGCCGTCGGCTTCTGCGATGGCACGGGCATTGACGATCTGAGGAGCACTGAAGCGCGCCAGGACGCCGCTGGTGATCCGCTCGTGAGCGAGACCGAAGCGAGCGGCCCACTCGGCAGCGGAGAACTCCTCACGCTGCCGCTCGATCGCATTCAGCGTGGACAGCACCGCAGGTAGGTGCCGGGTGGTGAATACAGCGTTCGGGCACTCCAGACACACCCACGGCGGCACCGGGCACGGCGCCCCCTTCTTCATCGCGTACGGCGAGGCGAAGAAGTCCTGGCAAGCAGAGACCCACACATCCGTCGCCCCGGACAGCGCGTCGCGCACTGTCTCCGATGCCATCTCGCTCTCACCGTCATCCAGACGCTCGCCGTCCTCGTCGAGTACCACCGGCGGCGGCAGAGCGACCGCCAGGGCCTGGGCGAGCCCCGCTTCGACGGCCTGTTCATGGATCTCCTCATGCGCTCCGATATCGGCGTAGTGAGATCCCGCGACCTGTTTCGAGTGACCGCTGGCGAAGTCCGGCAGAACGCCGCCAGCCCGCAGATACTGCTTGGACTTGTACGTCTTGCGCAGCCGTCGCAGATCCACGGTGACCGGCTTTCCGTCCCTGTCAGTCATCGCGTCGATGCCGTACTTGGCGATGAAGCCCCGCCTTTGCCGGTGGCCGACCCCGCTCCCGGTCGCGAACGCGGGTGCCAGCTCACCCGTGAGGCGGGAGGCCGTCACCCACAATGCGTCGTAGCCGCCGAGGTCACGACCGAGTTGGTTCAGCCGCATCGCCAGCCGGAGCACCCCGCCGGGCGAGCGTAGATTGCCGCCGTCGCGCACTCTCAGTGTCTTGTGCGGGTCGGCCCCGGCGCGGCGCTTGAGATACGCGATGCTCACAAATCCCCGGGCTGGGTTCAAGAGACACCCCGCCTTCAGATCCTTGATGGCTTCGGGCTCCATCCCGGTCTGGCAGGCCAGCAGGATCTGGAACGGCGCCATGTCCACCGAGGACAGGAACAGCATCGCGTTCACCCCGCGCATCCGACCGCTGTCGGCCACCACGGGGATGTGCCGGTGCTCGCCCGTGAGCGGGCCGTTGCGACGCATCCACCACAGCACGTTCTCCAGCTGGTCCCAGCCGTGGACATCCGGGTCCTGGCCCCGGTCGGCCAGCCGTTCACCTGCCAGGATTCGGTCGCGAATCTCACCGACCTCGGCCAACGCGCCCGCTTCCATGGCGTCGAAGACCGGGAACGGATAGGCGTCCAGCGGTTTCCTGACGTTGGACGCCTCACTGGCCGCGTAACCCAGTCGCCTCTGGAACTCTTGGCTGAATCCGTCTGGCCTGGCGTCGTGCGTCCTGCGGAAGATCCGCATCAGACGCGACATCGAGTTGAAGGGCGTCGAGCTGTCCTCACCGTACTGCGCGAGCAGCTTCTGCTCGTAGGCGTCCAGCAACTCGGGTTCCAGGTCGTCCAGATCGACGCACTCACCCTCTTCGGGCATCGCCGCGCAAAGAAAGGTCAGGAAGTCGCGGACAAGAGCAACGGTGGCCATGATGTGCCGCCGGTCGAACTTCAGCCCCTTGGGCCGGTGGAGTTCCGCAAGGGCCGTGGCCATCGGACGGGTCACGCGAGGACAGGGCAGGTCAGAGAAATCGATCACCTCGTCCTGACCGTCGAACTGCACGGTCAGGACCACTGGCCCGATCGTGGGCACCGGCTGCGGCAGCGGGGGAGCTGACACGGCCTCGGAGAACCGGACGCGACGCTTACTCATCGGTCCGCCTCGGCCGGCATCTCGAATGGGTCCAGGCCGGCTTCCTGCTCATCCCACTCCGCCAGCGCAGCCAGCACGATCTCCTGGGCCTCGTCCAGCACGTCCAGGTACTGGTAGACGGTCTGTTCGTGGGCGTGGCCGAGCAACAGCTGCAGCTTGCGCATCGGGTTGCCGATCAGCATGCGCTTGATCTGGGCCAGCGTGAAACGCCGGTCCTCGCTCATTCCCATCGCCCGGATCGTCTGTCTCAGCAGCAAACCGAGCATGTACACCGCGAATGTGTGCCGCAGCGTGTGCGGATGGACGTCGAAGTCGATACCGAACGCCGCGCACCGCTCGTTCGCGCGCCGGAAGGCCGACTGCCAGGTGGAACTCTTCAGCGGTCGGCCGTCCTCGCCCAGCCACAGCCACAGCGGGCCGCTCGGCAGCCCCCGACCGTTCACCGACAGCAGCCGAAGCCGATCCTCCATGCCGATCTCCGAGTGGGGCCACGCCTTCCGCTGCCCCTCCACGACCAGCGCCTGCCGGTTCGCCCTCCGGACGAGCCAGGGCTGCTCCCACTCCGCGTACACACCCGTCGCCTGGTGACGCTGCACCAACTCGTCCCGTTCAAAGCCGAGATAGTGGTGCAACTCGCGCAGGACACGACGGCGCGAGAACACAGTCCGGGCAACATGACGCTTGGTGATCGCCCGCGACAGATGGAAATCTCCCCGGCCCTGGGCCAACGGCGGCAGCTCCGGAACCAGCAGGCAGGACGCCTCACCCAGCCGCATGCCCGTGCACACCAGCAGATCGGCGAACAGTGCGTTGCGGTCGCGATTGCGCCCGCGCCACTTCGGGTCACGCGTGCCGTCGGGCAGGAATCCGCGCAACCCCACGTCCCGCCACAGCAGATAGTCCTCGTACGACAGGAAGGTGATCGGGACCCGGCCCGGTCCCGGCAGGGACTCGGCATTCACCCGCATCTGCTTGGGCCCCTGAGACGTCATCACTGTCTTGTCGATGTAGCGGAACGGCTCACGCGACAACAGTTGAGCGTCCAATGACCACCGGACCCACTTGTCCAGCGCGGCGATCGTCCGTGCCCAGGTGGTCTCCTTGATCCGGTCGTCGGGGTCGAGAGCCTCCAGTCGCGCGTGCTTGTACGCGCGCAGGTCCTCACCGTCGATCTCCCAGATGGACTTGCCGCCCCGCGCCTCGTGCAGGAACCGGCAGACCAGCATGATGTCCGAGGAGTATCCGCTGATCCCGTTCTCCGACCGCACACCCCACTCGGGCAATTCCCGGAAGAAGCGGTTCAGTTGTACGTCGTACGCTCCGTCTGGCCCGAGGATGAACCGCTGCCCCTCGGTGACCCCGGCCCGCTGAAGCACTCTCCGAGCGTCGAAGTCCATGCCCGGCACCGCGGCCAGATGCCCTGCCGTGCGGTGCAGAGCCACCACCGCCTCGCCCTCTTCTACCTCAGCCGTATCAACCGTCGGCATCGTTCAGCCCTCTGTTGCTGATGAGTCACTCATTGAGTGAACATAAGAATGCATCTGATGAGACAGGGGAAGGTGCAGCCATAAGCAACGACCTGCTCGCCCGGGACGGCAAGGACATCGAGCACAAGGCGGGATCCGACTGCGTGGTCATGTCGATGACGCTCCAGGACCCCTATACCGGCGAGAACATCGACTGGCGCAAGCAGCGGGCCACCGAGGTGCAGATCGACCATGTGATGCCGCTCTCCTACAACTGGCAGATGGGCGCCGCCCGCTGGAACGAGTCCAAGCGCGAGCGGATCGCCAACGACCCGCTCAACCTCATCCCGGTGGACGGCCCGGCCAACAACGCCAAAAGGGACTCCGGCCCGGCCTCCTGGCTGCCGCCGTACAAGCCGATCCGCTGCTCCTACGCCGTACGGTTCGCCCAGGTCTCGCTGAAGTACGAACTCCCGGTCACGGCCGCCGACAAGCGGACCATGCTCACCCAGTGCGGCGGCTGAGCGGCTGCCACCGCACCGGGGAGCGGGCGGGTCTCAGACCTTGCCGCCGCAGATGACGTCGTACGGCCGGCCGATCGTCATCATCAGCTGCATGGGCTCCGTGGTCGCCGCCGGACACTCCTTCTTCTCCTTGACGAGGCCGAGGACCTTGAAGGCGTCCGCCCCGGCCGAGGCGCAGGCGATCTCCTGGGCCGTCGCCGACACGCAGTCCCCCTCGACGAGTTGGCCGCCCCCGGCGCCCGCGTCGCCCGGGTGCTCCCCGGACAGGTTGCGGCCGCAGACCGTGTTGGTCGGGATGCCGCCGCCCTTCTTGCCGTCGTCGGAGCCGAAGACCCGGGAGACCTGGATGATCAGGTCGGTACCTGCCGGGCACTGGATCGCGTCGGGCATGAAGCTCGCGTCCTCGATCTTCAGGGCCTCGAAGGTCGCGCCCTGCTCGTCGCAGTCGAAGGCGCGGTAGCCGTCCGGCTTGTTCTCCGGGTCCGGGCCCCCGCAGTCACCGATCTCCCACGACCCACCCTTGCCGTCCGACGCGGACGAGGACGAGGACGACGAGGACTTCGACGACTTCGAGGATTCGTCGCCGAAGATCTTGGACGCTCCGTAGCCCAGTCCGAGGATCACCGCGAGCACCACCAGGCTCTGCAGGCACCCGGCGCCTCTCCGGGGGCGGGTCGGTGTACTGCCGGGCTGGGTCATGGTTCTGCTCCTCGACGAGTGGCGCACAGGGGGCGAAGTCACGGGTGGGGACGCGGCATGGACACCTCATGGTTCCGGCCGGTTCGGGCCGGTCCCGGCCCGAACCCGACGGTGGGCGCGCGCGGTGGGCGCGCGGTGGTGCCGAGCCGATATTCGCTGGTCGGAGGGGCGGAGTCTGTCTAGGGTCGCGCGCATGGAGCTGAACATCACCACCCTCGCCGAGCGCCCGGAGCTGGCCGACGCCCTGGACCGGATGCCCGACACCTGGCCGGAGTTCGTCCTGGAGGACATCGTCGGCTGGGCGAACTTCGCCCGGATCGCCGTCGAGTTCCCCCAGTACGTGCTGGTCGCCACCGACCCCGAGGGCACCGTGGTCGCCCGCGCCTACAGCGTGCCCTTCGTGCTGGACGCCCCCGGGCGCGGTGAACTGCCCGTCGGCGGCTGGGACCGGATGCTGCTGTGGGCGTTCGCGGACCTGCGGCGCGGACGGACGCCCGACACGGTCGGGGCGATCGAGATCACGGTGGCCACCGGCCACCAGGGCAAGGGCATATCGGGCCGGATGCTCGCCGCGCTGCGCGACAACGCGCTACGGCTCGGCCTCCGGGAAGTCGTCGCCCCGGTGCGGCCGAACGGCAAGCACCTGCGGTCCGGCCTGCCGATGGAGGAGTACGCCCGGCTGACCCGCCCCGAGGACGGCCTCCCCGTGGACCCCTGGCTGCGGGTCCACGCCCGGGCGGGCGGCACGGTGGACTCGGTCGCCACGGTGTCGATGACGGTGAGCGGCTCGCTCGCCCAGTGGCGGGAGTGGACCGGGCTGCCGTTCGACAAGGACGGTCCGGTGGAGGTGCCGGGGGCGCTCGTCCCGGTGCACTGCGCGCTCGCGCACGGTTACGCGGTCTACGTCGAGCCCAACGTCTGGGTACGGCACCGACTGTGATGCCCGCGACCCCGAGCGCGGCGGCCCCCGCACCCGCGACCCCGAGCGCGCCGCCCCTCGCCCCTGCCCCCGCTCTCCTCGTCATCGACATGCAGAACGCCCTGGTCGCGATGGCGTACCGGGCGTCCGGCACCGTCGCGGCCATCGCCGGCCTCCAGGCACGGGCCAGGGAGGCCGGTGCGCCGGTGGTGTTCGCGCAGCAGCGGGACGACGAGGTGGAGCCCGGGACCGAGGGCTGGCGGATCGTGCCCGAACTGGCCCCGGCCCCCGGTGAGACGGTCGTGCCCAAGGCCGCCCCGGACAGCTTCCTCGACACGGAACTGGACGCGGTCCTGCGCGCCCGGGGGGTCGGGGAAGTCGTCGTCACCGGGTTCGCCACCGAGATCTGCGTCGAGTCCACGGCCCGGCAGGCGCTGAGCCGGGGGTACGACGTGGTGCTCGTCGCGGACGGGCACACCACGTCCGTCCGGCCCGGCCCCGGCCCGTACGCCGCACCGGAGGCGTCCGTCGCGCACCACAACGAGATCTACCGCAACCTCCGTTTCCCCGGCCGCCGGGTGCGCGTACTGCCGGCGGCCGAGGTGGACTTCACCGGCGGAGCCCCGGCACCGGCCGGTTGACCGGGGGCGGCGGTCCCGCGGGCGGGGAGAACCACAACGGTTGGGTACAACCCGGGGTCGGCCGGTCGGTGGAGGTGTATACGCTCACCCCACACGTCCGACATACGCGTCCCAGGAGCAGCACATGCACGGCTACGGCCCGACGCCGCAGCAGCAGACGACATCCCGGCCGTCCTCGGCGACGCTCACGACGGTGCGCGTGATCCTCGTGGCGGTGACCGTGCTGAGCTGCGGCATGCTGGGCTGGGTGGCGATGCTGCGGCTGGCGTGCGTCACCCGCAGGCCGCGCGACTGGGTGCTGCTCGCGGTCGTGATCGTCCTCAACGCCGCGCTGTTCGCCTTCATCATGGACACACCCGACGACCCCGAGGACATGTCGGACGCGTCGGCGCTGTTCATGATGGTCTGGATCGTCGGCCTGCTGGCCGGGGTGATCACCTATTACCTGTACGTGGAGATCCGCCACTACAACTCCCTCGGCACCCCGCCCCCGTTCCCCGCTGCCGGGCACCCCGCGCCGCTCCCGTACCAGCGGCACCCCGCGCAGCAGCACCACCAGCACCAGCGCCCGCAGCCCAACCCGTACACCGTGCAG
>NZ_JAAXYC010000143.1 GCF_018619185.1 Streptomyces sp. McG3 | reverse complement strand
GGGCGGAGGGGTTTGCGCACCCGTCGTGCGGGGTCGGTGCGCGCGCAAGGTCGCGGAACATGCCGACCGCCGCGGCGGCCCGGGCGCGGGAGAAGCCCGCCGGGGAGCGTTTGGGCGGGCAGGTCCGCTCAACTCCGCGCGCACCGGGCCATGTTGGACCACCTGTGGCACCTCGGCCCGGCCCGGGTACAGGCACGATAGGTTGCCCGCCATGACGGAACCAAGACGTGTCGCCTGGCCACCTGACCCGATCGACACGGCGCGGCTCGTGCTCCGTGCGTCCGAGGCCCGGGACCGTGCGGCGTTCATCGAGTTGTTCGCGTCGCCGGAGGTGGGCGCCCACCTCGGTGGCGCCCGTCCGCGTGATGAGCTGGAGCGGGCCGTTCCCGACGTGCCGGGACGGCGCAGAGGGCTCTTCGTCGTGGAGCTCGGCGGGGCGATGGTCGGCACGGTCACGCTCGAACGCCGGGCCGCCGAGCGTCCAGGCGGCCTCGGTCCGGACGTCGAGCGCGCCGAGCTCGGCTATATGTTCCTGCCCGGGGCGTGGGGCTTCGGGTACGCCGCCGAGGCCTGCGCCGCCGTGCTCGGCTGGTTCGCCGCCTCGTGTCCCGGCGAACCGGTGGTGCTCCGCACCCGGATCGCCAACAGCCCCTCGATGCGCCTCGCCCGGAAGCTGGGGTTCACCGAGGTGGCACGGTTCGAGGAGTACGGCGCCGAGCAGTGGTCGGGCGTGTGGAGTCCGGTCGCACCGGCCGGCTGATCCGGGGGGCGTACGACGTCGCGCGGGGGCCGGATCAGGGTGCTCGGCTGTTACACAACGATCATTGAGTGCGTCCGAACGGCCTCGGCATACTCAGGAATCCGGGGCCGACCGTGTATTCGAACGCGCCCCGTGCGGCCGGGCCTTCGCCCGCCCGAACCACTCCTGAGCAGGGACAGTCTTGCGAAAAAGATCAACGCGGGCGTATGCGCTCGTCGCCGCGGCCTCGGTCGCCCTGACCGCGAGCATGACCGGTCCGGCGTCGGGGAAGACCGGCGGCCCGGACCCGGCATCCCCGTCCACCGCCAAGGCCTTAAAGGCAGATGGCCGGACCGTCCACACCGTCACCCTGATCACCGGCGACCGGGTCCTCGTGGACGCCGGGGGCCGGGTCGGTGGCATCGAGCGGGCCGAGGGCCGGGAGGACATCCCCTTCTTCACCGAGATCCACGACGGCCGCACCCATGTGGTGCCGCGTGACGCCCGGCAGCTGATCGCCGACGGCAGGCTGGACCGGCGGCTGTTCGACATCACCGCGCTGGCCCGGCCGGAGAGCCTCAAGGCCCACCGGGCAGGGCTCAAGGTGATCGTCGGTTACCGGGGAGCGTCGGCCGGGTCCGCCCGTGCCGAGGTGCGGTCCGCCGACGGCACCACCGTCCGCCGGAGCCTGTCGGCCCTCGACGCCGATGCCGTCACCAGTGCCGCGGCCACCGACAGCGAGGGCGCGCTGTGGGACGCCCTGACCCGTCAGCGGGCGGACGGTTCGGTGGCCACCGCGTCCGGCATCGCCCGGATCTGGCTCGACGGTGTGCGCAAGGCCTCGCTCGACCGCAGCACCGGTCAGATCGGCGCCCCGGCGGCCTGGGCCCGGTCGTTCGACGGCACCGGAGTGAAGATCGCCGTCGTGGACACGGGCATCGACGCCACCCATCCGGACCTGGCGGGCCGGGTGGCCGCGGAGCGCAACTTCAGCGGCTCCCCGGATGCCAAGGACCGTGACGGGCACGGCACACACGTGGCCTCCACGGCGGCCGGCGCCGGAGCGAAGGACGCCCGGTTCAAGGGAGTCGCCCCCGGAGCCCGGCTGATCAACGCGAAGGTGCTCGACGACCGGGGCTTCGGTGACGACTCCAGCATCATCGCGGGGGTCGACTGGGCCGTCGCCCAGGGCGCCGACGTCATCAACATGAGCCTGGGCGGCCTCGACGCCCCCGGAATCGACCCGCTGGAAGCCCAGGTCAACAAGGTCTCCGCGGAGAAGGGCGTGCTGTTCGCGATAGCCGCGGGCAACAACGGCCCGGACCGGGGCACGGTCGCGTCGCCGGGCAGCGCCGACGCGGCCCTGACCGTCGGCGCCGTCGACGACAACGACCGGATCGCCGACTTCTCCAGCGTCGGTCCCCGTACCGGTGACAAGGCCGTCAAGCCCGACATCACCGCACCGGGCGTGTCGATCACGGCGGCAGCGGCGGAGGGCGTGGCGGGGCAGAACCCGCCCGGGTACCGGAGCCTGAACGGCACGTCGATGGCGACTCCGCACGTCGCGGGTGCCGCGGCGATCCTCAAGCAGAAGAACCCCGCCTGGACGGGCGCCCAGCTCAAGGCCGCCCTGACGGGCTCGGCCAAGGACGGCTCCCACTCCGTCTTCCAGCAGGGCGCGGGCCGGCTCACCGTCGACAAGGCGATCGACCAGACGGTCGTGGCCGAGCCGGTCTCGGTGAACCTCGGTACCCGGACCTGGCCCCACACCGACGACACCCCCGTCACCCAGCAGGTGACGTACCGCAACAACGGCAGCGCCGACGTGACGCTGGACCTGTCGCTGTCCGCGCCGACCGGCGGGGACGGACAGCCGGCCCCGGCCGGCTTCTTCACCCTCGGGGCCCAGCGGGTCACGGTCCCGGCGGGCGGCACCGCCGCCGTGGACCTGACCGCCGACACCCGCCTCGGCGGTACGGTCGACGGCTCCTACTCGGCCACCGTCGTGGCGTCCGGGGGCGGCCAGAGCGTCCGCACGGCGGCAGCGGTGGAACGTGAGGCCGAGTCGTACGAGGTCACCTTCAACGCCACCGGACGCGACGGCAAGCCCAGCACCGGCTGGCAGGCCGACCTGAAGGGCTACTCCGATCACGCCTCGGGGCAGCGGTTCTTCCCCGACCTGTCGTCCGGCTCGGTCACCGTCCGGCTGCCGCGGGGCACCTACAACCTGTCGGCCGACATGCTGGTCGACCCCACGGCCCCGGGCAGGGGCGCCGACCTGATCAACAACCCCCGCCTCTCGGTGACCGGCCCGACCACGGTCGACCTCGACGCCCGGTCCACCCGGCCGGTGACGTTCAAGGTGCCGGACGCGACGGCCACGCCCACACGCGCGGGGATGATGTACTCCCTCAACACGCCCGAGACGGGCATCACTCTGTGGAGCGACTTCACGAGTTTCGACAACGTCCGCACCGCGTACCAGGGTTCCCCGGTGACCGGCGACTCCTCCCTCTACCAGCAGTGGTCCGCCCACTGGAAGCAGGGGGCCACCGAGTACAACGCGCTCGCCGGCAGCCTGGTCCCGGAACTGGCCACCGGTTACAGCAAGACGTACACGACCAGGAACATGGCCCTGGTGAAGGTGCGGATCGGGGCGTCGGTGCCCGGCCTCGACGGCATCGTCAAGGCATACGGCGAACTGGCCAACGGGGGTGTCGACCCGGCCTTCACCGTGCACCCCCTGACGGGGACCCGGAAGGTGTACCTGTCCACGGACGACGACGCCGTCTGGAACATCTCGGCGGGCGTCCTCGGGGAGAAGGATCCTGCGGGCGACCGTCAGATCGAAGCGGCCTACTCCTGGGACGCGTCCCGGAGGTTCGAGCCGGGGACGACACACACCGAGACCTTCCACGCCGGTGTGATGGGGCCGCGGATCAAGGCCGGCGACGGACTCGTGCGCGACGGCGACAACCTCTACGGCTCGCTGGCACTGGTCAGTGACGGGCCGGGCCATCCCGGGTTCGCCCGGTACGCCGGTGCGACCACCACCATCCACCGCGACGGCGTGCTGTACGCGAAGGAGGACGCGGCCGTCGACGAGCGGTTCTTCGCGCTGCCTCCGGAGTCCGCCGCGTACAAGGTGGCGACCACGGTCAACCGGAACCCGGCGGTCTACCGCGCCGGGAACCGGATCGACGCCTCGTGGACCTTCACCTCGGCCCGCACCGAGGCTCCGGCGACGCTGCCGGTCTCCACGGTCCGCTTCCAGCCGCGGCTCGCGCTGGACTCCACCGTTCCGGCGGGCTCCCAGCAGACGTTCCCCGTCCTGGTGCAGGGCGCGGCGGCCGGAGCCGGCCTGAAGTCGCTGCGGGTGACGGTGTCGTACGACAACGAGACGTGGCTGCCCGCCAAGGTCACCGCGGGCAAGGTCACCGTGACCGCCCCGGCGAAGGGCAAGGCGGTCTCGTTGAAGGCCGTCGTCACCGACAGGAGCGGCAACGAGTCGACGGTGACGATCCACAGCGCCTTCTTCGGCAGGTGAGGCGCCCCCGGACGGAACACCGCCCGGGGTGATGCCGGGCGAAGCGGCCCGTCGGAACGGAAGTTCCGGCGGGCCGCTGTCGTGCCGTCGGTGTGGTGGGGGGGCCGTTCCCGCTTCCCTCTGCGGCCGCTCAGCGGACCGGGGCGGGGACCGGGCGCAGGGAGCAGTGGGCCGGAGCGAGGTGACCGTCCCGTCCGACCAGGGTGACGGGCAGGGCTCCCTGCGTCTGCGCGGCGAAGGCGGCCGTGCAGACGAGCTGGTCGCGGGCGGGGGCGGACAGCCGCCTCACCCGTAGGTCGAGCCTGACCTCGACGGTCGAGGCGCGCGTCACGACCCGGTCGGCGGCGGACGCCTCGCGGGGCAGTGAGGGGGCGTTGCGGAGCCCGGCCCGCCGTTCGGCCTCGTTCGGCCCGTCGAGCAGTGCGGTGACGGCCGTCAGGGGCGACAGGGCCTCGCTCGCCTCCTCGCCCTCCGAGGGCGAACTCCCGGGGCCGCCCTGCCAGGGAACGTCGACGATCCGTGGCACGGGCAGCAGTTCGTCGTCGGGAGAGAAGAAGAACAACAGCACCCGTGAGTCGCGCGGTGGCAACAGGTCGCCGACCGGCGGCCTCCCGGCCCCGACCACGCCCGTCTCCTGGATACCGCAGCCGGAGAGCGGCGCCCCGGCGAGCACCAGCAGCGCGGCCAGCCCGGCCGCGCGGAACGCCGGCTTCCTCACGCGGTGGCCTCCGTCCTGTCGTCCGGGCCGGTCCCCGGTCCTTCGCCGTGTGCGGCAGCCCGACCGTCCGGCGCGCCGTGGCCCGAGGCGGGCCCGTCGAAGGGCAGTTCCACCGTGAACAGCGCGCCGCCACCGGGCGTGTTCTCCGCGCGGATCGTGCCGCCGTGGAGGCGCACGTTCTCCTGGGTGATCGCGAGTCCGAGGCCGCTGCCCGTCGAGCGGGAACGTGCGGCGTCCGCCTTGTAGAAGCGGTCGAAGATGTTCGGCAGCGCTTCGGGGGCGATCCCGGGGCCGCTGTCGCGCACCTCGGTGACCAGCGCACCCGCACGGGCCGACAGCCGGACGGTGACGGGTTCGGCCCCGTGGTGCAGGGCGTTGCCGACGAGGTTGGCCACGATGACGTCGAAGCGACGCGGATCGAGGCGGATGCGGACGCCCTCGGGCAGTTCCGCCCGGACCCGGTCCTGCCACTGCCTGCCGGACAGGGTTCTCCGTACGGCCTCCGCCGCGTCCACCTCGTCGGTGTTGAGCCCGGCCACGCGGGCGTCGAAGCGGGACATCTCCATCAGGTCCTCGACCAGCAGGGCCAGTTTGCCGGTCTCGGCGCTGATCAGGCGCACCGCCCGGGCGGTGTCCGGGTCGAGCGTCCCGGCCTCCTCGTCCAGCACGTCCGTGACGGCGAGCATCCCCGCGAGGGGGGTGCGCAGTTCGTGCGAGACGTCCGAGGCGAAACGCCGGGCCCGCGCCCCGGCGTCCCGGAGTTCCTGTACGGAGTGTTCGAGGCGGGCCGCCGAGCTGTTGAACGTCCGGGCGAGGTCGGCCATTTCGTCCCTGCCGCGCACGGTGATCCGCGCGTCGAGCCGCCCGCCGCCCATGGAGTCCGCGGCACGGCGCAGTTCGCGGACGGGGCGCAGGACGCTGCGCGCCGCGAACAGGGCGGGCACCAGGGCCACGGCCAGCCCCGGCAGCGCACCGTCGCGGGCTGCGGTCACCAGTGCGTCGATGTCCGTCTCCTCGTTCGCCATGGGCATCACGGCGAAGAGGACCAGGCCGCTGGGCACCGCACCCCCGCCCGCGACGACCCGTGTCATCACCGGCATCCCGATCGTCAGATACGCGTTCCCGTCCTTGACGACCCGCTGGAAGCTGCCGTGCGGCGCGGTCCGCGCCGCACGGCGCAGCTCCCCGGTCAGCACACCGGAGACGGGCCGGTCGCCCGAGGAGACGCGCACCGAGCCGTACTCGGCGAACACGATCCACGGTTGGGGTTGGGAGCGGGCCGCGATGTCGTACAGCTCCCACCGGACCGATTCCAGGTCCAGGGGCAGGCCGGGGACGAACCGCTCGACCTCCTCGCGGAAGGAGGCGACGGCCGTGTCCTGTGCGCGTTCGAGGACCGCGCTGCGCGCCTCCCGGTAGGTCAGCGCGGCCGTCGTGACCGCGCTGACCGCGGCGACCAGGAGGAACGCGAGCACCAGCCGGGTGCGCACCCCGAACGCTGCGGCCGTTCCGGGTATCTTCACAGCGGGCCGAAGCGGTAGCCGAATCCGCGCAGGGTCTGAATGTACCGAGGGCTGTGGGACAGGTCTTCGATCTTGATGCGGAGTCGGCGCACGCAGGCGTCCACCAGGCGTACATCGCTGTGGTAGCTGTGGTCCCAGACCTCTTCCAGGAGCCGCTGCCGGCTGAAGACCTTTCCCGGGGCCGCGGACAGGCACAGCAACAGCTTCAGCTCGGAGGGTGCGAGAGCGACCGGCCGGCCCGACTTCAGGACGGTGTGACCGGCACGGTCGATGTCCAGGTCGCCGTGGTGTTCGACGGCGGGCCGCACACCGACCGGGGCTTCGATACGGCGCAGCACAGCACGGATGCGGGCCTCGATGACCTCGGTACGGGCCGGCTTGACGACGTAGTCGTCCGCACCGGCCTCCAGGCCGACGACGATGTCCACGTCATCGCCGCGGGCGGTGAGCATGATGATGGGCAGTTGGCTGTTCGCGCGGACGCGGCGGCACACCTCGACACCGTCCATCCGGGGCAGCATCAGATCGAGCAGCAGGAGGTCGGGGCGGAAGGCGTCCAGCGCCTCCAGGCCGGCCTCGCCGGTCGCGGTGGCGAGGACCTCGTGTCCGCGGCGGCGCAGCCCCATCTCGACTCCGTCGCGTACGGACGGATCATCTTCGACGAGGACGACGCGTGGCATGCCGGTATCTCCAGGTCCTGGGACAGGAAGGATCGCGAAAGGGGGGTTGCGGTGAGCGAGCGGCGGCGACGGACTCCCGGAGAGTCCGCGGGTTCACGTGGCGGGGCGGGTGTGCACGCTGACCGCGTAGCCGCCGCCGTCGTCGTACGGGTCGCCACTCCAGGTCGCACAGCGCTGCCGCAGGGTCAGTCCGGCCCGGGCGCACCACTGGTCGAACTCGGTGATGGTCACCGGCGCTTCGTCGAGCGGCAGGTGTGCCGCGTCCAGTCCCATGCCGGTGACCAGCAGACCGCCCGGGCGCAGGGCGGCGGCCAGGTGCCCGACGACGGTCGCTCCGGTGCCGGGGGCCAGCAGGGGGATGACGTTTCCTGCGGCGAGCACCAGGTCGAAGTCGGGATCCAGGCCGAGGGCGTCCAGCCGGGCGAGGTCGCCGAGGAGCCAGTCCTGTGCGGGTGCTTCGCGGCGGGCGACGGCGAGCATCGAGGAGTCGACGTCCACGCCGGTGCAGTGGTGGCCCAGTTCGGCGAGGCGGATCGAGATCCGGCCGGTGCCGCAGCCCGCGTCGAGCACGCGGGCAGCCGGTTTCAGCAACGCGTCGCAGAAGGAGGCCTCGCCGTGGATGTCGTGGCCCGACTCGGCGAGCCGTGCGAACCGCTGGGCGTACTCCTCCCCAGCCTGTCCACCGGTCAGTTCCGCCCAACGGTCGCGTTGCCCAGTCATGTTCAGCTTGCCTTCCGGTCAGCCCCCAGCGGGAGCATAAACGAGCCTGTCACACGGAGTCCGGGTCGGGTGGCTCCGGGCCGGCCCGGTACGCCGGGCTGACTAGAGTCTCCGCCATGAGTGATCGCTGCGAGCCCGGGGCCGTCTCGCCGAAGCTGTTCGGCCTGGGCGGCGACTGGCTGCCCGTCACCGCGGGCGAATCGGGAGCCTCCGTCTTTCGCGCCGCGGACGCCACCCGGTACGCCAAGTGCGTGCCCGCCACGGACGCGGCCGGTCTCGGGGCGGAACGCGACCGGATCGACTGGCTCAGCGGGCAGGGCGTACCGGGTCCCCGGGTGCTCGACTGGTACGCCGGTGGTGCGGGCGCTTGTCTGGTCATCCGTGCCGTCTCCGGCGTACCCGCCGATCAGGTGCGCGCCGAGGATCTTCGCGCTTCCTGGGGGCACATCGCGGACGCGGTCCGTCGGCTGCACGAGGTGGCCGTGGCCTCGTGTCCGTTCCGCCGGGGGCTGGATTCCGTGGTCGGCGTCGCACGTGACGTCGTGGCCCGTGGCGCCGTGAATCCGGAGTTCCTCCCGGTGGAGCAGCAACTCGTGCCCCCCGCGGAGTTGCTGGCCCGCCTCACTGAGGAGATCCCCCGGCGACGGGATCAGGAGGCCGCCGACACGGTCGTCTGCCACGGCGATCTGTGTCTGCCCAACATCATCCTCGATCCGGCGACCCTGGAGGTGTCGGGCTTCATCGACCTGGGCCGCCTCGGAGCGGCCGACCGTCACGCCGACCTGGCGCTGCTCCTCGCCAACGCGCGGGAGACCTGGGTGGACGAGGAGCGGGCACAGGCCGCGGACGCGGCGTTCGCCGAGCGGTACGGCATCGCCCCGGATCAGGAGCGTCTGCGCTTCTACCTCCATCTCGATCCGCTCACCTGGGGCTAAGGAGCAGAACCCGCGATGGCGGACGCGTCCGGCCCGGCGGCGGCCGTGGGCAGGTGGTGGTGGTCCGTCGCGACGACCACCACCTGGTCCTCGGCGTACCAGACGCGGCGCTCGCCCTTCGGCGGGTTGAGTCTGATGCCGTGGTCCCCGGTTCGGGTGCGGGCGACGTCGTGCCGACGGTAGCCGATCGCGCATTCGCCCCGGTCCCGCGCGGCGGCGACGACGCCGGCGAACGTGGCCTCGGCTCCCGGGTGGATGTAGGCGCCGGCGGGCCGCAGACAGACGTTGTTGCCCTCCGCGGAGAACAACTCCTCGAAGACGGGAGCCAGATGCCGGTTCTGGGCGATCTGAGCCATGAGAAGACCGACCAGCATCCCGCTGACGATGACGTCGGAGCCGCTGTTCACGGGCGCCAGGGGCCGGTTTCGGTCATCGACGAGCTCGGTGACCACACGCGTCTCGCGTCCTGTTCGCTGTTCCAGCAGTCGCACGGCCAGGAGCGTGACCAGGGTCCAGTCGTCCGGGTGGTCGGGGCCGTCGCCCCGGTCCGGGCCCAGGACGACCACCGCGTCGTACGGATCGAGGTCGAGGCCGAGCAGGGTCTCGGGCCGCGACAGGGGAGCCGACCGGAAGCGCACGTCCGGCCCGGCCGGCTCCCCGCCCTCCGGCTCCCTCGGCCCGGGTACGGCGCTGTCGGCGACCACGTCCACGACGGAGCCGGGGCGTGCCGTGCTCCGTAACTGGTCCAGGACCAGGGGGGCCCGGCGGTTCCAGCCGAGCAGCAGCAGCCGGGAGGGGCCGGCCGGCTCGGCACGCGAGGGGGCGATCGCCGAGGCGTCGACGAGGTGCCGGCAGTCCTCGACTCGGGTGCTGTCGTCATCGCGGGCGAGCACGATCAGGCGGCTTCCGGGCCGGACGACGGTGTCGGCGGGCGGGTTCAGCAGCGTACGGCCCTCGGGCGTGAGCAGCCCCACCACGCAGGAGTCCGGGTGGCTCAGGAGGGCCGGTCCGAAGGGGCCGTGGTGGAACGCGGTGGCGTCGGCGAGATGGAACTCGTCGCCCGCGAAGTCGAGAAGGTCGCGCAGTACGAGGGAGAGGCCCGGGCGGCCGACGCACTGCGCGATCAGCCGGGCCGTGACCGTGTCGGTCTCCAGGACCGTGCCGCGGGGTCCCGCGGCCAGCCGGGCCGGGGCCCGGTACCGGTCGTCCCGGACCGCGGCGAGCACCGGCGGGCCGTCCGTGTCCTCGCCGAGGACCGCCCGCAGGGCCAGCAGGATGCGCAGCACCTCGGCGTCGGCCGTCGGTTCCGCCGACGGCAGCACCACCACGGTGCTCGCCGACCGCGGACTGACGAGTGCGAGAACGTCCGGGTCGCTGGCGGGACCACTGCGGCAGATGATCCGGGCGCGGGGAGCCGGGGCAGTCCGGGTGGTCAGCGCCTCCTCCATCTCGGCCTTGTCCCGGTCGGCGAGCAGCACGATGGCGCGCGGCCGCCGCGGGGCCCGGGCGGCGACCAGCTCGCCCACCACGGTGGTCACCTGGTCCGACCAGCCGAGCACCAGGACGTGCCCCTGCTCCAGGACCGTGGACCGCCCCCTGCTCAACTCCGCCATCCGCTCGGCCAGTCCGGTCGTGATCACCCCGACGAGGGTCGACACGCAGAGCAGCGCGACCAGCCCGAGCACCGCGGAGAGCACCAGGCGCAGTGGCGTACCGGTGGCCGCGCCCAGGCGCAGCGTCTCCGCGCTGATCCGCCAGGTCGCGATCAACCGGTCCGGGAGAGACGTGGGCGATCCGGGATCCGTCCACACCAGCAGCAGGCTGACCGGGACAACGACGGCCAGGCAGGTGATCACCAGCCAGCCCATCAGGGTGCCGGTGGAACGGGCCAGTGTGCGGTCGAAGCGGTAGCGCGCCCAGTCCCGCAACGGCACCCGCGGCCGGCCCTTGGCTGATTCCACTGCCCACTCCCCCTCGCCCGCCGCCACGCACCCCACGGTGGGTGCGGCACCGGCCGTCCCTCCCGGCAGAGTGCGGCCTCCGTCCTCGGGGCACGCCGGGTTCGGCGGTCGATTCATCCTTTCGGGCGCTCGGTCGCGACGCGACGCATGAGTTCCGGCCGGCGGCCCGTGCCGGTCAGCCCGTGGGCCCCTCGGGCTTCCGCCCCCAGGCGGTGAGCATGCCGGCCGACAGCGCGGCGCACTCGTCGCTCTCCAGGTAGCGCACCGCCGCGTCGACGGCCGCGTCGTCGACCAGGCCGGTGGAGAGCATCGCCTCCCTGCTGCGCTGCCAGGTGTCGGCCCAGAAGCGGCTGATGGCGCTGCCGGGTGCCAGCGGCGGCACGTGCATCTCCGCCGCCACCTGTTCGAGCCCCGCCCCGCGCAGGAGGTTCGGGTACGACGGGACCCAGGAGACATCGGTGCCGATGGTGGTCCGCAGCCCCTGCCACATCGCCCGCATCGCCGTGGTGTACGGGGTGGGCGGCGTCCGGTCGCTCGTCAGGTCGATCGCGTCGCTGAGCACCAGGACACCGCCGGGCGTGAGGAGTTCGGCCAGGTGTCCGATCAGGCGGTCCCGCTCGGGCAGGTGCATCAGCACGAAGCGCGCGTGAACGAGCTGGAAGCCGCCGGGCGCGAAGCCGGGGCGGGTGATGTCGGCCTGCAGCACCTCAAGGCCGGGCACGGGGCGCGCGCTCAGGAAACGCACGTCGCGGTCCACGGCGAGCACGCTCGCCACCCCGGCCTCTCCCAGCAGCCGGCGGGAGACCGAGCCGGTTCCGGCGCCGATGTCGAGGCAGCGCCATCCCGGGCCGGCTCCGAGAGCCCGCAGCCGCGTCATCGTGAAGGCGTCGTAGGCGACGGCGCCGAAGTCGATGCGTTCCTCCTCCCCCGCCCGGTCGGGGCGGAAGAAGGCCTCGCCGTAACGGCCCTCTCCCGGCGTGCTCCCGGGGGGAAGGGCGTTCACGCCGCCACCTGCACGACGTCGTATCGGGCAAACGTGTTCCGCCTCGGCCCTCGGCCGTCGGTCGGGGGGGATCAGCGGATCGTCGAGCGGTTTCATGGCCGGGCCTCTCCACGCGACGGGGCAGTGCGGGGTCGGTCCCGGCCGGGGCCGCCCCCGCCCATCCTCCACCTGCGGTCGCCCGCTCGGCCGAGGCTCGCCGCTCCCGGGGCCGATCGATACGTGCCGGGCGGGTGCGCGCCGCCCCCGCGGCTCCGGCCGTCCTCCGCCTGTGTCCTGGCCGCCCTGCGGGCCGCTCCGGAGGGCTTGCCGTACTGACCGGCATCCGGGACCCGGACAGGCCCTCCGTACGATCGGGCAGCGACGGACGACGACACGCGGAGGGCACTATGGGCGGCCTGGTCACGGCGGTGAGCCGCAACGAGCGGTACGGGTTCAGCAAACCGACGTTCCCGTTCATCACGCTGCTCGCCGGGCTCGGCGTGGAGGGGGATGTACACGCGGGCACGACGATTCGCCATCAGTTCCGCATGACGTACGAACCGGACCTGCCCAACCTGCGCCAGGTCCACCTGATGCACGAGGAACTCTTCGAGGAGCTGTCGCTCAAGGGCTTCGACGTGTCGGCGGGCCAGCTCGGCGAGAACGTCACCACCGCGGGAGTGGATCTCCTCGGTCTTCCCACGGGAACCCTGCTGCGCCTCGGCGAGGAAGCGGTGCTGGAGGTGACGGGGCTGCGCAATCCGTGCGCGAAGATCAACGACTTCCGCCAGGGGCTGCTGGGCGAGGTCTTCGCCTTGGATCCCGTGTCGGGTGAGTTCACCTTCAAGTCGGGCGTCATGGCCGTGGTCCGTGCCGGTGGGACGGTCCGCGCCGGCGACACCGTCGAGGTCGAGCTGCCGCCGCCCCCTCACCGGGCCCTGGAGCGCGTCTAGACGGCCCGGTCCGAGAACGCGGAGCCACCCCACCCGGTCAGGGCCGTCCGGTCGCAGCCGGCAGCTGGTTTCCCGCGGCGGACGCGGCCCCGTCGCGGCCGGAGAGCCGGCCCCGGGGCCACGTTCCCGCCCACCCTCAACCCTGTTGTTCCAAGGAGTCCGCGAACGCGCGCAGCGCATCGGCCAGATCCTTCTTCGTGGGCAGCTGGTCGACCTTCTTCTCCAGGTCGTCGATCCGCCGGGCGACCTCTGCGAGATCGACCGGAGCCGTCGGCGAAGGGCTGGGTCCGACCGTGGGATCCGGACCGCTCGGGTGGGCGCTGGGCTCGGGCCCCCCGGTGGATCCGGTATCGCCGCCGTCCGACCCCCCGGAACCACTCACGCTTCCGCCGCCGTCCGACCCCCCGGAGCCGCCCACACTCGCGCCGCCGTCAGAGCCGCCCGAGACTTCGCCGCCACCGCTCGATCCCGGAGGCACGCTCTCCACGGGCACCGGGTCCGGGCCGGTCGGCCCCTCGTCCGACGTACCCACGGCCAGCGCGCCGCCGACTCCGAACACCACCGCGGCAGCGGCTCCGACCAATGCCGCCGTCACACGTCTCGCCCGTCGATTCCCCTTGGTCTCCATTCCTCAGACCCTAGCCATCACATCGGGCGGAGGGACGGGTTCCCACATTCTGCAACTCTTCGACCTAACCCCTTAATTCTACTTGACAGGTTAGGCTTGAGCGGCATGATGGCACTAACCAGTAAATTTCGTTAGAGGGGTTAGCCATGACCGTGGTCCACCACCGCTACGCGGACGTACAGGGGCAGCGCATCTTCTACCGCGAGGCCGGCGACGCCGAGGCACCCGCCGTCGTGCTGCTGCACGGCTTCCCGACCAGTTCGTTCATGTTCCGCGACCTGATTCCCCCGCTGGCCGAGCGCTTCCACGTGATCGCGCCCGACCACCTGGGTTTCGGTCTTTCCGACGCTCCCTCGGTCGACGCGTTCACCTACACCTTCGACGCACTGGCCGAGCTGACCGCGCGACTGCTCGAACAGCTGGGGGTGAGCCACTACGCCATCTATGTCCAGGACTACGGAGCGCCGATCGGCTGGCGGCTCGCGCTGGCCGATCCCGGGGCCATCACGGCGGTCATCACGCAGAACGGCAACGGCTACGACGCGGGCTTCGTCGAGAGCTTCTGGAAGCCGATCCAGGACTACCAGCGCGAGCAGACTCCCGAGAACGAGGCGCACGCGCGCGGCGCGCTGACCCTGGACGGCATCAAGTGGCAGTACGTCACCGGCACTCCGGACGAGAGCACCCTCAGCCCCGACACCTGGCACCACGATTTCGCCCTCGTCTCGCGCCCCGGCAACGACGAGGTCCAGCTGTCGCTGTTCCGTGACTACGCCGGCAACTCGCCGCTGTACCCGGCACTGCACAGCTACCTTCGCGCGCACCGGCCGCCGGTTCTCGCGGTGTGGGGCAGGAACGACCCGATCTTCGGCCCCGACGGCGCCCGCGCCTTCGCCGATGACGTTCCGGACGCCGAGATCCACCTCCTCGACGGCGGGCACTTCCTGCTGGAAAGCGCCGGTGACACGGTTGCCGCGCTCATCCTCGATTTCCTGGGCCGCGTCCACGACGCGGCCTGACCACGCCAGGGCCCCTCGGCGGGAAGCCGGAGGCGGGGTGCGCGCCCGGCGCCGGCCACCGTCCACGGCCGGCGCCGGCCGCCGTCCACGGCCGGCGCCGGGCGCACGCCCGCGTCCGCCCGTCCTTGCGGCGGTCGTACGGCGAAATGAGCTTCAGGTTCGCTTCAGTTCGGGCTGTTAGAGTGCAGTCCTGCGGCGGCAATTCGCCGAGCGGCTTTGGCACTTCGCCCTACGAGCCGAATCGACCGGGACAGGGAGCGTAGGAATGCGCTGCAGGGAGATGCTGGCCTTCTACGCCGGTATCGCCGTGCTCCTGATGATTTCCGCGTTCGCTCTCGGCGCCTCCGCCCAGACCCTGCAGACCGTCGACACGGCAGCTCATTCTCACTCCGTGTCCGTATTCGACGGGTCAGGGCCGAGCGCTCCGCTGGAGGGCGTCGACGGTGACGCCACGCTCCAGCACCGCCACAAAGCGGGAAGCACGACGGCCTCACCCCCCGTGCAGGCAGGCATTCCCTCCTCAGCACCGGATCTCCACGACTGCGCGACGGATGTCGCCCGGCAGCATTCTTCGCACTCGGGATCGCGAAGCCCTGTCCGTGTCCAGATCCTTCGCTGCTGAGCGGAGCCTCCGATCCCCCTGCGGCAGCCCTCCGGGTCCCGCACGGCCTGACGCCCTGCGGCGGCTCGGCGCTCGCCCCGCGGTGAGTTGCGCCATGGTCGCCCCCTTCGGTGAGCAGGCACCCGGTGGCCCCCAGGCCTGGATCTCCCGCTCGCGGACACGTGCCATCACCTACCCGTCATGCGGAATTCCGCCGCGATTCACTCGTGACGGGGCTCGGATTCCTTTCTCGGTATCCGACCGGACCCCGTGGGATTTCCGGCCCCGAAAAGATATGTCGCCGAGTTGGTCAGCACTCCGACCTCGGCCACCTACTCAGTCCTGGAGCAGACACACATGCAGCATTTCCCCCTCGCCTCCGAGCCGGCGAGCGGCATCGCAGGGTGGGCGACCAGCCTGGTCGAAACCATGGGCGGCCCCGGGGCCGGACTGGCGATCGCCTTGGAGAATCTCTTTCCGCCGCTGCCGAGCGAAATCATTCTGCCGCTGACGGGTTTCGCCGCGGGGCAGGGAGTGATCAGCCTGTTCTCCGCCCTGTTCTGGACGACGCTGGGGTCGGTGGTGGGGGCTGTCGCCCTGTATCAGATCGGCGCTCTCTTCGGCCGCGACCGCATGTACGCCCTGTGGGAGCGGCTTCCCCTGGTGAAGGTGTCCGACCTCAAGAAGACCGAGGCCTGGTTCGTCAAGCACGGCATGAAGGCCATCTTCTTCGGCCGGATGATTCCGATCTTTCGCAGCCTGATCAGCGTCCCGGCAGGCCTTGAGCGGATGCCTCTGCCGATCTTCGTACTCCTCACCGCTCTGGGCAGCTTCATATGGAACTTCATCCTCGTCATGGCCGGATATCTGCTGGGTGATCAGTGGGAGCTCGTGGAGAGTTACGTCGGGGTGCTCTCGAAGGTTGTTCTGGTGCTGGTGGTCGTGGCGCTGGCCGTGGCGGTCGGTCGCAGGCTGCGTTCCCGTCGGGGTGATCGGCAGAAGGACCACGCGTGACCGGTTCGCCGAGCCCCCCGGAGCCGCCTGCTCCGGGAGGCTCACCGGTCACCGGGCGAGGGCCGCCGACGAGCGGTCCACGAAGAATGGTTTCAAGCGGCCGCGCACAGTGCGCGGCCCATCGATCCGATCGACAAGGTGGCACGCATGGCTATGTGGGACCGCATCAAGGACCAGGCCAAGGGTCTGCAGCAGCAGCAGTCGCAGGGCACGAGGGGCCCCGCCGGCCAGCGGCAGGCGGGTACGGGAGCCGCCGGCGGCTCGAAGGAGAAGTTGGTGGGGCTGCTCAAGACGCAGCTCGGCTCCCTCAAGACGGAGCTCAAGAGCGGGGCGTACCGGGACGCGAGTATGGCGATGTGTGCTCTGGTCGCGGCCGCCGACGGGTCTGTCGACCCCGCCGAGCGGCACCACGTGGAGACGCTGATCCTGCAGAACGACGTCCTGCAGAACTTCCCTCCGGAGCAGCTGCGGCAGAGGTTCAACAAGCATGTCGATCAGATGATGTTCAACTTCCAGCAGGGCAGGACCGAGGCCATGCAGGAGATCGCCAAGGCCGCGAAGAAGCCGGTGGAGGCCAAGGCGGTCATCCAGACCGGCTTCGTGATCGCCGGTGCGGACGGGTACATCGCCCCGGCCGAGGCGCAGGTCCTGCGGGAAGCGTGCACGGCTCTCGGGGTGTCCCCGCAGGAGTTCGGACTCTGATCCGGCCGGTGCGTTCTCCGTAGCGGCGGGGACCCGGCGGGCGCGACCGTGTCGCGTCCCGCCGGGCCCGGCCCGTCAGTCGTCGGTCAGGGACACCGCCCCGACCGGGCAGGCCCGTACGGCCTCCCGCACCAGCGGGTGGTCTCCCGTCCCCGCAGTGCGGCCGGGAAGCATCTCGCTGAACCCGTCGTCGTCCTGCGTGAACACGTCCGGCGCGGTCAGCGCGCACATGCCGGCCCCCACGCAGCGTTCCTTGTCGATCTGGACGCCCATGCCGCTCACCAGGCCACGGGCAGTTCCAGGAGACCCTGGATCGTGTCCCCGGGTTTGTGCTGGATCTCGTGCGCGGGCACGGCGAGCCTGAGTGCCGGCAGCCGCTCGAAGAGCGTACGCAGAGCGATGTCGAGCTCGGTGCGGGCCAGGTTCTGGCCCAGGCACTGGTGGACACCGAATCCGAAGGCGAGGTGGTGGCGGGAGGTCCGGTCCCAGTCGAGCGTCTCCGGGTTCTCGTACACCTCGGTGTCGCGGTTGATGAGCGAGGTCGAGAAGAACACGCCCTCTCCCTCGCGGATCGTCGCACCGGCCACCTCGATGTCCTCGGTGGCCAGCCGCTGCAGACCCTCGGCGATGGACAGGAACCGCAGCAGCTCCTCGACCACCGCGGCCGTCGTCGTCTCCCCGGACCGCAGCGCCGCCAGTTGCTCCGGGTGCCTCAGCAGCGTGAACGTGCCGAGCGAGATCATGTTCGCCGTCGTCTCGTGCCCCGCGACGAGCAGGATCACCGCGAACGAGACGAGGTCGTCGCGGTCGACGGGCCCGTCAGGATGGTCCCGGTGGATCAGCTCGTCCAGGAGCCCCTCCCCCGGCTCCACCCGCTTGCGGTCGATCAGGGCGCCGAGATAGCCCTCCAGCTCGATGCGGGCCTTGTCCACATCGGCCGCGCCGGGACCCCGCAGGAGCCGCCGCGAGCAGCCCTCGAAGAACTCGTGGTCGGCGTACGGCACACCGAGGAGCGCGCAGATCACCATCGACGGCACCGGCAGGGCGAAGTCGGCGACCAGCTCGGACGGCGGCCCCTGCCGCTCCATCGCGTCCAGCAGTCCGTCCACCGTTTCCTGGATGCGGGGGCGCAGCGCGGCGATCCGCTTCACGGAGAAGCTCGGGATGAGCTTCCTGCGCTGGGCGTTGTGCTCGGGGTCGTCGACGCCCAGCAGAGCCACGCGCCGCCGCTGCACCTGCGCGAACCGCTCGGCCGGAACGGGGAAGTCGGGATGGGTGCGATCGGTGGACAGTCGCGGATCCGCGAGCAGCCGGCGGGCCAGGGCGTGGCCGGTGACCGCCCAGACCGGACGTCCGTCGAAGAGGGTGACCCGGCTCAACGGCCGGTCCGCGCGCAGCGGTTCGTACCCGGTGGGCGGGTGGTAGGGGCAGTCGCGGTCCTGCGGGAACGATGTCGCGGAGGCCGGTTGCGTCGAAGGGCCGGTGGGAGCGGGGTCCTGGCGGGCCGGTTCCGTCGTGGATTCCGTCATGGGAGCGGTCGCCTCGCAGTGCTCGGTGATAGGTGCGGAGCGGGTCGCTCCGCTCCTCCCCCAATTGGATGCCCCAGGCACCTATTGGGTCGACGTCCGGACCGGCCACATCGCGGGACGGCGAATCTGGCCGGTGCCATTCGTACACGGTCGAACGGTTTCGCATCCGCTCAGGTCCAGCGGGTGCGGCGAAGCGGCATCGGAGCGGGCACCACCCCGTCCACGGCCGGAATCGTTCACCGCGGCGTCCGGAACCTTGCCGTCGGCCATGCCGTCCACGATCGGCGGAGGCGCTCGCGTGCTTTCCGTGCGGCACGACGACGCCTCCGCCGGACATGTCGGGTCAGACCGTCACCCTGGCGATGAACGCCTCGACGTTCACCACGGTCCGCTCGATCTGCTGCTCCAGGGTGAGGGACTCACGGAGCCGTGACCCGACGCCCGCGTCCTTCTTTCCCCGTACGTAGAGCGAGCAGGCGAGGTCGCTGCACATGTAGGCGCCGACCGAGTTGCCCTGCTGGCCCGCCTTCCCGGCCCTGGGGGCCACCAGCAGGGAGACGCCTCCGGTGTGGACGGTCACGCACAGCGAACACATGCTGCGGCGGGTCTGCCAGGACCCTGCGTCGGAGGAGCGCAGCTGGATGCCGACGGGACCCTCGCCCGAGCCGAGCACCAGATAGGCCCGGTCCGGGGCCTGCGGGTCGCGCCAGCCCAGGAAGTCCAGATCGCCCCAGGGCCGGTCGGCGAGGTCGCGGGGAACGGACAGGCGCTTGGCCTCGCCCTTGGTGCAGTTCACGAAGGCGGTACGGATCTCTTGCTCGGTCAGGGGTTTCATGGAGCTCACGCTAATTTGCCTAATCTCATTAGGCAAACGTATATTCTCTTAGGCAATCGCAAGTGAGCGTTCGGAGGGTCGCATGGCACGAGCAGGACTGGCCGCGGAGCGCGTCGTACGGGCGGGAGCCGAGCTGGCGGACGAGATCGGCTTCGAGCAGGTGACCCCGTCGGAGCTCGCCCGGAAGCTGGGCATCAGGACCGCGAGCCTGTACTCGCACGTCAAGAACGCTCATGACCTCAAGACGAAGATCGCCCTGCTGGCCCTGGAG